>JAISZB010000091.1 GCA_031269465.1 Clostridiales bacterium | reverse complement strand
TTTGTCCTAAAGCAGCTGACGGAAGATGAGCTTGTGAATGTAGGCAGAAGGGCGATTGAGAAAGGCTTTGGAAATGCCAAGATAGCAATATCCGATGAACTGCTGAGATCCATAGCGGCTTTTTCCAACGGGGATGCCAGAGCGCTTCTCAACACTCTGGAAATGGCGGCCGACAACAGCCCTGACGGCTTTATCGCGAAGGATCTCATTCAGCAGTGCCTAAGCAGAAAGCTTTTGATGTACGACAAGTCAGGAGAGGAGCATTACAACCTTATCAGCGCCTTGCACAAGTCGATGAGGAACAGCGACGTCCAAGCGGCGGTATACTGGCTTGCAAGGATGCTTGAAGGCGGCGAGGATCCGCTTTATATTGCCAGGCGGATTGTGCGATTTGCGAGCGAGGATGTGGGCATGGCTGACAGCCGGGCCTTGGAGGTTTCCGTAGCGGCGTACAATGCATGCCATTTCCTTGGAATGCCTGAGTGCAATGTCCATTTGACCCATGCGGCAGTATACTGCTCGCTGGCGCCTAAGTCCAACAGCCTTGAAGCAGCGTATTTAAGCGCTAAGAAGGATGCTCTGGAGACGCTGGCCGAGCCGGTGCCTCTGCAGATAAGAAACGCCCCGACAAAGCTCATGAAAGATCTGCATTACGGAGAAGGTTACAAGTATGCGCATGACTATGCCGACAAGCTGACTGATATTACATGCTTGCCGGATGCCCTCGCCAAGAGGGAGTACTACTGCCCGACCATGCAGGGTCATGAGGGGAGATGCAAGGCTCGCATGGACGAAATCGCGGCCTGGCACAGGCAGAATGATAAAAATGGGGGCAAGGGATAAGAGGCGCGGGTGCGAAAGCTCCCGCGCCTCTTATCCCTTGCCCTGGATCTGATATTCATCAGAGCGCGCATCAATACGCTCATTTCTTTTTCTTTATGACCTTAAGCCTCGTAAATTCGTCTCTGTCCCTTTCCTCGAGGGTTTCCTGGATATTCTTGACCAAGCTCTCGTACTTGGGTATTGTGATGTTTTTAAGCGCATTCGCTCGTTTTTGAGTCTTCTTTATGCTTACAGCCAAGCGGTAGGCTGAGTTTTCGATGCTGGCGAGGGATATTATGAGATCCTTAACCTCGTTGAACTTGGAATAGGCTTCATCCAGGGATGCCGAAGTGTTTCCGAAGCCAAAGTTCGGGGTGCCTGATGTGCTGTTGTCATAGCTTGCAAGGGGAATCTCAACGCCCATGATGCTTCTTGACTTGATGCGTATCGTATTCTCTTGCGGCACGCCGTAGCTGAAGCGCTCGACATTGCTGATGCCCATCTCTATGTTGGCCCTTTGGAGAGCGGCGTAGGCGTGGGCAAACACAAGGTCTATG
The DNA here is from genome assembly GCA_031269465.1 of Clostridiales bacterium. Lineage (GTDB taxonomy): Bacteria > Bacillota > Clostridia > Lachnospirales > WQUN01 > JAISWZ01. Next base: position 11,324 of record JAISZB010000091.1, on the reverse strand, counting down.
CTTTCCTGCAGATCCTTGGCCTTTGCGTTTAACTCCATAATTTCCCTGATAAGAACGTTGCGCTTTTTATCCATGAGCTCATATCCCTGCTTTGACAGCTGGAGAGTGTTTTTTGCCAGGATAAGGTTCCCCTTGGTTGGAAAAGAAGTTTGATCCAAAAAAACCCTCCCCTTAAAAATCTGACATGGTCATAGGATGATAGTATTTATCGAGCGTATCGGTTGCTATCCTATCCAGTTCCGAACGCGGAAGTACGCCGAGGATATCCCATCCAAGCTGTATTGTCTGGGAAATGCCGCGGTTTTCATATTTGTTCTGATTTATGAAATGTGTCTCCAGCAGGCTTCCAAATTGAATGTATCTTTTATCTATATCAGAGAGCTCATCTTCGCCTATGACCGAAGCGAGCGCCCTGATGTCGCTCACATGCGCGTAGGATGAGAAAATCTGGTTGGCCAGATCCGGATGATCTTCCCTGGTGTATCCCTTGCCGATGCCGTCCTTCATCAGGCGCGAAAGCGACGGGAGTATGTTTATAGGGGGATATACGCCTTTTTGATTTACGGATCTTTCAAGCACAATCTGCCCTTCGGTGATGTATCCGGTAAGATCTGGGACGGGGTGCGTGATGTCATCATTGGGCATGGTAAGAATAGGGATTTGCGTTACCGATCCTTTGCCGTTTCTCACAATGCCCGCTCGCTCGAACAATGACGCGAGTTCAGAGTACAGATATCCCGGATAGCCCTTTCTGCTTGGAATTTCTCCTCTTGAGGAAGATATTTCCCTGAGGGCCTCGGCGTAGGATGTCATATCTGTAAGTATAACCAGTATATGCATTCCCTTCTCGTATGCGAGGTATTCTGCCGCGGTAAGCGCGGCTCTGGGTGTGGCAAGGCGCTCAACTACAGGGTCGTTGGCAAGGTTCAAGAACATGGCCACGCGCTCTATCGCGCCGCTCTCTTCAAACGTGCGCCTGAAAAAGTCCGCTACGTCGTATTTTACTCCCATCGCCGCAAATACCACCGCAAACCCTTCGGTCGCGCCGCCTCCCAAGGAAGCCTGGCGGACCAGCTGGGCTGCCAGCTGGTCATGGGGAAGGCCGTTTCCGGAGAAGATTGGAAGCTTCTGGCCCCTAATAAGCGTTGCAAGCCCGTCAATGGCTGATATGCCCGTTTGAATGAAGTTTCGGGGATAGATGCGGGAAACTGGGTTTATAGCCTTGCCGTTTATGTCTCTGCGGCATTCGGCGTATATCTCTCCCATGCCGTCTATCGGGCGGCCTATGCCGTCGAAAACGCGTCCTAATATCTCTTCGGAGAGCTTGATTTCCATCGGACGCCCCGTGAATTTAGTGATGGTATTATGCAAAGACAGCTCATCAGTACCCTCGAACACCTGAATTGCGACTTTGTCACCGAATATTTGAACAACGCGGCCTTTCTTGCTCTTGCCGCCATCGATCTTAATCTCCACTACCTCATCATAAGCCGGATTCTCCACGCCTTCAAGCATAATCAAGGAGCCGCCTCTTATTTCGCTTAATCCAATATATTCCATGGAATCAGACCCCTCTAGGCGTTCTTTTCGTACAGCCTGCCATAGAAATCATCTATGTCGCTAATATATCCTTCGAGCTTATCCAGATCGTCGTTTCCTACATTGTACTTGATGGCGATCACTCTTTCAAAGATATCCTCAGATTTCAAAACATTCATCGAGATTCCCAGCTTTACAAGCTTCCAGCATGTCTCGTTCAAATGCAAAATAATCTCCATCATTTTAAGCTGCTTCGCAAACGGCACATATGTATCAAACATATGGTACGCATTTTGCTGCACGAATCCCAGGCGGATGACTCTGGCCATCTCAAGCGTGAGCCTCTGAGAATCTGGGAGCACGTCAGAGCCTATGAGCTTTACAATTTCCATCAATTCGCTTTCTTCATATAAAATCTTTAGGATGCTCTGCCTGTGAGCCAGAAAGTCGCTTCCTACGTTGTCGCGGTACCACTCCTCCATGTCGTCCAGATACTCGCTGTAGCTGGTGAGCCACTGTATGGCCGGGAAGTGCCTTGCATACGCCAGAGATCTGTCGAGAGCCCAAAAGACTCTCACAAACCGCTTGGTGTTCTGCGTGACTGGCTCTGAGAAATCCGCTCCCTGCGGAGACACGGCGCCTATTATGGTGACGGATGCGTCAGCGCCGCTCAGGGTGGTGACAGATCCCGCCCTCTCATAAAAGCTTGACAGGCGAGATGCCAAATAAGCTGGAAAGCCTTCTTCCGCAGGCATCTCTTCCAGGCGCCCGGATAGCTCCCGAAGCGCTTCAGCCCATCTGGAAGTTGAATCCGCCATGATAGCCACATGGTAGCCCATGTCGCGATAAAACTCCGCGATGGCGATTCCTGTGTAGATGCTGGCTTCGCGCGCGGCAACTGGCATGTTCGAAGTGTTGGCGATAAGTATGGTTCTATCCATGAGAGCCCTTTTAGTTCGCGGATCCTTGAGCTCTGAAAAGTCCTCGAGAACTTCCGTCATCTCGTTGCCGCGCTCTCCGCATCCGATATAGACGATGATGTCCGCATCGGACCACTTGGCAAGCTGATGCTGGGTCATGGTCTTGCCTGTTCCGAATCCTCCGGGTATGGCGGCCATTCCGCCCTTTCCTATGGGAAAAAGCGTGTCGATGATGCGCTGCCCTGTAATAAGAGGGCGATCGACTATCTTTCTCTTATCTACAGGCCTTGGAACCCTGATGGGCCATTTCTGCACCATGCGGATTTCCTTCAGTTCAAACTTGGATGGGGAATCGGGAAGAGGCTCAAACTCCTGGGCCGCGCTTGCCGAGACTTCCACCACTGCTATTGCGTCCCTCAGGGTATAGCTTCCGTCTGGGACGATTGATTTTATCACTCCCCTAATATCAGGAGGAATCATAATTCGGCAGATAATGGACTCCGTCTCCTTGACCTGCGCTATCACCATTCCGGGAAAGGCTTGATCCCCTTCCGAAGCCAGCGTTTGAAGGCTCCATTTGCGATCCATGTCCAGGCTGTCAACATGCACTCCTCTGGATATGAAGACGCCGGAGTCTTTTTCTATTGACTTGAGAGGGCGTTGAATGCCATCGAATATGTTTCCTATCATGCCGGGCCCCAATGATACAGATAGCTGGCCTCCGGTCGAGAAGACGGGAGCTCCGGGCCTTAGGCCGGAGGTGTCTTCAAAGACCTGGATGGTCGACTTTTCCGCTTCAATTCCTATGACCTCGCCTATGAGCCCCTCCTCGCCTATAAGGACCATTTCTGACATTTTATAGCCGTCATAGCCTGAAACGCTCAGTATAGGCCCGTTTATGCCGTAAATGACGCCGAATTCATCCTTCATCACTTCGCCTCCCCGACATCTGAAGCGCCGCCCTGCGTTTCGCCGAACTTGAGCTCATTGAACTCGGCTCGCGCTTCTATAAGGCGGGTAAGATAAGTGTGATCCTCCAGAGCGTTCCTATCTTCCAATAAGAGCTTGAATCCGCCAATGAAATCCTCCTTGACCGCTTCAAAATCGGAGCAGCTGGAAAAATCGGAATGAAAATCCGCGTCTCGCTCCATTAAGAGAACCTTGAAATTCTGGCGCTTTAAAGCAAGCTCCTTGATTTCTTCTGAAATTCTCTCTCTGTATTCCGGAGTCAATGTGTAGGCTTTCACCCTGGCCAGCGCATTGTTGAACAAATCGTCAATCAAGCTGGCCCTCAAGTCGACAACCGATCTCTTCGCTTGCGTCGCGGCGCGGATGACTTCTTTGTTCTTCATCTGAGCGATTTTGAAGCTTTCACTTTGTATTCTTTTGGCGGCCTGCTTTTCCGCCTCCATTGTTATTTCAGCGACAGCTTCATTCATCTGCCCTTCAATGTCGGTAAGGATGGCTTTGCGCTGCTGTTCGGCTTCCTGCGCAGCCATTTTTGAAAAAAAGGCGAGCTTTTCTTTTATCTTCATAAATGCCTCCAGTTGCTTGCATCTTGGCGCTTACTCCAGCTTCACCCCTATGGCGTCCCTGACATACGCGGCAAGGAAATCCTTTGTCCGGCCCGTACCGTGCCTGTCAGGGATTTCTACAATCAGCGGCACCGTCATGGTCAGCTTGATTTCTTTCATTATGTCCGGAAACTGCTTGGACAGCTTTTCCATAATCAAAACTATTCCTATGTCTTTATCGCTCACTACTTTGTCAAGCTGCGCCTTAAGCTCATCCTGAGTGTGAACCACCGCGCCGTCGACGCCCACAAGTCTCAGGCCTGTACGGGTGTCCACATTGTCGCTTATCAGGTATATTTTCATTCATCATACACGCCCCAGTATTGTAAAGGAGATCAAAAGCCCGTATATGGCTATTCCTTCGCACAAGGAAACGAAAATGAGAGCCTTGCCCATGATTTTCTCATTTTCGCTTAAAGCCCCGAGCGCCGCAGAGGCCGCCTGGCCTGTAGCTATGCCTGTGCCGATAGTGCAGAGACCCGTGACCAAAGCTGCGGCTAGAAAAGCCATTCCCTTGTCAGAGGCCGTGGATGCCGCCTCAGCAGTGGCAACCGCGGCTTCCGATGCGAACGCGCTTCCTGAAAACATGAAAGCGGACGCAATGACTAAGATTCCAAAAAAAGAAATCGTATTGACGGCCAGCGCAGCTTTGAACCTTTCCGGCTTTTTTTCTCCTAAGAAGAGGTAGAAGGAAAGCGGAAGCGCTATGCTTAAAAGAAGAAGAACGAACAGTGCGAACATATATACAGCCTCCTGAATTTAATAGTTGCGATTAAGCGCAATGTTTTATTTTGACGGCTTTGCGCCCTTGTAAGACTCAAAGGCCCTGCCCTCCCCTTCAAAGAACCTGCTGAACATTTCGTAGAACTGGAGCCTGAGCACCTGAATGCCTACAACTAAGCCTTCCAGAGCTATGACAACCGCATTTCCCAGAACGATTACCATGGGATTAAACGTCCCAGCCTCGGATCGGCTTAAAAGGAGGACGACGCTCATCATTCCTGCGTGGGAAAGCGCAAAGGCCCCTACGCGGACAAAGGAAACCGTATTTGTAAAGTAGGTCAGAAGCACTTCAAAAAGCTCAATTACCGTCTCGAGAATGAACATCGGAACTGTTGACTCCAGCTTTATTTTTTTGCGCGCCGCAAGTTTCGTGAGCGGCTCCCTAAACGCTATGAGAATCAAAGGCGCGATGATGAATGCTATTGCAATGGATACCGTAATGAACGGATGTCCGAGAACAATTGAAAGCACAAGGGAAATCACTGCCGCGTAGAATACGAACCCGGCAGCTCCGTTCGGGCTGAAAACGAGCTTAGCCCAGTTTTTCTGCTTTATGGAGTTGGCAATGTTGAGCGCCATAGCGGAAAATATCAGGAAAATCCCTATTCCTACCGCAAAAAACAAAGTGTAGGTTATGTTATCGTTGGGTCTTCGCCAAATCGCGGGAATCCAATCTTCAAATCCGAATACGCTTCCGTACAGGAATCCGAAAAGCATGCTTGAAACTCCTATGACCGCCATGATGGCGCCCAGCGCGAGTCCTTTTAACTTGTACAACAGAAGCCCCAATGCGCTGACTAAGGCGCCTTGCCCGACATCCCCGAACATAAGCCCGAATAGCAGCGTGTATGTCACGGCTAAAAAAGCGGTGGGATCGATCTCGCCGTAAGACGGCAGTCCGTACATGGCGGTGAAGAATTCAAAATAACGTATAAGCGGCGGGTTCTTAAGCTTTGTAGGAGGGGTGCTGTAGCTCATCACTTTATGGCTGTCTCCCAAGAAGATAACTTTATTGTCATAAGCCACTTCCTTTTGAAGCTTCCCCGCATCCGCCTCTGACATCCAGCCTACGAATACAAAATAGTCCTTCGGGGTTTTTGTCGCGAATTTCTTCGCTTCATAAACATAGTACATCTCCTGGATCTTTGCGAATGCCTCAGCAAGCTTCCTTGGATCGGACTTGATCTGCACTGACGCCTGCATGCCCATTTCGGCGTCAATCTCTGCCAGCTTGGCGTTCAAGCCGTCTATTGCGCTGGCCAGATTGCCGGAAATTTTCTCTCCGTCAAACTCATTGGCGAGCTTGATTCTTTCAAAGTGCAAGGACGAGAATATGGAGTCGATTTTCTCCTTCAAAGCGTCAGGAGTAGCATAAACGCCCCATACGTACTCTTTGCTCCTTGAACTCTCAATGAATAAAATCTCCGGGTCGATGTACAAAAATGCTTCAAGCTGCTTGAAGTTGCTCAAAGGCATTTTGCCGAAGCAAAGATGAATGAGTTTGAAATCTCTTAAGAGCCCCATATCGAAGTATAGAGAAGAAAAAGGTTCAAGGATGGCCATGTAATCCTCCAAGGCCTTCTTTTTCTGTTCAAGCAGCTTGATTTTCTGATCTCTGTTGTCGTACAGATCTTGCGCGGCGTTTAATGCTTTAATGGCCTCTTCGCTGGTCATGCTGCTTTCGCCGTCCCAACGAGCGCTCAAGATTTTTTTTATGCGCTCGCACTTGCGCATTTCAGGCGCATATGGATTGTCGCTGTTGAAAGTCTCAAGACCCTCGGTTTCCGCGAGCTCCTTTGAGGCGTATTCCAGCTGGATGTCATAGCGGGCCACGTAGTCCTCTATAACTCGGTCCAAATCGTCTATATGCCCCATAAGGTTGACGTATGCCATTCGCTCGACCATCACTTCACCTCCAGCTCATTGGAAAGATTGAGATAACTCATCACGTCATTGGGGTTGAGCTTGTATCTAACCCCTTCAAGCAATGATATGATATTGTTTATCTCCAGCTCCTTGAAGAAAAGATATCCGACGGTCAGAGCTATGGACTGGGGGTGCATCGCCGCCGCTTTTCTGTATACATATGACATATGCCTGTTGAATGAAGCCTCCATATGCTCCATATCGGAGAACAGTCCGCCATATGGGGAGCTTTTTATCTCTGAGGACAAGTCTGTGAGCGTTCTGCACTCAACCATCTTCATGAGATGCGTTCGGGTCAAAAGGCGGCTTACAGGTATCAAATACGCATAAATCCTGGAGTCATTCACTTTATAATACTTCTTAAGCCTGTAGACCCACATCATATTCCTCAGATCCACCTCTGCGCCTTTTATAGATTCCATAATCCTTCTGTTGCCTTTATCCAGCCACAGGCTTTGCTGCCTCCAAATGTTCATGTAGTAGTAAAGATCCAACTGGGTTTCTATTTCAAACAATGAGCGCTCAGGCGTGTATGAGTCTGCCAGCATGCTGTAGAAGCCAGCGCCTTTCAAGCTTTGTATGAAATCCGCCACGGTTTTCGAATCCCTTAGCTTTGAAACATTTATTTTAAGCTCCGAAGCTATGATATCAGTCAGATCATCAATGGATGTAGAGATGTCACGCTCGTCATACACCATGCATAGGAGTATTTTTATTATGCCTATCTCAAAGCTTTCGAAGTAGGCGTTTAAGTACTTGCGCATTTTAAAGTCGCTGATGAATCCGTATATGCGCATGAAGTCGTCTGCCAAGGATATCATAAGCTTCTGCTCCACAACTCCCCGGTGCAGCTCCATACCCTCTGTTTGGGCCAATGCATGCCTGTATGCCGGGTATTCGCGCAATTTCTCGGCGATCTCTATAACGGAGGGAAGATTGCACAGAATCTCAAAATCCCGACGTGTCAGCAGGTTGCGGCGCATGGCCTTGATTTTGGCGTTTAATCCATTGTAATCCATATCACATCACTGCCCTATAATTTTTTTGACAATGTCGTCCTCCCATTTAGCGCGGTTCTGCTGGTAGCTTTTTTCCAAGCTTGACATCCAAGCTTGAGACTTTCTATTAATTTCGCTTATTTTTTGCGACGATTCTATATGCTCTGCCTCATACATCTTTGTTATCGTCTCTAAAGTCCTTTGGTTGATCTCGCTCTTCACGCTCTCAGCCATCTTGGCAATGCGCTCTTTGAGATGCCTCTTTTCATCGACGACTGCATTGACCAGTTCATTTGCCTCCAGCTCTATTTGCAGCAACTCTTGGATGACATTTTCCATTTTATTCCCCCCTGGCAGCAAGCAACTCTTTATTATGCTTCTAAGCAGTCCCGATTTAACCCTAAAATCGGTACGTTTGACTGCGTGTCAGTCTATGCTGATTTGCATATGAAAGTTCCTATTTTAGAGCTTGATTATACAGCGCCTCAAGTTCCAAAATAGGAACATGCAAGTGCAAATCGATTTAGCCTCGCAGCCGAGACTTTGTCGGCGGATCATGGTTTCTTCTGTGGACGGAGCGCTGGAAAAACGCAATTGGCTGAGCCGCGCAAAAATCCAGCGCAAAGTTTTTTTATTTCCGCATTTCTCCAATAAAACAAGCCCCCGGCTCTGCCAAAGCCTGGGATAAACATCCGGCTGAGGCAAGGAATAGGCTTATCCGAAAGTTTTAGGAGAAACAGCCTCCTAAATCAAATGGAACAATCCAATTCTGTCGAGGGCTTGCTATTCCCATGGCAGGAATGAGAGTAAGAGCCATATATGATCCATGGCCTCATATTTATTTCAGCAGTTTCTTAGCTGCTTTATGACTGGCAATAAATGCGCCGCATTCAACCAAAATGAAATTTTCCTTGGGCAACGCATGCTGCGCTTCTATTAGTATATTGAAAAATACCCGTCAGGATACAGCCCCGTCAGCGTTTTTAAATGGAAACTATATAAATAATAGAATCATATGCTGATTTGCAGTCAAACGCGCTTATTTCGCAGCTTGATCATCAACCTTCTCGCTTGATTTTTTTAAGTTCAATACAGGAACTTTCATATGCAAATCAGTATACCACTCTGGCTATTAAGTTGCAAGATGAATTATATATAATCCTATAAAAAATATCTTTAAATGAATATTTTTGCATTTTGCTTTAGATATAAATGCCTTATGAATCAATATGGCATTGCCTTAACTGTTTTTATGTACAATTTTTTCTATGTCTTCAGTAAAATTTCATCGCAAATCTTTGCTAAATATACCGATTTGCTGTCACACGCGACCTTTGGATATGTCTATGCACTTTCATACCAAAGCTCCAAAATAGATTAGTGCGGATTGGCATGCCTTTCCAGGAGCAGTGAGGCGAAAAGCAAAGGCTTTTCCGCAAAAAACCCACGAATGAGTGCTCATTCGTGGGTGGACGGGCATTCAGCTCTGCATGGCTTTGCTGACTTCTTCTGCAAAGTTTTCACTTTTCTTAGCTAATCCTTCGCCAGTTTCATAGCGCGCAAACCTCTTGACGGAAATTTTGGCGCCGAGTTTTTTTCCTACAAAAGCAAGGTAGTGGGAAACAGTATACAATTTTTTGCCCTTCGTCTCTTCTTCCGGCATATCAGTCGCTCTGACATACTCCTGATCCACAAGGCTGAATTCATTGAGTTCCTTTTCAAGACGGTTGGCTATGATTTTATCAAGGACATTTTCCGGTTTCCGCCTGTAGTTCTGCTCCGAATCCTCTCTTTTCGCCTCTTCAGTGAGCGTCTGCTGGGTGAGAATTTCCTTCTCCTTGGCTATAAACTCCTCGGAAATCTCATTGCGATCAACAAACCGAGGCGTCATGGAAGCGATCTGCATGCAGACATTCTTTCCGGCTTCAGTCAATTCGGGCTTGCCTTCGGCTTCTGATTCAAGTTCCAAAAGCACCGCGATTCTGCCTCCGTGGATGTAGCTTACCAAAGCGCCGCTTGACGATCTTTCGAATCTCTCAAAGCGCCTGATGTCCAACCTCTCTCCTATTACAGCTATCTTCTGCACAAGAGCGTCCTTGACGCTTATGCTTTCATCCGCGCTCCACTTCTCATCCAAAAACGACTCAATGGATTGGGAGTTGGAGGAAAGCGCCTGTGAGGCGACTTGACCGACATAGGCTTTAAAGTCCGCATTCTTGGCGACAAAGTCTGTTTCGCTGTTGATCTCCAGTATAACCCCTTTTTTTCCGTCATCAGAGACAAGCGCCGTCACAATGCCTTCAGAGGCTATGCGGCCCGCTTTCTTAGCGGCGGCGGCCAGTCCTTTTTCCCTCAGTATTTCCACTGCTCTATCAAAATCTCCATCCGCAGCAGTCAAGGCGGCTTTGCAGTCGGAGACGCCTGCATTCGTTGCTTCCCTCAGTGTCTTTATCATAGCAGCCGTTACAGCCATGTATATAACCTCCACATTCCGTATAGTAGGCCGGGCTTTTATCTCAGCCCGCGTGCTCGTCTGACGCCCTGTCGGCTTTCTCAGCCTGCTGGGCGGATCTGAACTGCTCTCCCTGTTTGGCTTCAAGAACCGCGTCTGCGATCTTTCCGGCAATGAGCTTAACAGCGCGGATTGCGTCGTCGTTTCCGGGGATCACAAAGTCAACTTCTTCAGGGTCGCAGTTGGTATCGACGATGGCTACTATCGGGATGCCCAAGTTCCTCGCCTCTTGCATGGCGATTCTCTCTTTTCTCGGGTCTACGATGAAAAGAATGTCAGGTATATGCTTCATTTCCTTGATGCCGCCGAGATTCTTGCGCAACTTTTCCATCTCATGCTGGAGCTGGGCGACCTCTTTCTTGGGCAACGCGTCGAAGGTTCCGTTGTCTTGCTGGAGTTCAAGCTTTTTCAGCCGATCAATGCGGCTCTTGATGGTGTTGAAGTTGGTGAGCATTCCGCCCAGCCATCTCTCGTTGACATAGTACATGCCGCAACGCTGCGCTTCTTCTTTAATCGAATCCTGAGCCTGCTTCTTTGTGCCGACGAATAAGATCTCACCGCCGTCTTTGATAGTCTCAGCGACAGCGCGGTATGCCTCATCCACTTTCTTGACCGTCTTTTGAAGGTCGATGATGTAGATGCCGTTTCTTTCGGCGAAAATGTACTCCGCCATTTTCGGGTTCCAACGCCTGGTCTGATGACCAAAGTGAACCCCAGCCTCCAAAAGCTGTTTCATAGATATGACGCCCATAGAGCACCTCCTGGTTATTTCCTCCACTAATCGAAATCTATTCCGCAAAGCCTAGGCCCCGGATTCAAGCATTCGGCCTAAATCAGGGCGCTACGCACCAGGCGGCGGATGATCAGTGTGTGAATTTTAACGGAGGCAATTATAGCACAAACAAAATGAGATTGCAAGTGTGATTTACAAAATAATAGATTTTGGAAGGAATTATAAATTGCAATATCAAATGCAACAGATGCCATAGGGATTTTTTTCCTTTCCCCAAGTGGAAGACGTAGGAGCAGGGGCCACCAGACCCCAAGACCGCCGAAGCCGCAGGCGAGGCGG
>JAISZB010000069.1 GCA_031269465.1 Clostridiales bacterium | reverse complement strand
CACCGGATAAGAAGCTTTGCAGACGCGCAAATATCAACAATAACAGGCAATTTAAATTAAATTTCATTAAATTGAATCAATTTTAAGTTGATATTTTGTCTAATTCGATTTGATTCAGCAAAAAATATCATTTAATTTTGACTTGGAGAGTGATTGTAATTTATTCAATTATTCAGCTCAATTCGACATTTGCAACTTATTCCAATTAAGCAAAGCTGCATTGTGTACGCCACAAAACACCAGTTAACGCATTATGTAATGGGCGTTAAATTGTCCTGGTATCCGCCGCATAACAACTGTGATGAATCTGAATGCATTTGTCCGAACGAAGATCTGGAGCTGTCTTTTACTGTGGAAGGCGGAGTATTTTTAGCCATGGGATCAGGAGATCCCGCAGGTTGCCAGAATTACGCGCAGCCAAAAGGAAAAACTTGGCGGGGTAGAATTATGGCAGTAGCGCAAGCATCAGAAAGCCCTGAAATGATTGTAAGCGCGTCATGCAGCGAATTGCCTTCCTCGCAAGTGAAGATTGCCGCAGTATAGCAGCAGGCAACCAGGAGCAACTGCCCAGCGAGGCAATCCTCCAGCTGTTTTTTTCGGATGCAATGCGAGAATCCCTCTGAGCTTTGAAGTGAAGGTTCGGATAGCCTTGCCATATGAAGGGCAGGCTCACCCAATCTTCTTGTCGCGTCTATCATCGCTGAACCTCCAAAGTTTCAACTTGCAGCTCTTCAGGCTAATACCTCCGTTTTTCTGGCAACTGCCGGCAACGACGCAATAAATAGAGTGCGCTTTCTATCCAAAAGCCATTTGGCAAGCGTTTGCGTTGAACTGTATTTCGGACTGCATATATGCCGATTTACGGTCAAATGCACCGATTATGGAGCTTGATTATCCGTTGGATAATCAAGCTCCATAATCCGCAACTTTCATATGCAAATCTACATAGCTAAAATTAATGCGCGGAGCAACACTTGCTTCGCCATCCTTATCCATAGCCGCCATAGTATGCCGACTATGCAATGCCATTGGCTTCCAAACCCTGACATGCATCTCATTCAACTTGCGCCTGCATATTCTTCGCCAAACATGGGGAATTTCAGGGCTCTTCCAAAGGTTGGGATATTGGCGTTTCTTCCTGAATGTTAATCCCCGGAGGGTCAATCCACGCCATAAACATCATTTTCTTTCTGACATTCACGCTCTCTGGAACAGCGACTCGATGAATGCGTTTGCTCCTTTCAAGCAGAGCGACTTCTTTTAGATGGGCGACCGTGAGAGATTTTTCGGCATGCGGGCTGCCTTCCGCCTCAGCTCTAAACGAAACCGATTGAGCATCCGCATTAAGCTTGGCGCAAATAATAAAATTTCTGTCTGGGAATTTCAAAATCGGAACAAAAGAATTAGAAACCTCTACGATGCCATCCCCATTAAATTGTGATTTAGCATGAATAATTACCGTTTCAGCCTGCGCCTCAACGCCATTTCCTATCTTATGAGATCCGCAGTCAATTCTCAGTGCTTTCTGCTCTTTTGCCGCGTAAATGCTTATGCTTCCTTCCATATCGGAGGGGATGTCAATGCGCCTGTCCTTGCCGTGAAGGTTGCGTTCTTGAATGCAATAGGCGTAAATATCAGCAAAGCTCTCTCTAAGATAAGATAGTATGCCGCTGTTCTGAGGATAGCGTATTTGAACCGTCTTTTTATTTCCGCTCACTGAACAAGAAACAAGCGCTGTACAACTTACGCCTGCTACATCCACAGATACTTTCCGACCGGCGGCCCTATCAACAGCTCCCCCTATCGCGTCAAATAAAAGCCCCCAATTTGATGCTGGCACTGAAAATCCGTAATTCAGCATAGACCAGTTCACAGTCTTTCTAAATATAAGGGTATCAGCCGCAATTGTTTTTTCAACTTGCGAGAGTTTTTCGTACCACCTATCGAAGCTCTCCCTATTCCGCAGTTTCCATCTGTTAGTAAACAGCAAGTCAGTTTTTCCGAAAGAAAACAACTCATTCCAATATCTGACTTTACCTCTATCGTCTCTTATTTGCAGGCTAATATCTTGATTTCTCTTTGCAATTCTCGCAATTGGCAAAAAAGATTTCTTGGCAAATGTCACACTGCTCCATTCTACATCACCTAGCTGCTTTATCTGATCTTCAGTAAATGCAAACCCGCTGTTGCTCAACTCTCGGAGTTTGCTGCGAATATATTCGCCGATTCTGATTTCTTCGCCGTCTTTAAAAGACTCGGAACTTGTATCAATGGATAGGCTATTATACCAGTTGTCGAAGCATTCGCGCTGGCTGCGGCCCCTATACAGATCATTGTACCATTCCATACAGAGGCGGAATGACCTGCCGTTAAATATAAAAATATCACTTTTCCAATAATGAGTCGCTTTCTGTGTTGTTTGCAAAAAGAAAGGGTGCGCTATATTTAGAACCTGAAAGCACCACTGGGCATTTTGCAGATTCGCAATGCCTTCAGCCGGGAACGCAAACCCCGCATTGCTCAAATCTTTCATTTTCCGCCTTACATAACGCCCTATGCGCTCATCGTCGAAGCGATGGGCCGCGGGATCATCCTCAACGCTGACTGGAACGGGCTCTTTGTCAGATGAACCAGCAGCTTGAGGAACATCCTCGACGATTACCGCCCCGGAACTGACAATATGCATACGAAGCGGCTCTAAGTCTCTTCGCCATTTGATTATGTCAGAAATAAATTTAACTTCATTGTCGTAGGCGCTCCAATTACTGCTGTCGGATGCGCTGTCTCGAACCGCCCGATGTCTCTTTTCAGCGGCATGCAGAGCTGTAAGCATACGGTCAAGCAAATCTTCGAAATTTTCTTCCATATTTACCTCCATGACCCCTGGCAACGGCGAAAAAACTGATGAAAGCCTCTATGCAAAAAGCGAAAAATCTGCCATAAGGAATCAACATGCAGCGAACTGCAGAGTACAGCGGGCAGAGTTGCGAAAGTCTAGCCGTATATTCATGTTTTCAACTCTTCTGCAAGCGCAAAAAATTGCGGCATAGAATCGTTCGCTTATTTTGATAAATCAGCCATGATTGATTTCGTTCTGGCGGCAGCCGATACTGCTGTTTTCTATATTTAGCTGAGTAATCTGCGTGAATAATATCCATCCCGTTTGCTGCGGCTTAGAAGTAAAACAATTGCTGCAGCGAGGACGGCCTCAGGCACTAATTCAACCTATGCCGTCCAAAGCTTATCCGCCTTGGCCCCTGAAGAAACCCTCCGCCAAGAAGCGCTTCTTGGGGAACCATAGAAAATAATCTCTTGGGAATTGTTTTTGCAAATGAACTTTTAGCGCTTCTACACTTTCCTCATTCCCTTGCTATTGCCCTTAGAGAAGCTCCACTTCCCAATGTCCACATTTTCCGAAGCCATCACTCAACTAATGCAACCAGCTATAAGCTGCTGATGCACTTTTCCACCCTGCGAGCAGTTATACTGATGCAAGTCCTTATTTTTGGGCTTGGCTTTAGATTGCGACTATATTTAGAATAATATCCTTTGAGATGGATGCTCTCCGAACTTAGACTCTCGATTAAGTCCCATCATCAGTTCTTTAGGCATACACGGTCTATCATATTCCTTCCTTTGCAAGCTTATGCCATCTTCTCAAACTCTCCACTGATATTATCTTGAAAGCATTTGAGATAGAGCAAATCTCCACCTTAATCTTATGTTCAGGAGACAGTCGCACCCCGACAAAATTCCGTTACTCTAGGCTTCCGCCTCCTCTATTGTCGCCCGGTATAGCATGAGGCACTCTATGCCGCCGCATTGCAAGACTACCATTTTGCCGCCTCTGGCAGACATGCTGATTTTCATAGAAAATTGCCTTTTTGGGAGCTTGACTATACAGCGAGTGCGAAATGGCGATATCGGCATTTCGCACCACTCAATGGATAATCAATCAAGTTCCTTCGGCGTAAATCCAAAGAAATCATGGATTAACCCGATGGTTGCCTCACGGCGCCTGGCGACCATAGTAGCGGCCTTTTCCACGGCTAGCCCGCAAGCCAAATGTACGGCCTACAGAAGACCGGCGGCTTTCTGGATGTTAACCGGCGCATCCGCAGAAACTTCGCCGCTGACAAAATAGCCGTGCAAGTGAATTTGGCTGGCCTCATCCAGCAAACTCAAAAAAGCTTAAGCGCAAAATCCGTGTCAGGTTTATTTGATGATTAAAATGGCGAATGCTGGATAAGGACTGAATAGATAGTATGAAAATCCACCTCAAAAACACCTGAGGAGGAAACGTGGAAAAAGTTTATATTTTAGAACTGGAGAGTTAAAAATTCTCATAGTTGATACTCCAAAAGCCTTAGAACTGTGCTGCCAAGGATATTTCGGATATTTTTTATTTTTTCTCTTTTCTCTTTTTTAATTATCCGTCTCTAAAATCTCTAGACGAGTAAACGAGCGTATACTATAATAGCCGTAAAAGGCTGTTTATGCAATGGAGGCCGGAAATGGAAAACACGAAAGAGAGAATTTTGATTGCGGCGCTGAAGCTGTTTGCGAAAGACGGCTATGAAGCGGCATCCGCCAGCATGATTGCGGGGCGGCTTGGAATAGCGAAAGGCGCATTGTACAGGCACTACAAAACAAGCAAGACATCTATGACAGCATAGTACGCCGTATGCGGGAGCGAGACGCGCAGCGGGCAAAGGAGTTCGGAGTGCAGAAAGTAGGTTTTTCCGATGCGGAGGAAACGCGCCGCAATACCGCGCTTGAAAAAATCAAGGCGATCAGCGTCGCTCAGTTCCGTTATTGGACGGAGGATGAATTTGCGGCGCCGTTTAGAAAAATAGGGTCTTTAAACTCTAGCGGGCACTGCCCTGCATCCAATGACTCAAACGCTGATTTTACAAGGTTCTTGCATGTGCATTCTTGCTTTTTGCCCAGTTAAGTTTAAAGACCCGAAAAATACTGACGATTGAGCAGTACAGGAATCAGGAGATGGCGGAGTTGCTGAATCAATGCCTGACGGGCGGCGGCGTCAGCCACACGCAGGATTTGATGCGTGAAATGGCGGAGTTGCCGCACAATGTCGATAAAGACCCGTATATCCTCGCGTTGGAGTATTTCTCTCCCATCTACATGATGATGAACATTTTCGACAGCATGGAGGACAAGGCGGCAGCCATCAAAATGGTGGAGAGGCACATTGGAACGGATTTCTGAAAATGAACGGCTATGTAAGCTGCCCTTTCTGGTTCACGGACGAACACGCCGATGAAGTCGAGAAATTTTGGTCTGATGCCTGCAGCGGATTGGATACGATAGGGCATAGTATTTAAGTAATGCAAAGGGCGGGCTATGCTCCCATAGCTGTGTTTAAGCTGCCAGAACAGTGTTGGACGGACAATCATTTCGAACCCAGAGCAGAAGCGGAAAAGCGTTTCTGATAAGGCATTCCGGCAATAAAACTGCGGAGGCCTATGTCGAGAATGATGAATGCGAAGTGGAACTGCACTCGCAATATAAACAGCATTATGGATATGCGTTTTATATCGGCAGAAAGTGCCGAAAACTATCAAAAGAAATAGGCGCATTTCAATCGCGCATATAATAGTCTTTATCATTGTTTTATTTATGTATGTGATGATGGTTGGCAGGAAAAAGAAAGTAAATGGAATCAACCAATCGGAAGTTGCTGCAAACGTGTAGGACGAAAAATTGGAAGTCTAAAGGCACAGCAGGGAAAGGGAAATGCATATGAAAATAGAATTTATTCTAACCGCGCCAAAGGCAATGCTTCACGCGCTTGTCGGCATTGTCGGATTTGTTTTATCCAAGGGATAGCGACGCTTGCGTTTCACATTCCGTCCCCTGTGATTTCGCAAGTTTTGAATGCACTCGTCCGTGCCGCGCTGTTGTTTGTGCTGCTCAGCCTGTATTGCCGAAAAGCGCTGAAAATAGTTTTATCAGATTGCCGAGTGAAAAAGCCCGCTTCTCCGAGGGCTTGGGCGGTTTGGATTCCTGTCGCCGTGATTCTGCCCGCGCTCGTTTCGCTATACTTTATATTTTTCGCGGACGGAGTTTTCGCAAATCGGCATTTGGACAGCGCAACGATTGAGTATATTTTTGCCTGCGCAATATTCAGCGCTTGCCTTGCCGCCGGATTTGGCGAAGAACTGCTTTTTAGGGGCTTTGTTATGAGGATTCTTGAGGTTCATTTCGGTAAAATCGCGGCGGTTCTCGTGCCATCGATTATCTTCGTACTGATGCATCTTACAAATATGCAAAATCCCAACTTGCTAGACATTCTGCTGCTGTTCGTTGCCGGGACAAGTGTATCGATAACGTTTTCGCTGATTTGCTATCAGAGCGGTTCTATATTTCCGGGCGCGGTCGTTCACGGCATTTGGAACTTAATCATTATAGGACAGATATTGACTATTGGCGTTAATCCCCGCAATGCCAATATTTTCACCTATACCTTGCAAACAAAATCGGTGCTTTTGACAGGCGGCGCGTTCGGAATTGAAGCCTCTTTCCCCGAAGTAATCGGATATGCGGCGGTTATAATTTTAGCTCTTTTGTTAATTAATGGGAAATACAAAATCAAAGGAAGATGAATATCGATGACGCGCAGAGAGCTAGTCGAATATTGCTGTCCGGGTTGTGTAGTCGAGGGCGATTCATCTTTCTTGCACACCATGCAGGTGGATTTGACATGAAAGATATTGAACATCAAATGCGAGCAGCTTTTATAAGCATGAGAATACCTTAGTGCCAGTAGGCGCAACGTTTAGCGATATGGTTCAGATTAATTTGTATTTGCTAGACTTATTGGATTTTGTCAAGGCAAGTGCCGTTTTCTATGAATGCTTTGATAAAGGCGGTTTCCCTGCAATGATGACTTTAGCCAGTGAATTTATTTATCAGACATGGGAGATTAGGGTTTGATGAAAATTGAATTTGCTGGCGTCAAAAAATCTTTTGGCGCGGTAAACGCTCGTCATCGCCGAGCGAACTGTCGTAACCGTCGCCGACGGCTATCAGGCGCACCCCGCGCTCTCGGAACAGCCCGGCGCGGAGGTAATCGCGCCCCATCATGTCCATCGTCTTGATGAGTATCGTGCTGACCACATCGTTCTCGACTTTGGCGATCAGCTCCTGCCAGCCGGGTCGATTGAAGTTGGCTCCGGTCGCGCCGTCATCACTGATATGGGAGAATGGCGTGAAGCCATCTCCGCAGCGTACTTCTCCAGAATCTTCTTCTGGTTTTCGATGGACAGACTTTCATCGGCCCTCGAATCTTCCCTACTCAAGCGCTCGTAGAGAATCGTGGTTTTCTTGTTCATTTCGGCCTCCTGATTCCGGCAGTTCTGAACGCTTGCGGCACATTAAACGGCGTCAGGAAGCATTTTGCGCCTCCCGCTCAATCAGTCGGAGGATTTTGTCCTCCAGTGTTTCAGTCGCTGTTTCGCTGAAACGGATTGACACCTTGTAGGTGGTGGAACCAATCCGCTTCCGCAGGTTTAACGGCGCTGCCCTTTTTAGCGTCGCAACCACCGTTGTCACGGTCTGTTTCATCGTGATTGGCTCCCCCACTTGATTAAATTTTGGTTTTGGCTGTTGCGTGAGGCCGCAAGCAACGCTTGTCCGCTCCTTTTTGCATTGGCGTTTTTATAGGCTGAACGCAACAAGGCAGGGTCGCTTTCAACCCTGCCTGCATATCCGTCGGATCTTCGCAGAAATGGATGTTCGCACGAGAGACATTAATCAGTGTCGAATTTTCTTAACCTTATAATATTGGAGCTATACTCGGTCACAAACTGAGTAGTAGAGTATAGCTCTAACTAATTCATCCAATTAACATATTTTATTCCATCTATCCGATCAAAATGTCTAGCATTATTAGTTGCCAGTACATAATCATTCACTAAACAATAAGAGGCAATTAAAATATGCATGTCTTCAATCAATTCACCTTTTTGCTTTAAATGAATATAAATTTTCGCCGCTTCTTCCCATGCAGAAGCGGACATTTCTGATTTGTGGCGTACACTTTTGTATAAACTATCGAATTCTCGAGCCAGAAATCTCATTTCTTTCGATGGATTATCCATTAGCCAACGTTTTAATTCGTAGACCGCCATTGGTGGAATGGCAAATGAATTGCCGGCCTGAAGCTCTTGTGAAAATCGCTTGTCAGCTTCTCCTTCACCCCTGATGATGTATGAAACAATATTGGTATCAAGTGCATATATCATAAGTCAAGCTCCCGAAATAACTTAGGTCGGTATTTACCGCTCTCAAGTTCAGTAAATGCCTTTAGAACCTCTGGTGTAAAGTTAGTCTCTCTAAATGTTTGCATTGCCGCTAAAAAATTTTGGGCGGCTTTTTCTTCTTGAGGCGTTAGTTTCTGACTTGTCTCAACTTTTGGATCGCAAGTCGCACTCGCCGCTTTTGCTTGATAGTCGTCAAAAAAATTAATTAAATTGATGATGTCTTTATCTGCTAAATCAACAAGCAAATATGCTGGTTGACCTTTATTGGTCAAAATAATTCGGCCATTTTCTTTGCGCAGAGTCTGCCAGACCTCTGGTAATCCCCGCTGTAGACTTCTTAAAGGTACAAATTCCATCATTATCTCCGCCTTGTCCGTTATTTATAATATGTCTATTGCTATTATAGAATGCAGCGACATTTTTGTTAAGTATTTGTCGACATTTTAATCGACTAAAAGGTAGCGAGATAAAGGATTTAAGCAATACAAGTTAATGATTTCATCCCTAGTTAGGGTTCAATGGGGCATATAACTCTTACAGCCTGTATGAATTATACCATAAATTACCAATGAAAATCAGTATACCAAGCCATGCCTGACAGTGTAAAACAAATATTGGGTCGGCGGGCTGCCCTTATGGAAAACCGCCTAGTATTTCCCGAGTTACGCGCACGTTGCATCCATAAGGGGGATCTGCCTGAGCTTGCCCCCTTTTCCTTCGACGCCCACTATCAGCTCCCTTGAATGGGATTCAATGCCCGGCAGCCTCAACTTCAGAATTTCGCCGGCCCTGGCGCCTGCGTCATGCATCAGAAGCATGAGGGAGAAATCCCCCAGCCGATTTTGGCGGATGCGTCCGGCTGCTCCAAAATGGCTTGGAGAGCGTCCTCGGAAAAGAATTTCACTTGCCTGCCCTTGCCGGCATCCAAGGAGCCGGCGCTCTTCACCTCATTGCAGCAAATGCCGCAGGCAGGCTTTCGCAACGATGCGCGCCTGCAGAACGCCCATATGCGCGATAGCCTTTGATTCGCGGAGCTGTTCTTGCATTTCCCCGCCTCAAGCATCCATTGCGCGAATCCGTTCATGACGCCAAATGCCATTTTATCAAAGCTTATGTCCGTGACGCTGATTTTCTCCACATCTCCGAGACAGTCAAAAAAACATTCCGCGCGCATTTGCAGTTTTCGGCAGCGGCGGAGCTTTTCTTTCGCCGCCGGGGGAGACATATGGAAATGCAGCCCCTCAGCGGCTCAAGGCATTCGCTCTTTGGCTTTTTGACTGATCCCGCCTCTTCGTGCAATTCAGGTCGAACCCTTTGCTCATCAGGATCCTTTCCGCACCAGGCGCATGTAGTACAGTGTCTCGCTGATCTTCGCATGGCCCGGGCATCTTTGGAAATGCACAATGATGGACTTGAAATCGACAGGGCCTTCATAAAGATACTTGTGCACGCATTTTGTGACGAAACTGCGCCTCAAGAAATGAGAACGTTAGTATTTTTTTCGTAACACGCACATAAATAAAATCCCAGGCTTTTCATGAAACCCCGCATTGTGCATCCTCGAGTCGGCTATATAAATGGTTTCGCCTTCGAAATCAACATCGCCGCGCTTCAGCAGGCGCGGCTCGAAAGGCCGCAACCCGCAGGAGCGCTGCAGCCTGAAGATGTCGCGGACAGTGGTGTCCAAAGGGTTTTTCGCATGCGCGTGCAAGTCTGTGGCAAAGATGAACAGCTTCAACTCCATGTCGGAATACATGTAGGGATTGCAGCGGGCGCGTTTCCCCAGATAGCCCGCATGCAGGACATGCGACGTCCCCCCCATGGCGTTGATGCAGTTCGCCAAGCCCGCCGCGGAATATGATCTGGCGGCAGCGCCGTTGACGCCCTCCCTCGGCCTTGGCTCAAGCCATTCAAGCAGCATTTCGCTTGATATGCTGCATTCGCCGGGAAAGCTCTTGAGGCGGAAGCGATCAAAATTGAGCGGGCTTCCGTAGCATGAGCTCTCCTTAAAGCCGAGGGCGGCTTTGCATTCAATCATGTCCGCGAAGTCCTAGTCGAATTCGCTTCCAAACGCATCCTTTTTCAAGGTTTGGCGCCCCAGCTGGACGCAGGGGCGCCGAGATCCTCGAAGCTGGCGCGGCGCCTTTTCCTTAAGCCTTCAATGTCAACAGCAAAGTAGGGATCCAGGGACTCAAGCCGCATATGCCCGTCAATCTGGGAAACTATCTCATGATCCGCGCCGGCTTCAAGAAGATCCGCGGCTATTCCGCGCCCCAGGGCGTGGAATCCGCTTTCGCCCTCGCAAAGGCCCGCCTTCTCCAAGCGCTTTTTCATGAGCTTCCCTCCGGCCAGCTTTGTGTGCGGAGCCCGGGAGCTTATGAACATGCATTCCGCGTTTTTGCCTTGCGGACGCTCATTGAAGCGATAGCCGGCCGCGGCGTCAAGAGGGGCTTGACTGGCTTGGGAATTTTTGCCTTGAAATGCGTTTATGGCGTTGCCGCGCCAATCTATGCCTGTCAGCTTCAGCTCGCTGATCACGCCGAACCTCAAGCCCGTGTTGGCCGGCAAGGCTGTCATGGCATAGTTTCCCTTGCAGTTTTGCATGCCGTCGGCTCGGCCCAAGAAGGCCCTCGACATGCCCCCGCTTCAGGTATGGCAGGATGTCTCTCCGGCTTCCCGCGGGCTTCTGCATTATCCCGGCCATTTCAGGCTTGATCAATCCCTTCGGGGACAAGAAGCCGCAGAAAGCCCTCAAGACATAAATGAATCTTTGACAGCCGTTAAGCTTGCTTGATGAAGCCATGAAGAAAATGCAATCCTTCAAGGCCTTGGCGCAGGAATTCTCGAAATCCGCGCGGTTTGCGCCTTCCAAAAACGCGATGAACTTGCGGCCGCAGATCCTGAAGTCCTGCATAGTGGATGGCGCTGGCCGCTTTGAGGCGGATGCGATGAACTCCTCATATGCGCCCTTCATGCTTGTCGGCTTGAAAGCTTTCCCATCTGCCATGGCGCGCCGCTCCAGCGATCCGTTTTCTTTGAGCTCATGCATGAGCCTGGCGGCCCTCCGCGGGATTTTGCGGGCGGCAGGCTTTATTTCGCCTGAATAGCACCGAATCCGCAAACAGTCAAGGCATGTTTCCAGGGATTCCTCCGTGAAAAGCTGAATGTCTTCCAGTTGCATAAAAGACATTATTTCTTTGCAGCGTTTCAAGTACGCATTTTGAGTCTTGGATTTATAGCCGAACTTGGAAATTTCAAGGTTGAATTTCCCTGTGAATTCCTCTGCGTTCATTTCCCGCCGCCTTATGATGGCTATTATGGTTTTCTCCTGATTCTTAATATCGATAAAGCAATTGGCAATGCCCCGTTATTTATGGGTTTTAAGAAATGGAAGGTATTTTTTAAATATCGGTATTCTCCCCTGTGGAGCCTTGTGGACATTGAAATTTCCTCCATGACGTATGAAGAGGACAAAATCTGCCTGAATGAATATGCAGTTCCGCCGCTTTGATGGACTGCATCTCCAACTGCGGATGGAGTCCGACTCGGCCTATTTATCCGAGTTGCAGGAGCGCGAAATGCCGGCTGCCGCAAAATAGTCCGCTCAGCCTCTTTTCGCAACCCAGCGGATGGCCGGGATGCCGTCTTTCAATATCTCGACGCACCCCGTTCCGGCCTCTATCCCGACAGCCATAATATATCGCAGTTTCGCTTGAAAATGCGCGCTGCGCCGCCCTTGAGCGCCTAAACGCAGCTCGTCCCGGCTTCAATGGCCTTCTTAGCGTTCTTGTCCGTCGCATCCGGCGCGTCCCATGCGGACATGGATCCTCGCGCGGCTTCGCCGGCATGGTCGACCAGCGCCGGAATCGCCGCGGTTTCATCGGTTTTCGCGTTGATTAGCCCCTGACGGGAACAGCACCGGTTTTGGAGTCGTACGCGCCCGATATGTTGGCTTTCGCTGCGCCGCCCTTCCCTGATCCGACATTTTCCTTTCGGTCGCGCGAAATGCGCATTATTTCTTCGGGGAAGGTGTCGCAGGCAGCTGGCAGGGCCTCCGCCTTGCTTGCGAGGCCGCCTGAGACAGGCGGCTTAAGAAGCCGCCCAGATGCCTGAGAATAATGTTGTCGTCGATTCTTGAAAATGTGTTTTGAAACGTGTCGCCTGTCGCGGAGAAGCGGATCCCAGCAGCGTTGGCGCCGGCGAATCTCGCGAGGCCGCCCCAAGGGTTCGCGCCTCGCAAAATGGCGAGCAGTGCCGCGACGGGCATGTCCGGGAGCCGGCGGGCCGCTTTGGCGGACTGGCGCGGATCCGGCGCTTCCGCCGCCTCTTCGCGAAGATCCGATGAGATCCCTTTAAAATCAGGCTCGACTTCAACTTCGCCGAGCGCGTCGGCCAACCTCCCCCTCAAAAAACTTCATGGGCGTCGGCGACGCGGAGTTGCGATCCTTGAGGAAATCCGAGCGTCCATCCTTTATCTCCGCGGCGGCTCGGTCGGCGCACGCGCCGACCCGAGCCCGACGATCGCCTCCTTGCAGGAGAAAGTATAGCCTGCATTGAGCTTGAACACTGCACATCCTCCTTTTTTCATATGAATTGCCAGCATACTGTATAAAATTCGGGATGGATTTTCAACCGAAGCATTATCCCTTGATTTCCTAAAGTTCAACTGTATTTGCAAGGCGAATTTCGCGCCTCTGGAGAACTCCATCCATCGCCTTCATAAAGCTCGGCTCGCCTTAGATCTAATATAGAATCGGGCTAAGCCATAAGCTTATTAATCGCCGCGATTTGCCCATGGCAGACGGCAAAGCGCATCAGTATAGCTGCTGAAGCAACAGAAAGACATATTTCAAGCGCTTTATACTCTCATATGCATGAACGAGCTTGATATAAAATTGTAAATATAACGTAACATTTTTGTTATTCTTTCGTGCTATAATATTAGCATCCGTTTCTATTCCAGCCATTACAACGGCTGGCGGCGCCCGGCGGGTTCGTGCGGGGTGTTTCCGGAAACCGATGACACGAAAGCAAATTTGTTTAGGAGATGATGAATTCCAGATCGAATTTCCATAAAAGCCGAATACGCAGAACTACCGGTTTTGAGCGCTGCTACGCCCTCCTGTCTGTTTTGGTTTGCAAGGATGACAATGCAGGCTTTGCGCCCTGCCAGGGCCGATGCCTGCCGCATTCCCAAACCAGACGGGCAGACGGCGACGCGTGTACCGCCATGCCGGGGGAGGATACCGATGTCACGTGATTTCCGCCAAAGCAGTCTTTCCGAAGATTTGCTTCCGCGTTTTTCTCGGATATCTTAATTGCCCCGCCGCGCAAGCGCGCATACGCGGCGCTCTGCTGCCGGGTCGCGGCAATAATGGAAAATTTATTTTTGAAAGGATGGGATCCGGTGGCCGATTGCGAATCTGAACTCCAGCGAAAGTTGCTGCTTCGCCTTCTTAAATGTTTAAGAGCAGCCCAGACTCAGAAAAGCGGCGATCAGCCTTCAACTATTGACAAACAGCATGAGTTGGAAGCGTCGCAGCCTGTCAGGCCGCATGGGCAGCCGGCAACGCCGTTAGGTAAATCGCATAAAACAAATGCGTTGAATGCGCCGTTGTGGAAATCCTTAAGGAAAGGTTGGGGTTCGATGTTCACCCGCATATTTGAAAATCAGCGAGGGCTGTTATTTATAAACGGCCGATTCACCAGACTGCTTAAGCCTGGAGATGTTGCGCTTGCGACCAAAAGTCGGACAATCGAAATTGTTGAAGCTGACAGTGTCTTTGCGCCGAAAAACGGCTCTGTAGATGTATTCCTCAAGGATCCCGATCTCACTGCCGAACTTCAAGTATTTGACATTCCGGAAGGCCAGAGAGGCCTCCTGTTTAAGCACGGTCGATTTGAAAAAATGCTTTCTCCGGGCAAGCATGCTTATTTGGGCAAATGCTTCAGCATTGTATGGGTCAACATGGATGACCGCTTTGCGCCGGCAGGTCACGATATCGATATTTTCACTCACGATCCGGCCATAGCGAAACTCTTGCTGCCAATCGAGGTTAAGGACGGTGAGTTCGCCCTAGTCTTTAAAAACGGCAAATTTATCAGATCATTCAAATCCGGCAAGTATGCGTATCTGGGCAAGGGTTTTACTTATGAAATTGCCCGGATTGAAGCTGAATTCTCTCCAAAATCCGCGCCTTTGGATGTATTTTTAAGCTATCCCGAGCTTGCTGAAGAACTTCAAGTGTTTGAAATCTACGAAACTCAGCGAGGCTTTTTGTTTAAATCGGGACTATTCGTCAAAATGCTGCCTCCTGGCAGACATGCCTTTCTCGGGCGAACCTTTAGTGTAGAGCAATATGAAATGGAGACTGAACTTAAGAAGTACAGTTCAGATATTTATCTTAAAGATCCTAAGCTGGCTGAAATTCTGCATATATACGTCATCTCTGAAGGCGAACGCGGAGTGTTGTATAAAAACCGCTTGTTTGAAAAGTACCTTAAACCAGGAAAACACGCGTATCTCGGCAAATCATGGACTTGCAAGAACGTTGACATAGACAAAGAATTTATACCTGAATCAAGCGAAACGGATATATACCTAAGAGATGAGGTTTTCTCGTCTGAGGTGCAGGTTTTTGAGGTGGAGGATGACTGCCTCGGAGCATTATATAAAGAAGGATTGTTTGTCGGGACGCTCAGGCCCGGCAGGCATATCTTCTTCGGCAGAAGCAGAAGCGTCTCTTCGATGCCCGCCGGCAAGGCGTTTGACACTGGAGGCCGTAGCCTAGATGTATTTCTTAAAGACCCTGTATTGTCAAAAGAGCTGAAAGTTTTCTCAGTTAACGACAATGAGCGCGGCTTTCTTTTCAACAACGGCGTATTTCAAAACATGCTTGAGCCGGGAAGGCACGCCTTCCTTGGCAACGGCTTCACATGCAGCAAGGTAAATACGGACTCCGTTTTTTCCCCAAAGGAGTACAACCTTGACGTTTACTTGGCCGACCAAGCGTTGGCTGATGAAATGCAGCCGCTTGAAGTGCCAGATGAAACCGTGGCTCTCCATTACCGCAATAACCGCTTCGCAGATGCGTTGCCCAGCGGACGCTACGCATTTTGGAAGCTGAAAGATCAGCATGATTTCAAAATGATAGATATACGCGAACCACTGATATCCGATGACATACCATATTACATTTTCGAGCTGATGTCTGATAACCTGTATAAACTTGAAGAAGTAAAGGATTACCAAAAAGGCCGTCTGTATTACAACGACAGATTCATCCGACTGCTCGATGAGGGAACGTACTATTTCTGGAACAACGGCGTATCCGTGAGAGTGGAGCTGGTAGATACGCGCCTTACCCAGTTGCAGATTCAAGGACAGGAGATCCTTACGCTGGATAAAGTTCAGTTGCGGATAAACTGCGTATGCCGTTTCAAGATCACCGACTATGTAAAGATTGGCACAGAGATTCTCAATTTCGAGGAGCAAATACACAGCATTGTGCAGTTGGCGCTCCGGGACAGCGTAGGCCGCGCTCGCCTGGACGAATTGTTGGAGAACAAAGACCAGATAAGCGACTTTATCTTCCTCCGACTGAAGGAAAAGGAGCCAGAGCTTTTTGTTCAATTTTATGACGCAGGGGTAAAGGATATAATCCTTCCCGGAGAGATCCGCCAAATGATGAACTCGGTGCTTATAGCCGAAAAGCAAGCCCAGTCCAATGTCATTACGCGGCGCGAGGAAGTGGCCTCTACCAGAAGCTTGCTGAATACGGCCAAAATGATGGAAGAAAACCAGACATTGATGCGCCTAAAAGAAATGGAGTACCGTGAAAAGCTCCTCAAGACAGTTTGCGAGAAGATTGGCAACGTCAACATCTCAGGAGGAGAAGACCTTTTGGATAAGATTGCCGCAGTCTTCAAGCAAGCTTGAACGCTGGATCTTTCAGATTGCGGCGAACCGGCGATTGCCTTGCGTCATGCGCAAGACTCTCTGTAGCCTTCAGCCTTCAGTGGAAGCTCTTCTACCGGCTGCTCCGAGCAGATTGTCTTTGCCTCCGACTGAGCCTTTGGATGCATGGCTGTCAAAGCGGCGTAATTTCTGCCTCTGCCTTCACTCGAGCAAAGCGAAAACGAATTTGATGGATGCAGGGATTTTAAGCTGCGTAAATGTTCAGCACCACGATGAGTTCTTCGATTTCTTCCGCGCTTATATTTTGCAGGAATCCATCCTTCAGCCTAAAAACGCCTTCCGATTATGGCAGGCGTTTTTAGCAGAGCTTTGAGTTGGCTTTAAAATTGCAAAGGATAAGCTGGTTGAGCTAACGCCAACTCATCAAGACTATGTTGGCTAGGCGGCATAAACTAAAAGATTCGCCTCCAGCTTGTGTTTCCTGAACCAGTGTAGGCCGGCTTTTCTATCGTTCAGCTTTTCAAAGAGGCGCAAAGCCTTGCTTGAAATGATAAAGGCCAAAGAGGTTCGTCTTTATGGGTCATGAAAAGACCTTTGCCGCCCAACTTCCCCAGCAATTGGCGGAATGCTTATGCTGTTCATTTGTATTATGCATTTCTGAGTTTCATCTCAAGACCGCTCCACTCCCCTTTGCCCGTCCTTTAGAGCGCCAAATGGAAAGTTGGCGAGATGAATGCATGCCGAGAATATTCAATGCAGGTCAATTTATGGCGGGTCGCTATGGGCGGCGGAATCTCCCTGCAACAATCCCACCCGTATAAGCTAAAGCCAAGATTGACAGACGCCCTGACTTATCTGCCCGCCCATCTAGCATTTATGCCGATTTGCAGTCAAATCACCTATTTTGGAGCTTGATTATCCACTTTCTAGGTACGAAATGCCGATACCGGCATTTCGCATTTTCTGTACACTAATGCTCCAAAATCGGAATTATCAATGCAAATCAGTATAGATAGGACGGTAAGCCAAACTGCGACTCACCGCCCTGCTAAATTTTCTTTCCTGTTTTACACCGCGCTAAGAAAACAGACTTGCTTCAGTTCCATACGAGCTCACCAGAAGCAACTCTCGCACAGGACGCAAAATGCTTGCCTCCCATATCCTTCAGGTCATATGGCCTCGAGACGCATTTAATTGCGACGGCTCGCAAAGCGGCAACCTGGCGCTGGATCGATCGGCGAAGTAATTTCACCCTTGAGAATCTCACGTTTCGTCTCCTTGGCTTTGAGTGATGGCACAGGAATTGTCGAAAGAAGCGCCCGCGCATAAGGATGCATGTGCCTGATAAAGAACTCATCCGATGAGCATTTTTCTACAAGCTGTCCAAGATGCATAACTGCAATTTCATTGGAAACATGCTTTGCGACGGACAACTCAGAGCAACAAATATGTATGTAAGATGAAATTGCTCCTGTAAGTCCTGCGGCGGATTGATTATTTGCAATTGAATCGATGCATCCAGTGCGAAAACCGGCTCATCGCATATTGCAAATTTTGGCTCGGGCGATAGCGTGCTCAACGCCGATACGCTGCCTGCGCCCGCCGGCAAGCTCATGGGGATATGCGGTTGCAAGCCTATCTGCCATATCAACGGTCTTCATATAGCAGTGCGCCTTATCATAAAGATCGCACCAATCCCAGCGTTGCTCCACGGACAATGGTAAAGCTCACATCATCTACAGCGAGCAGAAAACCTGTTGGTGCACAAAATTTTTTCAATTTTTTTACAAAGCACAGTATCAGTCACTCTCATTCCCCATCACGCTTTCATTTCCCAAAGTACCGGCCAAATGGCACCTGGCAAAATGTCCATCATCCTCAAACTCTTTCACAGATCCCTACATGCAAATATGGACGAGGCCTATTTCGGGACTCCCGAAAAAGGCGGCAAGCGCGGCAGGGGCGCGACGAAAACACCGGTTTTGACCGCGCTTTCGCTTGATGCCCTAGATTATCCCCAATATGCCAGGCTCGAGGCGGCAGCCGACGTTTCAGGCGAGGATCCGCGGAAATTCGCCGTTGGCGGCGTCGCTTCCGGCCCTGATATAAAAATGCTGTTTTGTCATCTTTTTCCTCTCAAAAACGACCTATAATTTCAAGCTGCTACATAGCGGGAGTTTACAAGTTATTTAACATATCACCCCCTAAAGCCTTGAAAAATAAGGCTTTAATGGACATTGAGGGCGATTGCCCAACTGGATGGGCTTAGGTATTTTTCTTTCAGGCAATATATACCCGCAATTTTTGAAGCGAGCCGAGTCGACTGTGTAAGAGATGGTATAATATCGGTTTTTTTGTTTCCAATGACAGTGATCACATATTTGTATAGCTTCATTTCATCAATAATGTGATCAAGGCTGTCTTGTATGCCGGCGCCGTCAAGCTCTTTTTTCAACAGACAGCA
>JAISZB010000291.1 GCA_031269465.1 Clostridiales bacterium | reverse complement strand
TTGTGGCTGTAAAGACATTTATTTTGCCTCCCGATTTTTATTTAATGATTTTATTATAAACCATTATTTTCATAAAGTCAAGAGAAAAATAAACTGATCAAACTGGAGACTCATTTTTTTTTATTTGGGAGATTAGCTCTTTCGCTTCCTTAAAAGCAAGAAAAAGAAAATGTCCGCTGTCGCTGATATCCAATTGCAGCCAATAGATCTCACCGACGGACATGGGAGTTTCATGCGTGCTGTGCACCTCATTTGCAAACGCGATAAAAGCATCCCCGCCGTTAGCCTTATATTCCGCATCCCCTGCATAAAATAAGACGGAGCCTTTAGTAATGAATGTAACCTCAATGCAGTTTTCATGAAAATGAGGCATAAGCGGCGAGACGGCGGAATGCATGTTGTGCATTCCAAAAATCCGGACGCCAGGAATATGAATCTGTTCGCTTGTAAGCACAATACGATCTTTCGATATATAATAACTGTCTTTCCAATTAATCGGTTCATTCATATTGTTAATTTCCTCACAGATTATCGAATTTGTACTACGCATAAGATTGGTTGCGGCATTATTTTAATGATTATAAAATAAAAACTCAGGCTGTCCGAAATAAGAAAGAAAGCGCAATTATGATAATCATGTTAACGTCAAAATGGGCAGTATGAATAATCGGAGCCAATCAACAATATTTGCGGCGGACGCTGAAGGAACTCAGGGACAAAAGCATTTGGATAAGGCTTGAGGATGGGTCGGATGCGACCCTGTCTTGGATTGCCAGTGGTAACCTTCAGCGAGCAGGTTCGAACCGTAGCGCTGAAGCTAGACGGCATGATGAAGCCGTACCTGCTCCAGCTGAAGGAGCGTTTCACCCAGATAGAGTTGGAGCGCCTGGAGCTGAAGACGGATCAGTCGCTGTTTAGCCGAGAGGTTAATTATGCTCTGCAGGCCTGAGGCGAAACCCATAAAGCGAGGAGCTGAAAATATTTTGCTCTACTGATCTCAAAAAATATATCCCTCTGAGGGTGCAACTGCGATCAGGATCCGCGCATTTTTATATATACTGCTTTTCATATAAAATTACCTTTTTTGGAGCTTGATTATACAGGCTTCAATGGATAATCAAGCTCCAAAAAAGGAACATTTGATGAAAAGCGGTATAGAATGGCGCAGGTGTGCGCCTTGCGGGTTGGCGCAGCGAAGCGTTCGCCCGACGCGCCGCGATTTTCAACGGACCCAAGCAGGACAGGCATGGACATTATCTCTCCGAAATCTTGCGGCGGTTACTCTCAAATTTGGCGCTGAAATTCTTTGCATGTCCGGGAGCGGACGGGTCGCTTTTCCGGGCTGGCGGAGATCAGGCGCTTTCGCCGCCTCGTTGCTGGAAAAAATATAGACTGCTATTTTATATGAATTGCCTGCTTATTATATAAAATTCTCGGTTGCGTTTCAACAGAAACATTATCCCTCGTTTTTTACCCGTTGCAGTGACGGCACCGTGTTACTGGATTACTGGAAAGTCCGCCCCCCGCTTTCTAAAGTTCGGAAAAATTTAAAATATCTCAAAATTGAGGAGGATTGTATATGACAAAATTAGTGATGCCTAGATACCGTGGGTTTAATCTGTTGGATTTGTTTTCGACAAGCAATCGCTGGGACGAGCATTTTCCGATGACGCATGGGGAGTTCTTGGAAGATGACTTCCGATTTTTGAACGAATGGGGATTTAACTTTGTGCGTGTTCCAATGAGCTACCTATACTTCGTCGCCGACTCGTCTCGTCGAAAAATACTTGAATCCAAACTGGAAACATTGGATCGCTTGGTAAGATTAGGCGAAAAATATGGCGTGCATATCTCGCTTTCTTTCCATCGCGCCCCAGGGTATTGCGTCACGGCATATCCCTTTGATGTAAAAGAAATCGGTAATTTATGGAAGAACAAAGATGATCTTGAGCTCTTCTGCTTCTATTGGGAAGCATTTGCCAGGCGATATCAAGGAGTCAGCAATAACAAATTGAGTTTTGATTTGGTGAACGAACCCCCGAATTTGGCTGATGGAGCGCTTAAAGAACTCACCCCCTTATTATCGGATGTGACAACAGCGGAATATATACATGTACATCGGACGGCGACTGAGAGAATTCACGCGATTGATCCGGATAGAATGGTAATTATCGAAGGTTCTAACGGTACGATGACGCCATCGGAGGAGTTAAAGGATTTGCCGAATGCAGTACAGTCCATGCATCACTATTTTCCTATGTATGTGACGCATCACAAGTGCCCATGGATTTCGGAAATAGATGACAGCAAATGGCCTTATCCTTACGAGGGCATCATGAATGGACAGGTTGATGTTTGGGACAAAAAACATATTCGCGACTTGTCGGATGCGTGGTTTAGATTTGCCCGGGAAGGTTATAGCGTTCACCTGGGAGAATGCGGCTGCTATAAATATACGCCGCATGAAGTGGTCTTGCGTTGGTTTGAAGATCTTTTGGATATCGTCAAAGAAAATAATATCGGCTTTTCTCTTTGGAATTTCAAGGGACCATTTGGAATTTTGGACAGCGAGCGAAAAGATGTCGATTATGAGGACTGGTATGGCCATAAGCTCGATCGCAAGCTCTTAAACTTGTTGCAAAAATACTGATCATAATGATTACAGGCGTTTTTGAAACAGCATTGCTATGCGAGCGGTATCGGATGGTCAGAGAGAGCGCGCAGCCGAACAGCTTGAGAGTGCGATTTTTGCTATATGAAGGCGGTTTTTGCTACGTGCTGGCAATACTTGAGATTCCATCGATATTATGATGTTGTTCTTCGATTCTGGAAAGTTAAAAGTTCTCACAGTTGATCCTCCGCTTTGATTTAAGCCGTTCTTTTTTATGCATCAAATAGAAGTGACGGCGTAAAATTGATGCTTGTCTTGATTTGGATCCGAAAACTTTTAACTCTTCAGTTAGATTATGAAAGACATATGGCCCAAGTAAAAGCGGGACTTGCAGAAAGGAAAGCAATAAGCGGTTCTTTAGAGGCTGGCTGCTATTTCGAACCTGTATTCACAGCTCTAAACAACCGTCTGTGAATACAGGTTCTTAGAGCGCGGGAGGAAAGAAACATGATGAATTCATTGCAACGAGTACGCGCTGTCTTAAACGGGGAATCGCCGGATCGTTTGCCGGTGATTCCGCAGAGTTTTTTGTTCGCAACTCAGACAGAAGGGTATAAAATCGGACAAATCAATCGAAATCCGCGCTTGATGGCGCAGTGTCATAAGAACTGTTGGGAAAAGTTCGGATACGATGGCTGCATTATCGACGTAGATGACGCCGCTTTAGCTGAGGCTTGCGGGGCAAAGGTGATATACCGTACAGACAGCGTGGCGGTTGTAAAAGACAGTGAACCTGTCTTAAAAGATCTGCGGGAGATTGACAATCTGACGTTGCCGGATCCGCAAAAAGACGGAAGATTGCCGGAGTGGCTGGAGACGACGCGGCGGGTCGCTGAGGATATCGGAGGCGAAGCGTTTATCATTGGCCGGGCGGATCAAGGCCCATTTAATCTGCTTTGCCTCCTGCGCGGCGCGACGCAGTTTATGGAGGATCTGCTTACCGAGGATGTAGATGTGATTTGTCGTGCGCTTGCTTGGACGACGGATGCGCATATCCGTTTCGCAAAAGCGCAGTACGCTGCAGGTGCGCACGCAGTCAGCATGGGAGACGCCTATGCAAGTCCGAATTTGATTTCGCCCGCGCTGTATCGGAAATTCGCTTTTCCATGGGAGAAAAAGGTCGTAGACGCGGTACAGACACGCGAACAGCCGTATGATATCCATATCTGCGGCGATACGACGGCAGTCATCCGGGATATGACGGATTGCAAAGCGAGAATACTGGAGATTGACTGGAAGGTAGATATGGGCAAGGCAAGAAAGATACTGCCGAAGGAGACAGTCTTGATGGGCAACATCAATCCCAGCGATCCGATGTATTTAGGCGTTCCCGCGCAAGTAGAGGCGCAAATTGAAAAAATAATCCGGGACACTTGCGGGCAAGGAATCATCATAAGTTCCGGCTGTGCGCTTAGCGAAAATACGAAGCCGGAAAACGTCATTGCGATGGTTGAAGCGACGCATCGCTACGGGAGCAGGGAGCAACTTGAGTTACTACAGGCAGAACAGGAAAAAACCGGCAAGGCGCGATAAGCTTCTCTGGCTCCAGAATCATGTTGGTCACGAGTAAGTGATGCATATACGACCGCGACATAACAGCCTGATTAATAAAAAATGAGGCTAAAAAGCCTTTGCGAAAAGTATGCAATGGCTTTTGCCTCATTTGAGGGCGCTAATCTCGGAGGGTAGGGTTGTAAGAATTAATTAGACGTGGAAAGCTTTCTTTGATATTAGTACGAAAATACATTTAGTCCTGGAAAAGATAGAGGCCATCAAAGGTTGCAGATGGCTAGTGTTTCGCATTTTCCACTTTTCCAAGCTCAGTTCAAATACGTTGCATCTGCTTCCGCAACGCCAAACACCGCGCGGGAATCTTTCAAGCCTATGACTATCGCGATCGTTCAGCTCACGCTTGAATTCAGTTGGGTTGTTCTCCTGCATTTGCCATTTTCTTTGGATTGGCGGCATCCGCACTATCATATCATTTATCTTGCCAAATGGTCAATTTCACACAATCTCCGGAAACCTTTAAGGGCGTCGAGGTCTGGAACGTGATACTCAACATTCACAGCCAGGTTCAGGCAATCTGTTTGAGAATGTTGGTGCCAGTAACCTCCATAAGGTTATACAAAGAAATCTTCTGGGGATTTCCATATACTATTCGAAATTTTACTTGATAAGACAAAATAACGATTACGGCCATGATTTAAACCATTACCAGTAAAATCCTGATAATTTACCTCTTCAGTTATGCATTTTTGCCTGAGAAGTTTAGCTATTTCACTTTTCCAAATCGAAGCATTGTCCCAATCTCTTCCGATTACTGTGGTAATCCCATTCCAATTATCAATTCTGTACGATTCTCCAATATAGTAATATAGGCTTTCTGCCTTTTCCAATGCCCCATTCCCTTTTGCTGGGGGCATCATTCTGCGCATTCCTGAAGACTAACTTAGGAATCTCAAGAGCAACCGCAAGTGTAGCCGATACAGATAACAAAGCTAAAAGTTCACCACTTCTGATAATCGAATTCATATTACTAGGCCACTGGAGCAAATGCAATGGTATAAAAATAGCGATGCTCATTACAATGAACTTCATTAGCAGTATAAAGATACCCCTACAGTACTGCAATAACATACTTACCGGATTGGCGGATTTTATTATCTTTGTAATTCATATCTGACAACCTTTTCCTCATTTGATTTTATCTCAAGTCTATGTACACCTCAGGTCGCACACATATTCGAAAAGCTGGCGTTCGCATGCTTCGCTGCTGGAGAACCTTTCCTGGAACTCCATTCTGTTAAGATGAGTTCGCAATAACATTTATCATACCCCCGGATTTTGTATGATAAATAGATTAGAAACCATAATTTTCATAATGTAAAGAGAATAATGCTAGCCGATAATGCTCATTTTGGCGTCTAGGCAAGCTAGTGCCTGCGGCCTCTTCATGGCTACGCTGATAATGCCTGGCAGCGCCTCCAGTAGCGCTGCATTCCGATGGAGGCAGCTGGCTATTGAGTAATTTTGTATAATTTTGATTAGACTTTATAAATCTGTTGCAAGGAATTTAGAAGTATGACCAAGCAACTCATCCCGCGTCATAGGCTTGCATTGCATTTTCCAGTAGTCGGTAGAATAACAGACCGGGTTTTGTTGCTTTAGACGATTAAACCGAAAAGTATACTCATCAAGATAAGCTTGAAGGTGTACCTCTTGGACAGCGCCTTGATGCGTTCCTAACAGCCAGCGTTTTAACAGTGAAATAATCATGCGGGCATGTGGTGATGCTTCGTCTTCGCCGTCAGGATCAAATGGCTTGACGATCATATGATCATAGCCGGATTGAGGCAAAGACGAATAACTCGGCCAGCCGTCAGCAATGATGGCGCTCCTTGCCGCCGAATTTTCCTTAGCAAATCCCTGCTATGAGCCTTTAGAGGCGTCTGGCGCAGCTTTTATTCGCGCATGGCCAAGCTGATTTTCGCATTAAAGAAGCTCAGCCCCAACAGCCGCTAGGCTTTTCTTCTCGGCATCTCGTCCGCCGCTTGGGGAGAGGAAAAACCATCCATATGGCATCTGTTGCATTTGATATTGCAATTTATACCTGAAAAGCATATCTTGCGAACGAGAGATTAACTCTTGCAATCTTGCTCCATCAGTGATATATTAATCGTCGTTAATTATTTTGAGACGAGGTGGCCAGTGATGGCTGTTGATTACAAGAAACTTTGGATCTAACTTTCAGAGCAGGATATTTCAAAGTCAACTTTGCGTGGGATGTGCGCTATTACCCCTGCAACAATGACCAAGTTAAATAAAAAATAACCATTAGAAGTGCTGGAGAAAATCTATCGCAAGTTAGGCTGCGATATCGGTGATATCGTATCTCTCAAGCCGGAGAAAACGAGTGAAACTGCTATTAGGAGTTTCCAGAAAATGATCCCTTCTATTTGAAGACCATTGATTTGCAAGGCGCTTTTCACAGAGACGAATAGCTATTAAAATGGTTATACCGCTTTTCATCAAATGTTCCTTTTTGGAGCTTGATTATCCATTAAAGCCTGTATAATCAAGCTCCAAAAAAGGTAATTTTATATGAAAAGCAGTATATATATTTAGCAGGTGGTGAGCCAAGCGATAAAATCCGCTCCTTTACTGATTTTGTGGTTGTCGCCGCATTCGGCGAAAGCACAAAGGCATATAGGGATTTAGAGGAGGAATACAAGAGGCGCGCTTATTGTCCTAGATTCTCAGCGGTTGCAGGATATTCCCGAACCCAAGCATGTTTATGATCCGAACTGCTATGAATTCTCAAGTAAAGCAACCGAGCAATATAATCGTAATTAGGGCGGACGGTATGGAATCGTGACCGAGATCAGTTTCAGGCGGAGCTGGCAAAAATCGAACAATGCAGTGCTGTAAAAGTCAGGGAGGAAATATAATGTCTATCGAAAGATTAAGCAAAGCTCGCATCATCGGTGAAAACACCCGCATTGAGTTCAAGCGCGCTGGAGGAAAAATCGAAGATGATACATATCAGACTGTCTGCTCTTTTTTAAACCGTTTTGGCGGTGATATTTACCTAGGAGCGCTGGATGACGGCACGATCATAGGCGTGCCTGAAAAAGCCGCCCCAGACATGGTCAAGAATTTCATAGCAATGGTCGGAAACCCTGACGCGCTTTCGCCGACTGCATACATCGAACCTCAGATTTTTGTGTATGAAGGCAAAACAATCATCCATATTCGAGTCCCCTTATCGCCAGATGTCCATACTTTTAAAAAGGTTGCATATGACCGAGTGGGTGATGCTGATGTGCGTATTAAGAGCACAAATCAGATAGCAGAAATGTATATCCGCAAGCACGATATTTTTACTGAGCATCGAGTGTACAAATATGTTGCTGAAGATGACTTGCGCCTTGATTTGCTTCCCCGCATACGGCAAATGGCCGCAAACCGATTAATTAACCACCCGTGGAATAAGATGAGCGATGTGGAGCTTCTGCGCAGTGCGGGCTTATATGGTGAAGATAAAGCCACCGGCGACAAAGGGTATTTGCTGGCGGCGGTGATGCTGCTTGGTAAAGATGACGTAATTCGCTCTGTCGTTCCCGCTTATCGCACCGATGCGCTTTTGCGCAAGGTGAATGTTGACCGTTATGACGACAGGCTGATTGTACAGACCAATCTTATCGAGAGCTACGAGCTTTTGACGGGATTCGCCGAAAAGCATCTATGGGACAAATTCTATTTGGAAGACGACGCCAGGATCAGTCTGCGCAACGCGATATCGAGGGAGATTCTCGCAAACACTTTGGTTCACCGAGAGTTCACAAGCTCGTATATGGCGAAGTTCGTCATTGAACGCGACAGGATGTATACAGAGAATGCCAATCGCGCCGCAAGCGATAACCCCATCACCCCTGCCAACTTCGAGCCAAATCCAAAAAATCCAATTGTCTCATCTTTTTTCCGCAATATCGGTTTGGCTGATGAACTTGGCTCCGGAACTATCAAACTTTTCAAATATGTCTTTCGCTATTCAGGCAAAGAGCCTCAGATGCTGGATGGGGATATAT
The DNA here is from genome assembly GCA_031269465.1 of Clostridiales bacterium. Lineage (GTDB taxonomy): Bacteria > Bacillota > Clostridia > Lachnospirales > WQUN01 > JAISWZ01. The sequence goes on along the minus strand of JAISZB010000291.1, from coordinate 3,077 downwards.
TCAGGGCAATTGTGCCCCTGGATGACAGCTATTCATTTGACGCGCATCTTGGTGAAGCGGAAATCAAAACCCGAAGCAAAACCTCAAAACACTAAAAGGTCAATCATCCCATAGCTAGGGGCTTGCGATTGCAAGCCCTGATTGACTAGCCTAAGTCTCGATCGAGAGGCTGCGCTGTCCAAGAATATCCGATATACGCTCCGGGGCGTCTGCTCCAGCTCCGGACTCTGCGGCCTGCGGCTGAACAGTCCGGAGAGGAAGGGACGGCGTTGCAGGCGTATAAAACCTTGGAACAGCATTGGCGAAAGGTAGCCGGCCCTAGAAATAGTGCGTTATGCGCCAGCAGCGCAAAAAGGCGAAAAGCATGGCTTATGTTTTGAATAAGGGCGGAAAGCCTCTGATGCCGACGAAGCGCCATGGGAAGGCAGAGTATTTGCTGATGGATGGCAAGCTGAGGTTGCAAAGCTTGAGCCTTCTGCAATCCAGCCATTGTATGAAAGCGAGGAATATACGCAGCCGATAAGCCTGGCAGCATCCTATGAAAATCAGTATAGATGCGGTGAGCAAGAAGATAGAAATCTCGGCGGCGATGAAGAAAGAAGAGTTGCATTGCGCTGAAGTGAAGCTGAAGACTGATATTGAGGACTTGCTGTCGACGAGAAGAGCTTCCAGAAGCGCAAGACGCAATAGGAAAACCCGCTGCAGGAAGCCTCGCTTCAGCAATCGCGTCCGTTCGAAGCATAAAGGATAGCTGGCTCGTTCTATAGAGCGCAAGATTCAGACCCATATCAAGACTGTGGGCAACGCATGCAAGATGCTGCCGACTGCGAAAACAGTTGTAGAGGTTGCGCCATTCGGCATTCAGAAAATCAAAAATCCAGTTATATCAGGAGCTGAATGCCAGCAAGGCGATCAGCTTGGCTCTTGGAATGCAGGGGAATATGTTTTGCTTAGAGCGGGCATGCATGCCATGGAAGGAAAGGCTGCAAGAATCATATACTGAACGTCTATCACATAGAAAGCCAGTAAATAGGAGGCGATGCTCCGAACAACCTAATCACATTATGCGAAGATTGCCACGGCGGCTGCCGGGGTGCCGCTTTCGGCGCCATGCGGAGAAGTTGAAGCTGAATTTGAAGAGAGGGCAATCATTCAGAGCCGCTACGTTCATGGGGGTCATGCGCCGGGCATTCTACAACAGGCTGAAGGCGGAATATCCGAATGCGGGCGCGGCATGCGGCTACACCCCAAAGAACGCGAGAACCGGAAATGGCCTGGAGAAAGATCATGCGGCAGGCGCGAGGCGCACCAGCGGAAACCCTAGATCCATTCCTCTGTACGAAGTCTATATGCAAAAAGCGACGGGGAAGCGCAGACGCCAGCTCCATAAGGCTGCTATAAACAAAGGTAGAGAGAAGAAGCCGAATCAATCTCCAAAGTATGCTTTTGGATATCGACTGTTCGGCGGAGTTCAAATGCCAGGCGGACGCAAAGGCTTCATCTTTGGAAGGCGATCAAGCGGGAGCTTTGATGTGCGCGCGCTGGACGGCGGAAAAATATCCGCAGGCATAAGCTATAAGAAGCTGAAGCCCTTGCTTAATCGAACTGCTATTCTAATTGAAAAGGAGTATATGCGGCTTCCTCCCCATGCCTAAAGGCAGGGGAATCAGCCGCATAACAACCATGATGACACACAAAGGCACTATTAAGATTGAAACAGAGCGGCTGATTCTGCGGCGGTTTACAATTGACGATGCAGAAGCAATGTTTCGCAATTGGGCGAACGATTCGGAGGTGACGAAGTTTCTCACATGGCAGCCGCACGAAACTATTGATGTCACCCGCGAGGTTGTCGCAGATTGGGTTTCCCTCTATGAAAATCCAGGGCACTATTCATGGGCGATTGAGTTAAAGTCAATCGGAGAGCCAATCGGAAGTATCGCCGCTGTGCGAAAGGATGATGATATTCAGATGGTGCATATTGGCTATTGCATCGGCAGAAAGTGGTGGCGCAAGGGCTACGCCTCAGAAGCGCTATCTGAACTGGCGCGTTTCTTCTTCGAGGAGGTTGGCGTGAATCGTATCGAATCCCGCCATGACCCGCGCAATCCAAACAGCGGTAAGGTGATGATGAAAGCCGGGTTGCAATACGAAGGCACGCATCGTCAATCGGATTCAAACAATCAAGGGGGTTTTTGCGATGTCTCCTATTACGCCATACTCGCAGAGGATTATTTTGGAAAGACCGATGACGCTCCCAAAGTAGAGTGATTTTGCGAAGGTGTTTTCCAATTTGCAAAAAACAAGACAAGGCTTGAGTTGCCTTGTCTTGCGGGTGTTATTGAGCGGAATGAGCTTATACTGCTGCATCACTAATCAATGCCTGAATTTCAGCAATTACGTTATTGACAGGTACTTTTATACTAATCTTTTTATCACTTGTAACAATCTCACAACAGCCTTCTTTCATGTTGCGCGGACTTACAATCGCCCTCAATGGAATGCCAAGCAAATCCGCATCTGAAAACATAATGCCTGCGCTCACTTCTCGGTCATCGTATAATACCTCAATACCGTGGTTTTGCAATCCGCAATATATTTCATCAGCGCAGGCTTTTACATCTGGATTGTCAGCTCGTACAGCGCATACGTGTACTTGCCAAGGCGCAATGCTCATCGGCCAGATAGGTCCATATTCATCACAGTTGTTATGCGGCGGATACCCCTACCTTTAGGCACGGGGAGGAAGCCGCATGCTTCTTTCCGTCAATATTGTTTTTCGCTTCTCCAGAGGCTTGAGCTTCTTACAGCTGATTCCCGCAGACAGCTTTGTTCCGTCCAACGTGCGAATATCAAAGCTTCCGCTTGATCGCCTCCCGAAAATGAAGCCTTTGCGTCCATCCGGCATCTGAACCCTGTCAAACAATTGAAAGCCAAATACATATTTTGGAGATTGATTCAATTTCCTCTTTCCGCCTTTGTTGATAGTCGCTTTATGGATCTGGCGATTGCGCTTTCCTGCAGCTTTCTGCATATAAACTACATCCAATGGAATGGACTTCGGATTTCCGCCGGTG
>JAISZB010000257.1 GCA_031269465.1 Clostridiales bacterium | reverse complement strand
TAGTACGAAAATACATTTTATGGACATTTGTCCATGCCTCAAATACACAAATGGCTTAATATTTTCATCCTTAGTGGTGAAGCGAAGCTTCATAGGGGTTTATATGAAAAGCAGTATATCTAACAATATAAACGTGACTTTTGAAATCAGACTTAGATTAATTGTGAAAAGTGTATAACAATCCAAGTAGCAAAGTCTGCATTATAGTTGCAATTCAGTTCGTTATACTTAATAAGCATAGACTAATGAAAATATTTCTGCTGGATCGAAAAATGCACATTAGGAGCAGTATATTCAAAAGCCTTAAGTTTTGGATGATCCTTCAAAATTTTCAAGCCTTTCTGATCGCTGTGCTTTCCCTTATCGTAAGTTTGTGAGGAAGGAAGATCTTCATCGGCATTCTGTGGACTTTATTCATGCGATCAATCAAAGTCCTGACGGCGACGTTACCCATCTCGACTTTGGGCATGCCTACAGTGGTAAGCATCGGAGTAATAAACTGCGCGATTTCTATATCATCCATCCCCACTACAGAAAGATCATTTGGAATTTTAACCCGATGCTCCGCAAAACACTTGATTGCGGCTATAGCCGCCGCGTCAGTGGCGCAAAATACTGCAGTGGGCAAGGGCTTAGCGCTATTAAGAAGATTTTTCGCTCCAGCGTATCCGCCCATGCAGTCCTGGCTGCAAGAACTTACCAAATCGCAGCTATTCAGAAAACCGCGCTCTTTCATTATATCCTGATAAGCTTTGAATCTAATTTCATTTTCTGTCTCGCCTATGTATCCTATCCTGCTGTGCCCGTTTGAAATCAAATGCTTGAGCGCAGTTTTGGCCGCATCATATCCATCGCAGATCACTTGATCCAAGTTGGCATCGATTATGTTTCTTCCGATATAAACCAAGTGCTTGTAGTGCTTGAGAAAGAGGGAGCATGCTTGAGGGCTGAAGCGGCCCAACACCAATGCGCCGTCAGTCCTGGTGGATTCTACTTTTCTAATTGTTTCGGGACTTTCTATGTCATACGCTGAAAAAGAAGCTGCCACGATACACCCCATGCTTAAGGCTTGTTGCTCCGCAGCTCTTGCAACTTGGGCAAAAAAGGGATTTTCCTCATAGCTTCTTGTTCTTGCAAGTATGCATGATATTGTATAAGGCTTAGCTCTCTCGGTACCCTGGCTTCCCTTTTTTAAATCCCTCGCGGATTGATTGGGAGTATATCCTGTGTCCTTGACTATCTTCCATACCCTCTCCCTAACTTCTTTCCTGGCGAAGCTGTTGTCAGGCGAGTTTATCACGCGCGAGACCGTCGATGCCGATACCCCTGCCTGCTCTGCTATCTCCTTAAGTGTCATGGACACTCCCCTTCTCAACGTTCCTAAGTCTCAAATCCATATAATTCTCATATTACATATATGATTTAATTATATACCCTTTGCTCTTTTTTTGCAACAGCATTATCATATACCGCTTTTCATCAAATGTTCCTTTTTTGGAGCTTGATTATACAGCGTATTGATCAAGTTCCAGATTAGACTCAGTTGGCTGAAAAAGATGTACATTTACTTGCAGCCTTCAATCCCGGTGCTTTCCGGCTTAGACTGGTTCAAAGGATAATCGTCACAAACAGGTATATCACGCCAAAGCCGCCATAGCAATCAAGAATGCTACTGAAAAGTCTTTTTTATGTGCAACGTTTGCAAAAACCTGGCAAAGTCAAATTTTTCTAAAAATTTATCATGTGCAACGTTTGCGTAATATGCAATGGATTTTTGCCTCACAATCAGTTATACTATACATATTAGTTTACTATGATATTCAAGAGGGTGAAACCATTCAAAAACAACTTGAATTGCGGTATTTAAGCGCAGACTTTTTAATAATCGGCGGCGGTACGGCTGGATGCTACGCAGCCCTGGAATTCTGCAGGGCATCCGATGGAAACGTGATTATCATTGAAAAAGCTAATATAAGAAGAAGCGGCTGTCTCGCAGCCGGAGTGAATGCCATAAACGCCTACATAAACCCAGGTTCAACCCCGGAAGGCTACGCCGCTTATGCCGCGCGCGATGCAGAGGGCATAGCAAGTCATGATATTCTCTTGTCCATGGCTCGCGGCTTGAACGATACGGTGAAGCGTATGGAGGAGCTGGGACTTAGCGTACTGAAGGATGAATTCGGACGTTATTCAGCCAGAGGCGCATGGAACATAAAAATAAACGGCGAAAATATAAAGCCTCTTTTGGCAAAGGCTGTAGCGGCTGAGAGCCGGATTGCGGTTTTTAACCATGTTTGGGCAAAGGACTTCATAGTCAAAGAAGGCAGGGCTGTCGGAGCGTATGCTGTGGATTTAAAAAACAGCATCCTTTACGCAGTGTCCGCAAAGGCCGTCCTATGCGCGACTGGAGGCGCGGCTGGGCTTTACAAGCCTAACGCCCCCGGGTTTTCCAGGCATAAGATGTGGTATCCGCCCTTTAACTCCGGAACTGGATATGCCATGGGCTTGAGGGCGGGCGCGGAAATGACGTCCTTCGAGATGCGCTTCATCGCCCTCAGATGCAAGGGTACTCTAGCCCCTACCGGCACACTGGCTCAAGGCGTCGGCGCGAAGCAGATCAACGCGCTGGGAGAGGAATGCGAGGGGAAATACGGACGCACCACTTCCCAAAGACTATTCGCCGCAAAACAAGAAGAATCCGAAGGACGCGGGCCATGCTTCCTGAAAACCACGGGAATTTCCAAAGAGCAGGACGAGGATCTATTCAAAGCCTACCTCAACATGGCGCCAAGCCAGACGCTCAAATGGGTGGAAAGCGGCAAGCCGCCAAGCGAAGCAGATGTAGAGATAGAAGGAAGCGAGCCTTATATCATCGGAGGCCATACCGGCAGCGGCTACTGGGTGGACAATTCAAGGCAGTCAACCATAGCCTCTCTTTACGCAGCCGGGGATGCGTCAGGCGCCTGTCCGCAGAAATATGTCTCTGGAGCATTTGCCGAGGGAGCTATAGCAGCGCGAAGCGCTGCAAAGCTCTTAGGATCCGCGCCAGAAATAAGCGCGTCGAGCGCGCAAGAAGAAAAAGAGAAGCTAAATGCCTTCTTTGGCCGCAAAGACCCGGGATACACCGCCCGACAGCTTGAAGAGCGCATGCAATGCGCCATGGATAAGCATGCGGGCGGCATCGGAAGCAATTATCGCTATAGCGGCAAAAGCCTCGCAGCCGCTGAGGCGGAGATTCTGGAAATAGAAAGCCTGTCGTCCTTTCTCAGAGCGGAAACCGGAAAGGATCTTGCTGCTATACACGAGCTTAGGGACCGCCTTCTGGTTTGCCGCGCTTTGATATCCCACCTGGGCGCCAGAAAGGAAACCCGATGGCGCCTGTTTGCCGAGCATGCCGATTACCCGCTGAAGGACGACGGCTGGCTGAAGTTCGTAAATTCTGTACTTCGCGGCGATAAGATAGAAATCATAATCCGAGATGTTGAAAAGGAAGGCAGCCCTGATGAGCATTAGAATTTTGGAATCCAAATGCTGCGGTTGCGGCAACTGCGCGGACATCTGCCCGGGCGGCCTTTTTGAAATGAAAAACGGAAAGAGCTTTTTGCCGCATCCCGAAGACTGCTGGGCATGCGCTTCGTGCATAAAGGAATGCCCTGAAGCCGCGCTAAGGATGTATCTTGGGTCGGATATAGGAGGGCTTGGCGGCGCAATCCATGCAAGGCGTGAAGGCAGTGAACTCAAATGGATAATTGAGCTTCCCGGCAAGGAGTTGAGAATCCTTACGACGGACAGCCGCAGCGCAAATGAGTATTAGCCGAATGACAGGCATAAAGGCGGGTTGAAAATGACGCATCTTGAAAGGCTTGAGGCTGAAGCCATATACATATTCCGAGAGGTCGCCGCCGAGTGCGAGCGGCCTGTAATGCTCTACTCAATAGGAAAAGACAGCTCTGTCATGCTCCATCTTGCCACTAAGGCCTTCTATCCGGAGAAACCGCCTTTTCCTCTATTGCATATAGACACCGGATGGAAGTTCAAGGAAATGATCTCCTTCCGTGACGCCACCGCATTTGAAAAAGGCTTGACAATGCTAGTATACAAGAATGAAGATGGAGCAAGGCAGGGTGTGAACCCTTTCGACCACGGAGCAGCCTATACGGACATAATGAAAACTCAAGCTTTAAAGCAGGCCTTGACTCGGTACAAGTTCACCGCCGCATTTGGCGGCGGAAGAAGGGATGAAGAAAAGTCGCGCGCTAAAGAGCGCATTTTCTCTTTCCGCAGCGAAAGCCATGCTTGGGATCCTAAAAACCAGCGTCCGGAAATGTGGAAGCTCTATAACACTCGGATCAACAAAGGTGAAAGCATTCGCGTATTCCCCATCTCAAACTGGACTGAAAAGGATGTCTGGCAGTACATCCGGCGAGAGGGCATAAACATTGTGCCCTTGTATTTTGCCAAAGAGCGTCCTGTAGTTTTCCGAGACGGAAACATTATAATGCTGGATGACGACAGGATGAAGCTTTTTCCTGGGGAATCCGCGCAGATGAAAAAAGTCCGGTTCCGCACCCTGGGATGCTATCCTCTTACAGGAGGCTGCGAATCTGAAGCCGACACGCTTGACGCTGTAATAGCAGAGACTCTTGCAGCCGCTACATCTGAGCGCACAAGCAGGGTAATTGACAACGAAGCGGCAGGAAGCATGGAGCGCAGGAAGCGGGAGGGATATTTTTAGTGACAGATCTGCTCAAATTCATAACCTGCGGAAGCGTGGACGACGGAAAATCCACTCTGATTGGACATATACTGTATGACTCCAAGCTTATCTACGCCGACCAGGCTCAAGCTCTCCTGCTGGACAGCCAAATAGGATCCCGCGGCGGGGAGATTGACTACTCTCTGCTGCTTGACGGACTCATGGCTGAGCGAGAGCAAGGCATTACTATAGATGTGGCATACCGCTATTTCACCACAGAAAAAAGAAGCTTCATAGCAGCCGACGCCCCAGGCCATGAGCAGTATACCAGAAATATGGCAGTGGGCGCATCCTTCGCCGATCTGGCTATAATACTCATTGACGCAACGCGCGGAGTCCTCCGCCAGACGAGAAGGCATGCCAGGATCTGTTCAATGATGGGCATACGAAGCTTTCTTTTTGCAGTTAATAAAATGGATCTCGCAAACTACAGCGAAGAATCCTTTGAATCAATAAAATCGGATGTGGACGCCCTAAAGAGAGAATTGAACCTTCAAAGCGCCGCCTTGATGCCTCTGAGCGCAACCGCCGGAGACAATGTTACAACGCCCTCCGTGAATATGCCATGGTATTCCGGCCCTACTTTGCTTGAATTTCTTGAGGAAGTTGAAACGGCTGAAATCAGGGATTCCGGATTGGGATTCGCCATGCCCATCCAAAGGGTATGCCGCCCGGATGCCAGTTTTCGAGGCTTCCAAGGTCAAGTTGAATCCGGAAGCGCCGCTTGCGGAGACACTCTCACCGTGCTTCCCAGCATGGAAAAAGCTAAAGTAAAAGCGCTTTACCTGGGCGAGTGCATGGTGCCTGAAATTTTCGCGGGCCAGCCGGCTACAATCCAGCTTGATCGGGAATTGGATGCATCAAAGGGCTGCGTACTGGCAAAGGATGCCTCGCTTAAGTCGCAGAAGCGCTTTGCGGCCACCCTTCTGTGGATGGACGACGCAGTGCTTGCCCTTGGCAGAGAATACTGGGTGAAAGTGGGGACAAAGCTGCTTCCCGCCAAAGTGGAAAGCATTGAATATAAAATCGACGTCAATACAGGGGATCATCTGCCTGCAAACGTGCTGGAAAAGAACGAGATCGCCCTATGCCGGATAGAGGCTTCAGAAAATCTCGTCGTGGATCTTTTCCGCAACAGCAGATCTTTGGGTTCATTGATACTCATCGACCGGCTCAGCCACGCCACATCCGCTTGCGGAGTCATTGAGGAAATAGGCGGAGGCCGTTTAGAAGGAGTTGTCTTTGATGATGGCAAAATCAGGGTTGAAACAAATCTCTTTGATCTATTTCTTTTCAATCCGCTTTCCGGTACAATTGAGAGAGTACGTCCCGAACCTTCAGTGTACCGTCTGGGAGACGAGCTTCCTCTTAAGGGTCGCGGCTACGCTTACCCGGGCGATTTCGACGCAGAATCGGAAAAAGATTCAATTCGAATAAGAAACTCCAGATTCGCAGGATTCGGACCGCATGAAAGTTCCGTTCCGCTTTTAAGCAGGCACGGCCTGGGCGTTTCCGAAAATGGCCTGGATCCGTTTGAGATGTATCGTTCAATCATCTACAGCGCCTAAGAATGCGCGCAAAGAAAAATGCCAGCGGCGCATTATGCCTCCTGTACTGATATGCATATGAAACTGCCTATTTAGGGGCTTGGCGCAAAGCGTAGAAGTGAATGATCAAGCGCATAGGAAATTAAGTATTAATCAGTATAGACGCATTTGACTGCGAATCGGCGTATTTAGGCCGCGTTTGCATGCGCATCCTCAATGAAATCTCTCTTTTATTTTTGGGCGCGTATGCTAGGGGCCTCAAACCAAGAAGGAGTCGATCATGCCAGACTATAAAGCTTTGAAAAACGGCGGCTTCATGCGACAAGTTCAAAAAAACAGATTTTCATTGCGCTTGAAAGTAGTGGGCGGAAACTTGAGCGCCAGCCAGCTTGAAACGATAGCGGCCATATCTAAAAAATATGGAGACGGAAGAGTCCATTTGACCTCAAGGCAAGGAGTGGAAATCCCTTTCATAAGTCTTGAAGATGTGGAAAACGTCAAGGCGGAGCTTGAACTCGGCGGGGTTTCAACAGGGGTATGCGGACCCAGGGTGCGCACGGTTACAGCCTGTCAGGGGAGCGATATATGCCCCAGCGGCTGCATAGACACATATTCCCTTGCTCTTGAAATATCCGACCGCTACTTCGGCCGGGTTCTTCCTCACAAGTTCAAGTTTGGAGTCACCGGATGCATGAACAACTGCTTGAAGGCAGAGGAGAACGACCTGGGCATTAAGGGCGGATTCACGATCGAGTACATCAAATCCCTCTGCACACTATGCGGCGTATGCGTCAAGGCTTGCCGCGAAGGCGCCATATCAATCGGCTCAGACTCATTGAGCCTTGACAAGGAGAAATGCAACAGTTGCGGGCGCTGCGTCAAGAGCTGCCCATTTGAAGCGTGGAAAGGCGAAGCAGCTTACATACTGTCTTTCGGAGGAACATTCGGAAACATGATTGCCAAAGGGCTGGATGCGTTGCCTCCAGCAAAGGACAAGGAGACATTGTTCAGAGCGGCTGACGCCGCATTGGTATTTTTTGACAAATACGCCAGTCCTGGAGAGCGCTTTAGAGTCGCTATCGACAGGGCGGGATGGGATTCCTTTAAAAAATATATGCAGGAAGCGATGGCAAGTCAAGATTTGGCGGATTAAGGCGCATTTTCGCGCCCGGATTCGCCCGGAGGAGGCGCGCAGTGGATATAGAAATTGATGAAAGCGTTGATATAACCAATGTTGTATGTCCAGTAACCTTTGTAAAGGCGAAAGTGGCCCTTGAAGAGCTTGAGGAAGGGCAAGTGCTTTCAATAAGGATGAATGACGGGGAGCCTGTGCAGAATGTTCCGAGAAGCATAAAGGACGAAGGCCACAAGATATTGAGGCTTCTGGATAACAAGGACGGAACCTACAGCCTAATAGTCAGAAAAGCGGGTGAATAAATGAAGCTTACAGTAAGCGGCGCATCAAAGGAATATCCCGAGGGGACTACAGTAGCCATGCTTTTAGCGGAAGAGCGAGTAGAAATGCCTCAGTATGTCACCGTCGCGGTCAATGACGAATTTTTGGAAAGCGGCGCGTTTGAGTCGGCTGAGCTTAAAGATGGGGACGCCATCGAGTTCATGCACTTTATGGGAGGAGGCGCTCATGGCTTTTTCCAATGATCAGCTGCAGCGCTACTCAAGGCACATCATTCTCAAGGAAGTCGGCGCCAAAGGCCAGAGGAAGCTCTTGGATGGCAAAGTCCTAATCATAGGGGCTGGAGGCCTGGGTGCGCCTGCCGCCTTGTACCTGGCTGCCGCGGGAATCGGAGAAATCGGGATTTGCGATGCTGATGAAGTTGATCTTTCAAACCTCCAGCGCCAGGTAATCCATTCAACTAATGACATAGGAAAATCCAAAGTCCAATCGGCCAAGGAGTCAATGGAAGCCATAAATCCGGAGATTAAAGTAAATGCTATCCACGCCTGGGTCGACTCCGCAAACATCATGAAGCTGATAGAGCCTTATGATTTCATAATAGACGGCACCGACAACTTCCCCGCTAAATTTCTGATAAACGACGCCTGCGCTATCGCAGGCAAAGCATTTTCACATGCAGGCATAATCAGATTTCAAGGCCAGCTGATGACATATGTGCCGGGTCAAGGCCCTTGCTACCGCTGCATATTCCAAAATCCGCCGCCGCCGGACGCAGTTCCTACATGCAGGCAGGCCGGGGTTATCGGGGCTATGGGAGGTGTGATCGGCTCCCTGCAGGCGATGGAGGCGGTAAAGTTCTTGCTGGGAAAAGGCAGCCTTCTTACAGGGCAGCTGTTGACTTATGACGCGCTGAAAATGGAGTTTAGGAAAATAAAGCTGCCCAAACGCGAAAGCTGTCCTGTGTGCGGCGCAAACCCGACTATATTGGCGCCGATTGACTATGATCAAGCAGTTTGCGAGGTGAAGCAATGATAATTATAAGCCGGAGGGACTTCGATTCAATCTCGCTACACGCTTCGCAAAGCCTCCCGAACGAAGCCTGCGGCTTGATAGCAGGCACTTATGAAAATGGGATGAAAATTATAAGGAAGGTCTATCTGCTGGAAAACAAGGATCTCAGCCCTGAGCACTTTTCAATTGAACCCAGGCGGCAACTCGCCTGCATAAAAGACATGAGAACCCTCAATCTAAGTCCTCTCGGCAATTTTCACTCGCATCCAAGCACCCCGGCGAGGCCATCCGAAGAGGATATAAGGCTGGCCCTTGATCCAAAAGCGTCTTATCTTATAATGTCTCTCATGGAAGACGAGCCTGTCCTCAAATCATTCTCCATCGCTAACGGCCAGGCCGTTCAAGAAGAGCTTGAAATCTCCGAAAGCGAGAAAGGCTTATAATGATGGCGGCGCGATTGACGCTCTTCGCGTGCCTCACCTGCGTTTTTACCCTGCTTTTCTTTTCTTCATGCGGCAGAGCTTTGGATTCAAGCGTTGAGACTTCCATTGATGAAGCTGTGGAATTTACTGACGCATTCGGCAGGACGCTGCGTATTCGGCGACCTGAAACCGTCGCAGTGTCGCCTTCCAGCTTCGCTGATGTTTGGATGCTTGCCGGAGGAGCGGTTGCGGGAACTACCAGCGACTCATTCGAAAGGGGGCTCGACCTGGGTGAAAGCGCTGCAAGCATAGGCGCCGTGCAATCTCCGGATCTTGAAATGATATTGTCGTTAAATCCCGACCTTGTTATTTTATCAAAGACGACTCCCGGCCATGCCGAACTCTATGAACCGCTCTCAAACTCAGGAATAGAAGTCTGCTTCTTCTCTGTGGAGACCTTCGATGAGTATCTGCGGATGCTTGAAATTTGCGCGCTTATAACAGGCAGGACTGACTTGTATGAGAAAAACGGCTTGGATGTAAAGCTCGGAATAGAAAAAACCATAAGAAAAAGTGAAGGCTTGGGATCTCCCCGCATTTTGCTTATCAGGAGCTACTCCTACGGAGCAGGCATAAAAAACAGCTCAAATATGGCTGGAGCAATGCTTAAGGATCTGGGATGCGTCAATATTGCCGATGAGAATGAAAGCCTTCTATCGGATTTAAGCATTGAAACTATTATAAAAGAGGATCCTGATTTCATTTTTACAATCCTTATGGGAAACTCTGAGGCAGAAGCTTTGGAATCGCTCGAAGCGGCTCTTCAGTCAAATCCTGCATGGGCCGGATTAAAAGCCGTTCGCGACGGCCATTACTTCGTCCTGCCAAAGGAACTGTTCCATCTGAAGCCTAACGAACGCTGGGGAGAAAGCTATGAAATGCTTTACGAGATTCTCTGTGAATAAAGCCAGTCAGGCCGCTTTGTGCGCGTTCGCGCTGCTCTTGTCGGTATTATTGGGGCTTAGCTTAGGTTCGGCGAGGCTCAGCCTGCCAGAAACGGTTCTGGGCATTTTGGAAGGCGATTCCACCGCTAACGGGCGGATTCTGCTCTATGTTCGCCTGCCACGCGTCTTGGCGGCGGTATTTGCGGGATCCGCCCTTGCAGTTTCCGGCGCGGTAATCCAAGAGGTTCTTGCTAATCCTTTGGCTAGCCCTGGGACAATAGGCGTAAACGCCGGCGCCGGTTTCGGCGCAGCGCTTTGCAGCGCTTCGCTTGGAAGCGTTGCGCCTTCAAGCGCTATGCATTCACTTATGCCTTTGGCCTCGTTTTCCGGCGCGCTTTCAGCCGTGATTATCGTCAGCTCTATTTCAGAAAGAGCTGGTTCTTCCAAAATAACATTGATATTGTCTGGCGTTGCCATTTCAAGCCTTCTTTCAGCTGGGACAAACTTGATAACAACCCTATTTCCAGACTCTCTATTAAGGACGCATTCATTCCAAATCGGCGGTTTGTCCGGAGTTTCCTTTGAAAGCCTGTTTCCCGCAGGATGGCTTATTCTCATCTTTATCCTAGCCGTTCTTATCATGGGCGGGGAATTGGATGTTCTTTCACTGGGAGAGGTTTCAGCCACGAGTTTAGGGCTCAATGTAAAAGCCTGCAAATTCATGTTTCTTGCGTCATCCGCAATGCTTGCAGGCTCAGCTGTCAGCTTTGCTGGGCTTGTGGGATTCGTCGGTCTCATTGTGCCCCATGTGGCAAGGATGGTTGCAGGAACTGGAAGCAGCAGGAGGCTGATTGTTTTATCTGCGCTTATAGGAGGAGCATTTTTCGAAGGGTGCGATATAGCCTCGCGCATGCTGTTTTCACCGTACGAACTTCCAACTGGAATTGTAACGGCATTCTTAGGCGCGCCTTTTTTTCTTTTCCTGCTGATTAAGCGCAGGAGGGGGTATCGGTATTGATTAAGCTTGTCGAGGCAAGCGCAGGATATCATGCGCGCAGAAGATTTGCAAGCGGCTCTCGTGAAGACGAAAACATCATTTCAAATATATCTCTATCCTTCGAAAGAGGTGCGGTCTCATCAATAATCGGGCTTAACGGAAGCGGAAAAAGCACTTTGGCAAAGCTTGCCTGCGGCTTGATTGCAGCTTCAAGCGGAGACGTCCTTATTGATGGAGTTGAGATATCTTCCATCAAACGGCGGAAGCTGGCTCAAATGGTTTCTTATCTGCCTCAAGCGCAAAGCTATGCAAATGTGCCTATTGAGGTGCTTGTAATGCACGGCCGCTTCCCTCATTTGGGATATCCTCGAGTTTACCGGGAGATAGATCGCCAAATCGCGAAAAAAGCCATGGATGACATGGACATATGGGAGTTGCGGGAAAAGAGCCTTAACGAAGTCTCTGGAGGTGAACGCCAAAAGGCTTATTTTGCCATGGCTATGGCGCAGTGCACTGACGCCGTCTTTCTGGATGAACCCGCAACCTTTTTGGATGCCCCCCATCAGCTGGATGTTATAGATCACGCAAAAAGGCTTCGAGCCGAAAACAAGGCGGTAGTCATGGTTTCTCACGACTTGAACGCCGCCTTGGAATGCTCTGACATGGTGGCTCTAATGAATCGAGGCCGCTTGATGGCATTTTCTCCCCCGAATGACATTTTGTCCTCCGGATTGATAGAGAAGACATTCGGCGTCGAGATAGTCGAATTCCGCAATGTTTGCGGAGATGTTCACTATGCGTTCAAACGCCGGCAATTATACTGATTATCATAGGAAACTGCCTTTATGAATATTTCACGGAAATCGGCATATAGGTTTTGAAGTGTTTGAGAATTTAAGAATAGGGCAAGGCTTCTATGCCTGCAAGCCTGCGGAAGTTGAGCGCTTTCCTCGGAGCCTTCCAGCGCAGGGCAAGTCTTGAGGGGATATACTGATTTGCATACGAACCCCTATGACGCTACGCTTCACCGCCAAGAGTGAAAATATAAAGTCAATTGTGTGTTTGAGGCATGTACAAATGTCCATGAAATGTATTTTCGTACTGAAGTTCTTATTGTGAAGCTTGATTATACAGCGAGTGCTAAATGCCGAGATCGGCATTTAGCACCACTCAATGGGCAGTCAAGCTCCAAAATAGGTATCTTTGACTGCAAATCGGTATAATTGAGCGAATTCCGGAAATGCATATTGATTTGCATTGGATAGTTCTGATTTCGCTGCATTTGGTTGCAAATCAGTATAATCATATAATTTATCAGATTGGGCGCATTCCTCTCCCGCCTCAAATGCCATTAAGCGGGAGAGGAATGCGCCCCCTCCTTTCGGCTGCAATAGCCGCTGCTAATGGCTTAAGTCTCTTATAGCTTATGCCTGCGGATGATTTCTCGCCGCCCAGCGTGCGCACGTCAAAATATCCGCCTTCCGAAAAAGAAGCCTTTGCGCCCTGCCGAACACCTGATGGCCAAGCACGTATTTCGGCGCTTGATTAAGCTTCCTCTTTCCGCCTTTGCCGGCAGCGGCCTTATGCTAACTGCCAGCTGCGCCGCCCCGTCCGTTTTGTATAGTTTCGGGGTTCAACCGCTTTCAAACCCAGCGCCCATCCGTCGACGCTTAAAATGCTCCGCTGCTGAAACATTTCTGCAGCTCGCTGCCAGCGGCATGGCTGTACCGCGCTTGACGGGGTTTCCGCCCGCTGATGTGCGCGGCCTTGCTCCACGCATTCTTGGAAAGCGTTGTCAATTAAGGCTTAGGCTAAGCGCCAAGGACTTGCCGAGCAAGCCCCCGCCTCAAATGTCGCAGGGCTTTAGCCCTGTGATATACTGATTTTCATTGAAAACTGCCTTTTTTGAAGCTTGATTAGGCGATGGGTTGTTGTTCAAGGCTTCTTTACCACAGGTATCCAAGCTTCGCACAGATAGTCATCCGCATTCATGTCTCCGTCGCTGTACCATTCAATCTCCGGAGCTATCGCATGCTCATAGCCGGAAGAAGGGAACCATTCGGAGTAGATCCTCTTGAAAACATCCTGAATAGATCCAGGAAGAGATCCCCTCGCTTCAAACACGGCGAATGTACAGGCGGATACATCAATGCTGTCAAGCCCTTCCGGGCGCGCGGCAGTTGAGGCGACCGCCACCCAGTAGTCCATCCCATTGTCGTACATGTCTGCGCAAAGCCCTATGACTCCAGCCGGCTCGACGTCATTAAGTTCAATCAGCTTCTTGGACAATTCCGCATTCTTCTGTATCTCTTCCCACATCTTTGGGATCTGCTTGAAGTTGTCGCCATTCTCAAATGTGAAGAACCTCTTCACTCCTATGGCGGTAAAAGCTTTTTTCTCCTCGATGCGATAGTTCATAGATATCACTCCTTTAAGCGTTAAAGCGAACGCAATCCTGGGGTATGCCGTGAGCTTGGCGCCAATCAGCTTGGCTCTTGAGGGCTTCAAGCCATGCAAAGCTTGAAATGCCCTTCCAAAGGCATCAGCAGATCCGTACCCGTACTTAAGCGCCACATCGAGCACCTTGGCGCCAGCAATAAGGTCAAATGCAGCAAGCGTCAGCCTTCTGCGCCGGATGTACTCTGATACGGGAATTCCGCAAACGAAGCCGAAGATGCGTTGAAGCTGGGAAATAGACATGCACGCGGCGCGAGCGACATCTTTCATGTCTATCTCCTCGGAAAGCCCTGCTTCAATAACATCAACCGCATTATTCAAGCATATTGTCAAATCCATCTTCGTCCCCCTGGATACTTGCCCTTGCACGATGGTTCACATCGCCTGAAAAGCGCTGTATGTTTGCTTTCTGGACTATATTATACACCTAGAAAAGAAGCGCTGCTCGACTTTCAGCGTCCATTGCAATCGGATTTTTAAAAGAGCTGCCTCTCGAGTCAAAGGCAATGGTTTCTGGCAAAGACACTTTGAAGCGCGAGATCGACTTGCCGATTTGCAGGCCCAATGCATCTATTCGGATCTTGATCATACGCTTTCAAGGTACGAAATGCCGAAAATGTTGAAATAGGCATTTCGCACTCGCTGTACAGCCTAGCTTAAAACAACCAGTTCATATGCAAGTCAGCTAAGTCTTTACGGGAGAAAAATCTTGCAAATTCATTAAAATCATGTTAGCATGTAAGTGTTTGATGAGTCTAACAGGAGATGATGAAACTATGAAGGCATGCCTTTCCAGAAATGCGGCGCTGATGAAATTATCAGCTGTATCCGGCATAATCAGCGGAATTACATGGACAATCGGCGACATCTTATTGGTAGGCTTCAAGCCGGATCTTGCGAACTACCCGGAAACCCCGACAAGGAACTCGCGGCCGCAATGCTTGAGGGATCTGCGGACAGGCTTATGGCTGGCGCGTTGATCGCGGCTTTCACAATCCCGTTTATGTTTTTGCCCTGTACCATGTCTACCACGCAATGAAATGAGCAGGAAGGAAGTATGCGATAATTTGCCGTCAATTCTGTTCATAGCTTTTACATGGTCGCCTCTCGCTCATGCGGCGTTTTTCTATGTGGCGGAAGCGTACAAGACGGCGTTCTTATTGGATCCAGCAGGTTCTGAGCCTGTATTGACGCTTGCCGACTCATTTGTCAAACTGCTCTATATTGCATGGTTTCCGATAGTAGGGCTTACAGGCATCGGCTGGTTGCTGGCTGCTATTGGCATTTTGCGGCAGGACAAGATTCCCGCGCATAATTGGGCTGTTCACGCCGCTTACGATGTTCCCTGTTTTTCTCATTCATCGTCCCCTTGCTCCCGGATGCCGTTTCCACGCCGCTAGCCGGCGCAGGGTTTAATTTGGCGGCGATTGCCTTTTACACTCTGACTGCGATTTTCTGCTTTAAGGCAAACGGGTTTTGCGGTAGCAAATGAGGGATTCCATTCCCGCCCTGAAGCTATACTGATTTGCATAAGAAACCACCTATTTTAGCTTGACTGCGTCTCAATGGCTAATCGAGATAAAAAACCTGAATTTTCCTAAGCACGGCCAATAAGAAAGGCCGCAAGCGAAGTCAGAGCCTTGCTTGCGGCCTTTCCATCAGTACATGATGCTATGCTTTAGCATTAGTAAGAGCAAATTCCAATCTGGGGATCATCGTTAGTCCCGATTCGCCCATCCGGCCCTTTGCTCAAATATTTGCCGTCTTCATCGGCAGTCAGATATTTGACGCCGTTTATCACAACAACATTGGTCAAGTCGTCTCCCGTTCCGAAAACCAGATCCAGGCCTCCGCATATGTAATTTCCGTAGGGTTCTCCGCCCTCCATCATCTTGAAAGTATTATCTCCATAATCTGCATAAGCGCGCCCGGTGCGATCAGTCGAAACTGTGTATTCAGCCGCAAGGAACACAACTATTCTTTTGCTGTCGTATTTTGTTGGATCCACAAGGGACGTTGCGATTATATCGAACATGTCCCCGCTTGTCACTTCTCTGTCTATCTTCACAACCGCCGTATTGCCGTCAGTTGTCATCTTGAATCCCGAGCTTCCATTTCCATACCATGTTACGGCTGTCGGCCCTGATCCTGTAACTACGCCAGCTGTAAGAGTCACTGTCTCCCCTTGCTTGACATATATCGGGATCGCGTCGAAAATAGAAAATTCGCTTGATTTGTCTGAAGTTATTACTACGGCAGTTATCTCTTGGCTTCCTGCAATTCTCTCCATAAGGCCTTCGCCCTCAGGAGTCCATCCGCCGTTTTCTTCTAGTCCGAATTTCGTATAGTTGTCTATGATTCCGTCTTCTTCCGCTTTTCCGTCTTTAGTAGCCATCTGGGCTTTGACGTTGATTCCGTAGTAATAGTCTTGAATTGGAGGCTTTACAAGCTCGACATTATCTAAAAGAAGTCCTGTCGCTTGCCCTGGAAGAACAGGCGCCGCCCAATAGGCCCAGCCGTCGCTGTCCAAAACCCAGATGTATCCCATAGGGCATCCTTCGCTATTCCACTGCGCAATCGTCATTATACTGGCCACTGGAGTCTCTTTCGAGTGGACTCCGTATTCATTTATGTCAAACGGACCGATATCTTCAGGGCTAAGGGAATCTATGTAGCCGTCTCCGCCATTTTGCCTTAATGATTCGGGAGCAGGAAAATAGTACTTGCTTCCTCCCATTGTCCATTTCCAGTAATCTCGAAATACTTCCCCTTCATTCCCATGGTTATAAGGCTTCCATGTATCTGTATCATCTATATCTGCGCCAGGCGCTAGAGAAACCGCCTTATTGGAAACCGGATCCAATTTTACCCCTGCTCCGTCACCCATCTCCATGTACTCCTCAAGTTTCACTCGTACAAAGAAAGGATGCTCTCCCCAATTCTCTACATATATGTCTTTGTTGGGCTGGCAAAAATCATCATGCAATGTGCCGCCGATTTCAGGAGATGAACCCTGCCACTCATTAAGCGCTGACTGATTGAAGTTTGTCCAGGCGAGAGTTCCTGTTATTACCAGAATCAAAAAAGTTGCGGCAGAGGCCGCAACCGCCCATGCTTTTTTCCAATTCAATAGGCTCACTCCTCTTTAGGGCCTGCGCCAACGGATTGAACCCGAAACGGTACAACCTGATGGACGACGTTTATCCTAAAAACAGCATGAGACTATCCCATGCTGTTTTAACTAGCGCTCCGGGCTTTACCCAGCTCATTAAATTGAGCAAAGCCCGGAAGCTGAAAATGCAACTAAATCTATGATCTGGTGTTTATTATTCTAGTCCATTAAACAGAATTCTGGCAGCCTGAATCTCTTCTGTGGATGGATATCTATCAAGAGGATAAACAGAATGAGAGCCAACCATTGAATCAGTTGCGTTATGCTCACTCATCCAAACCAAGCTCTGGGTGATGGCGTAATTTCTTGATACCAGCGGATCACCCCTCAGAAGAGCATGGCTACCATGAGTGCGGCTAATCAGCAAGTCTTTTCTCAACTCAGCTATTTGAACGATCTGCTCAGGAAGCTTCGGGAAAATAACGCTAAATCTGCTGAACTCTGATGGCAACCTCAAGCCCCAGTTCATGCAAGCTGTAGCCACTGCATATTCATCTGAACCTCCTGCGCCAATCGTTACCAGCACAGTTTCTAGAATCAGCATGTCCTGGTCAAACAAGCTCTTAGCGCTCATTACCGTGCCAGGCCTAATGTAGAACTGAAGCGCAGAGTCAGTCTTATTGAAGATTTTCAATCTCTGCCAATGTCCGTAATTATTGCTCCCCCAGCCTTCTACTTCAATCCAGCCCTTGTCGACATAGTCTTCCAGCTCTCCAGGAGTTGGAGTAGGCGTCCTAGTGGGAGACGGGGTGTTCGTCGGCGTCGATGTAGCTGTCGGCGTTGGAGATGGGGTGTTCGTCGGCGTCGATGTAGCTGTCGGCGTTGGAGACGGGGTGCTCGTCGGCGTCGATGTAGCTGTCGGCGTTGGAGACGGCGTATTCGTTGGCGTTGCGGTTTCTGTTGGAGTCGCCGTCGGCGTCGATGTGGATGTCGGCGTTGGGGACGGCGTGCTCGTCGGCGTCGATGTGGCTGTCGGCGTGCTTGTTGGCGTTGCCGGCGCGCTTGTTGGCGTTGCCGGCGCGCTCGTCGGGGTCGATGTAGCTGTCGGCGCGCTCGTAGGCGTTGCAACCGGAGTTTCGCTAGGTACGGGGGCGTCTGTCGGCGAAGGCCCGGCCGGCGTCGGAGAAGGCTCTTCCGCAGCCGGAGGAGGCGTTGGAGTCGCATACGAGGGAGGGATTGCCGATCCTC
>JAISZB010000236.1 GCA_031269465.1 Clostridiales bacterium | reverse complement strand
ATAGAGAGGCAAGTCGCGAGGCGTTGAAATTATCAAAATCTCTTGTATGCCTGAAAGCATAAGCACAGACAGCGGATAGTATATCATGGGCTTGTCAAACACAGGCAAAATCTGCTTGGAGATGGATCTCGTCACGGGGTAGAGCCTGGTCCCGGAACCGCCGGCTAGGATTATTCCCTTCATGGATTCGTCCCTCCGTACATTCTCTCGTAATACTTGAGATAGTCGCCGCTTGCTGCATTCTTCAGCCAGCCGTTATTTTTAAGGTACCATTCTATCGTTCTTTTTATGCCTACGCCAAAAGATGTTTCCGGCTCCCAGCCCAATTCGCTCTTGATTTTTGAAGCGTCTATGGCATATCGCCTGTCGTGGCCGAGGCGATCCTCCACGTAAGTGATTAAGTCATGGGAAGATCCTAAGGAGTCTAGGATGATTTTTACGATCTCAATATTCTGCAGTTCATTATGGCCGCCTACGTTGTAGACTTCACCCGGAGTTCCTTTTCGAGCTACAAGATCGATGGCTCTTGCGTGATCTTCCACATAGAGCCAGTCCCGCACGTTCTTTCCATCGCCATACACAGGCAGGGGTTTTCCGGCGCGAGCGTTGTTTATTACAAGCGGAATCAGCTTCTCGGGAAACTGGAAAGGCCCGTAATTGTTGCTGCACCTGGTTATGTTCATGGGGAAGCCGTATGTGTCGAAGTAAGATTGGACTAGCATGTCGGCAGACGCCTTGCTTGCGGAGTAGGGGCTGTGCGGAGCAAGGGGCGTCTTTTCCGTGAAATAGCCTTCTGCTCCCAAGCTTCCGTAAACTTCGTCGGTAGAGACTTGCACGAA
The DNA here is from genome assembly GCA_031269465.1 of Clostridiales bacterium. Lineage (GTDB taxonomy): Bacteria > Bacillota > Clostridia > Lachnospirales > WQUN01 > JAISWZ01. The sequence continues at coordinate 3,699 of JAISZB010000236.1, read as the reverse complement.
CTTTTTTCCACTTTTGAAGCCAGTCCCTGTCTGCCAGTGTTTTTTGGCCGCATTTAGGAGGTTTACTGTTCCCAGAACATTTGTCTTTACGAAAACGCTTGGATCCTTTATGCTTCTGTCTACGTGGCTTTCCGCCGCGAAGTGAACGCAGAAGTCGATGTCATTGTTGAGAAAGATATAGTCGACTGCTTGCTCGTCGCAGATATCCGCTTTGATGAAGCGGTAGTTGGGGAGATGGTCTATCTCGGATAGGTTTTCAAGATTCCCTGCGTAGGTTAGGGAATCAAGATTTATTACTTTTATTGAGTCTTTGTAATTGCTTAGCATGAAGCGAATAAAGTTTGAACCTATGAAACCTGCGCCGCCTGTTGTTAGAAATGTTGGTTTGTTCATTAAGGTTACCACTCCCTCAGTCTGAAATCTTAGAAAAAGCTGGCTTAGATCTTGAAATCATAGATTTTTGAATGTCAGTCATTGAATTTCTGAATACACTATACTAATAATAATACTGTATCCTAAAAAAGGTAAGTATGCAATACTCTAAGTGAGGAATCTTGGTTTTATCTTCTTTTGAGTGATTTTTTAACATCATAGCAAATTAAAAAACACCATAATCCATGAAGTGCAAACCAATCACTCATGGAGTTCCTGAATATCTGCATTCTCTTTGAAAAGATTTCGACACAATAGAAAAAAGTGCCTACAGCATGAAAGGCACCAAAAACACTATTGAGTCAAACTATTCGCCACCTTCTCCAAAGTCACTGAATATGGGATTGTAGGATATGTAGTCATAACTAATAAGAATGTCCACAACATCGCTCTTCCAAAGAACGCTACAGGATTTCGTCTTCAAGGTCGCTAAGATCTGGGCGCTGTCCAAGTCCTAGGACATTCCAAGAAGCTTGAGTTCTCTGCATGAATTTCTTGTTGTTGCTCCCAATGATGTCAGTCTATCAGAATAAAAATTTCCACTAATTAAATTGCTGGAAACTATAAGATGTTTTATCCTCATTTCTATTTAGCCCAATTAGATATTGGCTCTCAAGCGAGCCTAGCTTTGGGAAGGCGTGTGACGTACTTTTCCTGCGTCGTGATATTTGCTCATACTTCCTTTGAAAGGCGTCCTCGGATTTTATACAACAGGCTGGCAATTCATATAAAAAAGGATCTCCGTTTTAAGTCAAGACCGACCTTTTTCAAATAAATATTATGCAAATATTGTCATATCTAGACCAAAAAGTATAACTGTCATTGTTCCAGTCTGCAAGAGGTGGACATGGTCGTTGCAAAGGACCAAAAACGCCTCATTGAGCCAATTCGAACTATAATTCGCTACGACTCCGCATTCACCCCTCCTGGGTGAATGCAATAGGGCTTTGTCTGGCAATCCAAAGAGCCGCCCGGCGAATTTTCTTGATATGAGTGTGAGGGTGCGTATGTGCTTGTACTTCGATGATTCTTGCACTTAATGCCATAATGGCTCTTGATTTCTGAAACGCTCCATTGAACAGCGCTCCAGGTCGTCTCGATGATAAAGTCCCGAAGGTGCGCGTGCGCAGGACATGCGCCTGTTCTTGCCTTCGAAATCGCCGGGTTGCCTGTCTTGCCAGACAATCCCCGCATACTTCGCCAACGCGTCATTGCTCCTGAAGTCCCCAATCGGGCCGATTTCAATGAGCAGGCCTGTGGACGGCGCCCTTGATTGACTGCAGGATCAAGCTCTCGTTGGGGTAGATGGCCTGGACGGTCTTCTCGATCTCCTTCGACAGCGTTGAGATCTCCTTCTCATTGCCCCAATGCAGCCAGAAAGCTGCACACGGACGCGAGCAGGGAGGCGTTGGCATCGTCCTGTAGCCTGAACAGTCTGTCCGAGGCTTAGCCGTTGAGGAATAGCCCGATGAGCCTCGCCCTGCCATGGAGATCAGTGGTGCAGTCGACAATGGCTTCCATTTTGGCTTCCACACCTGCATGCATTACGCCCAGCGCATTTTCGCCGCTCAATTCGTTGCTCGCGGCAAGCCTCCAATCACAGCGGGTTGGCAGGCAAGGGGCGTCCTGGCTCCGTGCGCCGCCGCAGCTTCACTCTTCAGAAGCCGCTCGCCCAAACTCCCTGCTGGGGGGCTATGGGGAGGCTGTACCGACGGATCGCGCCGTGCGGACAGGGATGCATGCTTTTTTAGCGGCCGCGCCACAAGGGAGGGCAGCCCTACCCTTCGTCGAATTGCCTTTCTGAATACATTATGGCATCAAGGTGCCCCCTTGCAGATGTTCGCCATGTGAGTTCGCTTGGGAACCACCGCCAAAAAAGCGTCGGCAAACGCATTTCGCCGCAGGGGGCGGTTGCCTTGTGAGGCTGGATCATGTTTTTAATCCCTTGCCTGTTGGCCGTATGGCGGCCTCCTCCTGTTCAGCGCATGAAAACTGCGCGCCTGCGCAAGGCGAAAAGCCTCACCAAAAAGGCGCAGGGGCACCTGATGAACAGGATGCCTCCAGCTTGGGGATTTCTCCCGCCTCCATCCGCGCAGCCTGTTCATCCCATTCGCCCGCAGGTGGAACCGGGCGGGATCTTTCGGTTTCTTATCTGGGGTGGACGCCGCAAGGTGCGCTTTGAGAGGCTGCGCAATGCTTAAGCTTAATAAAGGCTCTATTTTCTACTGCAAGGAGGCGGTCGGTGGACTCGGAGCGTTGCATGCGCCGATGATCGTCGGCATGCAACGGCGCGGAGTCCGTGCGCCTCGAACTCCACGCCCGGTAAGCCTTCAGATCCCTAAAGCACTTCCCGTGCGAACCTCTCGTTCCGCATAGTGGCCTTTAAGCCGCTCAGCAGGCTCTCTCCAAGCATGTCCGGGTCGATGCTAAGTTCAATGACCATTTCACGCAACGCCTTTTTCGCTGGCGCGCCTTCCCAAAACTTCTCCTTGAACTTTGCCAGGAAATGCGCGATTCTTGGAATGCGTCCAGAACATGGGCATACGCTCTGAGACGGCTCATTTCTTTCTCCGTGAATATCTTGCTTCCAATGCGGCTTTCCTCTAGTTCAGATTAATCTTATCCCAACGCTCATTTGAATTGGAGTTAAAACCCCTGTTTGTCCGAAGCAAAGGGTTTGAAAACAGACTTTCCAAACCAGAAAATCTTCAAAAGAACAATATACTGCTTTTCATTGGTAATTTATAGTATAATTCACACAGGCTGTAAGGGGTCTTTCCCCCTATGAATCCTCGGCAGGGCGGAAATCATCTTGTCGCCTGCGCGCAAGAATATAAAATAGTAATAATTAACAGTTGATAAGCGTGCTGATATTGTGGTTCAAAGAACAGCAATATAACTGCTATAAATTTCCAGTTGTCTCTTTATGCTGCCAAAGAGTACTCAATAGGCTTCAACTTCGTCGAATAATTGGAAATTTTCAGATACTGGCGAATTTACTCTGTTGCGGCTGCCTTTATCAGCTTCATATAGGAATTTGCCGGTTCCCGGCTTAAACTCGGCGAAGGCGTCTGCATGCGCTCCATTTAGCATTTCAGACTTGGCATATTTCCAGAATCTTTCAATCAAGTTCAAATTGGGCGGGCAGGGGGGGAGATAAAAAAGCTTGATCGGCGGATGAAGGGCGATATATTCTGAAATCGCCTTGCATTTTTGATATTTCGCGTTGCCCGGGGCGATATTCAAGATCGATCCGGGATATTCAGG
>JAISZB010000079.1 GCA_031269465.1 Clostridiales bacterium | reverse complement strand
GCTTTTCATATAAAATGTTCCTTTTTTGGAGCTAGATTATACATGTAGTGCGAAATGCCGATTCGGCATTTCGCACCCTCAATGGATAATCAAGCTCCAAAAAAGGAACATTTGATGAACGGGCAATCTGGAGTTAACCTGAAGAGAGGGCAATCTTTTCGAGACGCCGCATTCATGGGGATTATGCGATGGGCATTCTACAACAGGCTGAAGGAGGAGCAACCGAACGCCGGCACGGCGTACGGCTACACCGCAAAGAGCACGAGAATCAGAAATGGATTGGAAAAGGATCAAGCCGTGGACGCAAGATGCACCGGCGGCAATCCAAGAGCCATTCCTCTGGATGCAATCTACGTGCAAAAAGCCTTAAGAAGGTGCAACTCCCAGACGGCCGCAAAGGCTTCATTTTCACAGGGCGATCAAGCAGAAGCTTTGATGCGGCAGCACTGTACGGAGAAAAATCAAGCGCAGGCATAAGTTATAAGAAGCTAAAGCCTTTGACTGGGAGAGTATCTATTCCAGCAGAGAAAAAGAGAAGGGGTGAGGAGGCGCATTCCTCTCCCGCCTGATGGAATTCGAGGCGGGAGTCTCCTGCGCCAAATCTGATGAATGAAGAGGTTACGACTGAAGTTATTCATGAGATTATAAGCTGGACCAAAACGGTTGTGCTGGCTGTGATTTTCGCCATTTTCATCAACAATGTCATAATCGTAAACGCGAAAGTCCCGACTGGCTCCATGATGGACAATATCCTGCCCAATGATCGAATCGTGGCTTTCCGGCTATCCTATTTAATGTCGTCTCCAAAGCGCTTTGACATAGTAGTCTTCAGATACCCTGATGACCGGAAAATGCTGTATGTGAAGAGAATCATCGGGCTTCCGGGCGAAACGGTAACCATAAGGCAAGGAAAAGTTTACATTGATGATTCCGAAGCGCCGCTTGACGACTCATTCATTCGCGAGCCTGCAAACCCGGATGATTTTGGTCCGTACACCGTTCCCGCCAACTCCTACTTCATGATGGGCGACAATCGGAACACTTCTATGGACTCCCGCTACTGGGTGAATACTTATGTTATAAAAAGCGACATCTTGGGCAAAGTTCTCATCAAGTACTTTCCTGGATTCAAGATCTTGTACAACACATAAGGGCGCGACTCATTTAAAAGCCGCGCGACATGCTGACGCACTCTGGAAAGCTCCGATTTTGTAGCTGGATTATGCGAAAGCGGACAATCCGGCTCTAAAGTCGTTGCGTTTGACTTCGCATCAGCATGCAGGACGCGCCTTAAACTCAAAGAATGAACAGGCGGCAACGCGCTACGCCTATTCAATATATGAGCCTCTGCCTTTGCAATCAATCATGCAGGCGCATGCTCAAAAGGAGGACCATTATGGCCAAGGTTTCAAAGGACATGATTATAAGCGACATTATCAGCATTGACAAAGGCATAGTAGGAATTCTGCTTCAAGCGGGAATGCACTGCATCGGCTGCCACGCATCCACTGGCGAGACGCTCGAAGACGCAGGGTTTGTCCATGGATTTGACCCTCAAGAGGTTGATCAGCTCGTTGAATACATCAACAGCTACTTGGAAGGCGCCGTTGTTTAACAGGAAAGCCCGCGCATGCGCGGGCTTTTCAGCGCGCCTTCCCATATATGAGTTGAAATGATGCCGATCAGTCCGAAGCGGCGGCATATTTCGCCGCGAAAGCCTCAAACTCCTCTTCAGACGGGTTTAAGGCCTTGCCTTGGATTATGATGCTGTCAAAGTCATACCTGGGTATGACATGGATGTGAAAATGGTTTATCTGCTGGCCCGCAGCCTCTCCGTTATTCTGCAGAATATTCAAGCCGTCAATCGGAAGCGCCCGCCGCAATTTTTCGGCCGTTTCAATAGATGCGCGAAAGAGCTTGCCGACAAGCTTAGAATCAAGGTCAAACAAATTGTCGTAGTGCTCCTTTGTAAGTATCAGGCATTCTCCCATATTCCTAGGGAACTTGTCGAGGATGACTAGAATGTCATCATCCTCAAAGAGCCTGTAAGAAGGAATCTCGTCATTTACCAGCTTGCAAAACATGCACTCGCTTTTCATAAACACCCTCCTTAATTAATCACGCGGTTTAACGCACTTATATTTTATCAGAAACTCAAGCGCTTGCAATAAATATATGCCGATTTTCACCAAATGCTCCTTTTTTGATTGTCCATTGGGCCGTACGAAATGCCGATATCAATCGCTCTCGCTGTATAGTCAACAAAAAAAGGAGCATTTGATAAAAACAGTGTAATAGAAAAAACAGGCGCGTGCCACATGAGGCTGGCTTGTGGAATTCCCGAGCATAGCGCAAAAAGCCCCTCCTCTTTAAGCGCCGGGAGCATGCCGCAAATAAAGCTCTCCCATTTTGAGCGGTTGCTATGCGCTTGAAATCCGCATTTTCATATGCTATACTGATTTTCATGTGAGCATGTTTTGGAGCTTTGCTGCCGTGGATAATGCTTTCCAGGATCGGAGATTTAGTACAAAAATATCCTCGTAATTTTACAAAATCATCCTCAAAGATTTCATTAGGGGTGAAGCTCAGAGTCACAGGGGTTCATATGCAAATCAGTATAGGCTGAGCTTGTTCATCAATGCGCTCGAATGACGGCGCCCGTGGCTCTATAAGCAAATTCGCCAAGTTGGTGGAAGTTAGCCCGCAAAGTGCGGAGGATTAGGTCAAAGTAGCAAGAATCGTAGGAGAATGGCCGCGGAGTCCTCCGGTTGCGAGCCGATTGGGGTTGGCGCGGGGGCGTTAGGGCTAAATTCATAAACCTTTTTATTGACTCGTTTGTCTATGCGGCTGCAAGACGGCATTGCTGCAAATCTTTATATGCAGATTTTCATCAAATGTTCCTTTTTTGTTGATTATCCATTGAGTGTCGCGAAATGCCTATATCAACCGCACTCGCTGTACAATCAAGCTCCAAAAAAGGCAGTTATCTATGAAAATCAGTATATCTGCCTGTTTTATTTCATCCGAAGGGAGGGCGTTATATTGCCATCTTCATCAACAATGCGAATAAGCTGCATCAGAAAAGACCTCATAGGGAAATACGCGACCGCTGCAGCCTACCTTTACGGCGCAATCAGCATCAGTGAATTCGTCGATGTGTTCAACCGCTACGAGAGCGCGTCAACATCAGAAGAGGAGGTTAGATTGGCTTTGACGCGTCTGGCCAAGGCAAAGTCAGTGGAGTATTCACTCAATAAAAATCTCATCACATGCCCTGAGCTTCGTCCAGGCATTGAAGAAGACGAAAAAGATCTGGCCTCAATTCGCGAATCCCAAAAGGGCAAGCCTCGTTACCTGCCTGAAAAAGCTGAGTTTCTGCGATATGCCGACTGCACGTACTTTGAACCTGAAAAACCGTATGCCAGGCTTGCCGCGTATATCCTCAAACATGGGCTCGCGCCGGAAAGAGGCGGTGATGATGAAAGCATCGAGGGAGATATGCTGTATCTTCACCAGATGATTCAATTCTCTGTAGATCCCAGTTATTATATGGAATATTTTTATAATGAAGACTATAGATTCAAGGATGAAAGTCAAGCGGAAAATTTCGCTCGCTTGATTCTAAGCGCATATAGCCATACCCGGATGTACGACTGCAACGGCTTCACCCCATATGAGGAGATGGGCTATTTCGGAGATCAGGATAAAATCATCCCGTTTCCTAAAAAGCCTTCCAATCAATCCGGATCTGTCAAGGCGGGGCGAAACGAACCTTAGTTTCTGAACTTCTTTCACGAAATATGAAGCGCCGGCCAAAGGAGGGCGCGATCAAAAACCGCGCCCCCCTTTATTGCCCGCCTGCGTCTAACTCCTTATTTTCTAGGAGCTGCGCCCTTTATCCGCCTGCCATTGCAATCAAAAAGCTTGCGCAAGCTCCTCCATCTCGATTACAAGTTCCTCGAAAAGCTCCATCGCCTCCCTCACCGGCTGAGGGCTTGACATGTCCACCCCAGCCTTTTTCAGAATTGAAAGCGAGTAGTCGCTGGAACCGCTCTTAAGAAACCCTTTGTACTTCTCCACCGCAGCCTCGCCTTCTGAAAGGATGCGCCTTGAGAATGCCGCAGCTGCGGAAAAGCCCGTCGCATACTGGAATACATAAAAGGCGTTATAGAAGTGGGGAATTCTGGACCACTCCATTTCTATCTGAAGATCCGAAACGACCTCCGGTCCGTAATACTCCTCATTCAAACTTCTGTAAAGGCCGCTCAAGGACTGAGCAGTCAGCGGCTCCCCCCTTTCCGACATTTCATGGGTCTTCATTTCGAACTCGGCGAACATGGCCTGCCTGAACACTGTAGTGCGAAACTGCTCCAGAAAAAAATTCACTAAATAAGCGCGCTTCGCGCTGTCCGATTCATTTTTGCGCAGGTAATCCATAAGCAAGGCTTCATTTACAGTCGATGCCACCTCAGCCAGAAAAATGGTGTAGTCGCCATACATATACGGTTGATTCCCCCAGCTGTACCAGCTATGCATCGCGTGCCCCATCTCGTGCGCCAGGGTGAACATTGCGTCTATCGTGCCGTTGAAGTTGAGCAGCACGAAAGGATGGCATCCATAGGATCCCCAGGCGAAAGCGCCGCTTTTTTTGCCTTCGTTTTCATAGACGTCTATCCAGCCGCCTTCAAAGCCCTTCAAAACTGCATCAGTATAATCGCGCCCTAACGGGGCGAGAGCTTTTGCGACTATATCTTTCGCCTGCTCGAATGTCAGTTTTGTCTCAACTTTGGGTATAATTGAATTATATAGATCATACATATGCAGCTCCTCCAGATTGAGCGCTTTTTTCCTCAACCTGATGTATCTGTGGAGAGCGGGAAGGCTCTCCTTTACTGCTTGTATGAGATTGGCATAGACATCCAGCCCTATGTTGTCGCTGGAGAGTGCTTCATCCATTGATGAAGAGTATTTGCGCGCCTTAGAGAAGAAAATGTCCTTCTTGACGCTGGCGCTGTAGACTGCAGCCAAAGTGTTCTTCTGCCTGATGTAGGCGTCGAAGAGCTTCTCAAAGGCCGCCTTTCTCACCTGCCTGTCATCCGATTCTATGAGATTTGAATACCTGCCAAGGGTAAGCTCGACTTCTTCGCCTTCTTCATCAGTCACGGAGCCGAATTTCATGTCAGCGTTGTTTAGCATGGTGAAAATGTTTCCGGGCGCTTGCGCAAGCTCTGTCGCGCTTGCCAGAAGCTCCTCCATTTCAGGGCTTAAGACATGCTCCTTCTGCCTCATTAGATCCTCGAAGTAGTGAGCGTAAGCGGCAAGGCCGGATTCCAGGGCCATCCAGCTTTCAAGGAGATTTTCATCCATGCCCGCCAACGCCGGCTCTATGAATGAGAAAGCGCTTGAAAGCTTTGCAATCATATTGTCAGCTTTATCCGACATTGCCTGATACAGCGGATCGCCATTATTTTCCGCAAGCTTAAGATTTGCGTACACATACAGCCTGTCGGCTTGCTCCATGATGTCTGATCTTTTATCCAGGCATTCTTTGAGGGTTTTGGGAGAAGTTGCAAAGGAACTGTCAAACTCCTGAGCGAATGACGCGATTCCGCTCAGAATCTCTTCATATCCCTGTTGCCATAAAGAGTCGCTTGGAATAAGATCACTTACGCGCCATTTAAATCTGTCGTCTATCTCTTCGCGTTTTTTTATGAGGTTTGCCATGCGCAAACTCCTTTCTTTGGTGCGCTCACTCTCCATAAAAGTTGCTAAATAGTTAATAAATACGAAAACGGAGCGCGGTTCTTTACAATGGTGCAATTCAATACTATAATATCATTAATATGCCTTAAATGTATACCAATAAACCTGGAGGCTGAAAAAAATGTCCATCACTAACCCTTTGAAGATCCTCATTGTCGCCACCGAGGTCACTCCTTACGCCAAGAGCGGAGGCCTGGGAGATGTCGCAGGCTCTCTTCCAAAAGCCCTTAAGAACTGCGGCACCGATGTGCGCGTAGTTTTTCCGAGGTACAAAACAGTGCGGGAGAATCTAATGGAAAATCTCTCTTACCTCGACAGCTTCACGGTGAATCTGGCTTGGCGCCGGCAGAGCGCCTCTATCTACCACTTCTTGGGCGATGCCGATGTGCCCATGTATATGATCCAAAACGACTACTATTTCAGACGAGACGGATTTTACGGATACTATGACGACTATGAGAGATTCGCGTTCTTTTCTAAGGCATCGGTTGAATTTCTCGCCAAGGCGGATTTCCAGCCTGATGTAATCCACTTCAACGACTGGCAGACAGGCCTTGGGTGCGTCTACCTCAAGGATGTATATGGCGGCTTCATTTTCTTCGAGAACGTCAAGAGCCTATTCACCATCCACAATCTGCAGTATCAGGGAGTATTCGGGCGCGAAGCGCTATGGGCGGCTGATCTCAACGACGGATACTATAATAGCGGCAAGCTGGAGTTTTATTCCAATATCAGCTACATGAAGGCGGGGCTTACCTACTCTGACGCAATAAGCACCGTCAGCGAAACCTACGCGAAAGAAATTCAGACGAGCCAGTACGGCTATGGCATGGACGGATTGCTAAGAGAAAGATCAGACAGGCTCTTCGGCATAGTAAACGGCATTGACGCGGTATACACCCCCGCGACAGATCCGAGGATCTTTCAAAACTATGATATAAATTCATTGGAGCTCAAGTCGCATAACAAGAAGAAGCTGCAGGCGATGCTCAACCTTCCCGTTAGCGACGACTCGCCCATGATTGCCATCATATCTCGCCTGGTGGATCAGAAGGGGCTTGATCTCGTAGCCGTTGCAATGAACGAGCTTATGGGAAAGGATCTCCAGCTCGTGATACTTGGCACCGGGGACGGAAGGTACGAGCATCTGTTCAAGGACTATGCCTGGCGATACCCAGACAAGTTGAGCGCGAACATCATGTTCAATGAAGATCTGGCTCAAAAGATCTACGCATCCGCAGATATGTTCCTGATGCCGTCTCTTTTTGAACCCTGCGGCCTGGGGCAAATATTCGCGATGAGAAACGGCACGGTGCCGATAGTCAGAAAAACCGGCGGCCTCGCCGACACCGTCAAGCACTTCAGCGAAAAGAGCGGCCAGGGAACCGGCTTCGTTTTTGACGACTATGTGGCAAGCGGAATGATGTGGGCGGTCAATGAAGCCCTTAAAACCTACAGAAATCCGGCTGCGTGGAGAAAAATCATGATAAACGGAATGTCTTCAGACTTTTCCTGGGACAAGTCAGCCGCCAAGTACATTGAGCTGTATCAGGCGCTCAAGGATGGGGACATATAGCATAAGCCAAGCCGGCCGCCCGCATGCGGGCGGCCGGCTTTTCGCGTGCATTGCCCCGCTATGCCCTTCATATACTTAAGTATGCCGGGAAGGGCCTGAACTCGCCCCCGCCAGCGCTGCCGGACTATACTGACGCGCAGTCAAATGCGACGATTCCCGAGTCGGATCATCCACTTGCGCATCATGCTCCTCAATCGGAGCTTTCCAATGCGCATCAGCATGACAGGAGGGCATGAATGAAAAGAAAAGATAATGTTTTCAAGGTTGCGGGCGTATACGCCTCTGTCATAATAGGAGCGGGATTCGCGTCAGGGCAGGAGCTGATGAAATTCTTCGTTGACTATGGGCAAGCCGGAGTGATTGGACTCTTAATCTCAGGCGCGCTGTTTTCCCTAGTTGGCTGGGCAGTTCTAGAAATGTGCCATGAAAACGGCTTCGGATACCAGGAGCTTATACAGCACTGCATGGGAAAAAATCTGGGCCTTGTTACGGAAGTCGCCGCCGCTTTCTTCATGTATGTCCTTTATGTAACCATGATTGCGGGAACCGGGGCTACGCTCAACCAAGTTTTCGATCTGGAGTTTTCCGTCGGGGCCGCCGCCGGCGCATTGGTGTGCTTTATCGCCATGATGTTTGATCTTGAAGGGCTCATGGAGATAAACAGCAAGCTTGCCCCAGTGCTTGCCGCAGGCGGGATATTAATAGGCCTTTTTGCCTTCGCCCGCCAAAGCGCGCCAGCAATGGCCATTGAAGGAAGCCCGCGCTGGCTGTTTTCATCTTTGACTTACACCTCGTACAACATAGTGACGTCTATATCAGTCCTAGCCGCGATGGGAAAGACAATAAGCTCAAAAAAGACGTGCCGGCGCGCAGCTCTTTTGGGGGGAGGCTTGATGACTGTTCTAGGCCTGTGCATGCTTTACCCCCTTTACTTGTACTACTCATACGCAGCTCCTGCAGAGGTTCCGCTTTTACTAATCGCCAATCGCTTCGGCCTGGCTTTCGAGTACTTCTACTTTATTACGCTCATGTGCGCCATATTTACAACCGCCATTTCAAACGGCTTCGCCCTGTCCGCCTGGGCTGGAAATCGCCTGGGCATAAACCCTTTGGCCGCTAAGGCATTCCTTGCTTTAAGCGCTTTCGCGGTTTCACACATAGGCTTTTCCATGTTCGTATCAAAGGTGTATCCAGTCTTCAGCCTGATTGGGACTATAGAGATTGCCGCCATCTTCATCGCCTGGAAGCGCGGCAAGAAAAAAGCCCTCGATATGCCAGAAGCGGCTTAGCGGAACTCGCTGCTATACTGCTTTGAAAGTTCCTTAGGTGCATTCGACTGCAAATCGGCATATTCATGCAAATGGCTGCATACATCATAAAGAAGAAAAGCTGGGATATGCAAGCGCCAAAGACGCAAAATATATCCCAGCTTTTCTTATGCTGGTTTTCAAAAAATGTTCCTTTTTTTGTTGATTATCCATTGAGCGGTGCGAAATTCAGATATCAATCGCGCTCTCTGTATAATCAAGGTTTAAAAATGCAGTTTAGTGCGAAAATCAGTATATCTAAAATGTCAGAATTAGCTTATTTTGTCATAGCTGTGAGTTATTGGGCTGAAAAAGAAAAGGCTTGGAAATAGACAAAACGCAAAAGAAAATTTATAATGAGGAATGAGGAAAATGAATTCAACGCGCAGGCTTAAAACCTGACGCCTAAGACATTTTGCGCGCCTAGGGGGGTTAATATGACACGAAAGACGAAAATAGCAATCGGCTTAATCGCGGGCTTTTTTTTAATCGCGGCTTTGCCCATATTTCGGGGAGGCGGCGCTCAGGCGGCTTCCGGCGCAACGCTTCTTGACGCGGGCTCCAGCGTCTCTTACGACTACAACAGCGGCGCTCAGTTCTACAGCTGCGATTCAAAGAATTTCTTCTTCTTCTCAAAGGATTATGTCAGGCTGTACTCTTCTAAAGGAGAACAGATTTGGTCGGAAACTATAAGCCTTTCCGCGCCGATCATCTCAAGCGCCGGGAAGGTTGTCGCCGTTAGCGAGCCCAAAGGACGCGCAGTCTATGTATTTGATGAGACAGGGAAGCTTTACGGCGTATCATTTGAGGATCCTGTCCTCAGCTTCGGCGTGAACAAATCCGCCTATCTCTCCGTCATTCTTCAAAGCGGCGACAAGTACCGGATAGAGCTTTACGGAAAAGATTCGCAGCGCCTTTGGTACTACTCCTTCGCGGAGGCAAATATATTCCCGGTTTCCGTCGACGCCTCCTCTGACGGCGGAATTGTCGCGGCAAGCTTTCTGGATATAAACATAAAAGCTTCAAGAACCATGGCCTCAAGGATAACATTCCTGTACACGAGCGCAAGCGAATCAAGAAAGTACACAGACGGGATATTCGCGGGCGTTGAGAAGGACGATCAAATAATCACATCGGTAAAGTTCATGGAAAATGACAAGCTCCTTGCCGTCTCTGATTCCGAGATCAACTGCTACGCGCCTTCAGAAGAAACTGCCAAAAACGCCTGGAGCATCAGCCTCCACAATAAAATTGATAAATTCTGCGTATATAGTGATAAGAGCTTTTCCATAGCAACAGGCGAGGCCATGCTCAACGATCCTCTCGCCAAAGCGCCCGGAAGCCTTGTCTTCTATAATATGAACGGCTCCAAGACAGGAGAGTTCGCCTTAGATTCAAGGGCGGACAGCTTGACGATGAGCTGGGGATGCGCCCTGGTCGGCTCGGGCCGAAACTTTTGGGCCGTAACAAGCAGGGGCAGGCTGCTTTGGAAATATACGGCAATTCAAGATATCAACTCACTCGTCTTCCTTGACTCCAACATGGCAGTGATCGCTGCCGGAAGCGAATCCGGAAGAATTATGAAGCGATGAAAAATCGGGGCTTGAGCGATGAAGGTTCTCTCTTGAACCCGAAGCGCTTGGCTCTTGAAGCGCTTCATTCCCATAAAAGGAGGCATGCTTATGAATGAATACGATGCCGCTGTGCTGTTAATTCTTTCCCTAAGCACTTTCATAGGTTTGAGGCGCGGCTTGATCCGCTCTTTGTACAAGCTTTCTTCATGGCTTGTTTCACTTGCGCTTTCATACTTCCTTTACCCGCATGTTAGCGGATTCCTTAAATGGATAGGACTCCTCGGCTATTTGCAAAGAAAAGTAGGCTCAATAATCGATTTTGGGCAAATAGCTGAAAACGCCAGCTTCAGGGTTCAGACGGAGGCGCTTAACGCCCTGCATCAATCCAGCTTCATCCTGAACCAGCTTCAAGCCAACAACAACCCGGAAGTCCGCAACGCCCTCGCGGTCACAACCCTCCAAGACTACATCAGCAGCTTTTTCGCAAACATGCTCCTGAACCTTATCTCACTCATTGCGGTATGGCTGATTTTTCGCGCTATCATGTGGATTGTAGCCACCTCCATCGACATAGTCGAGCGGCTGCCAATAATCAGGCCTTTAAATAAGGTTGGGGGGGCGGCTTTCGGGTTTGCCGAGGGCGTTCTTCTCATATGGTCGGCTTTTTGCATCCTGACATTCTTCTTCCTAAATCCGAAGTATGACGACTTATTCGCCAAAATTCAATCAGGCCTTTTAACAGGCCTATTCTATTCTTTCAATCCTCTCTTCAGCTTTTTAAGCAAAGTGCTGCCATAGGCTAAAGCCAGCCGCAGGCCGCCTCTGCATATTTCTTGCGTTTGAGCGCTCTCAAGGGCAAAAGCTCGGCGTATTGCGCCGTTCGCTCGCAATATAATCATAGCTATGCTGATTTGCAACTCCTATTTTTAAACTCTGCGGCGCTATAAATAATCAAGCTTAATAGTCGCATTTGACTGCAAAACGTCGGTATGGCCCTTAATAAGCGCATGGATGTTTAAGACCCTCAACATGCGCTTATTATATGTTGATTTGCAGCCAAACGTACCGATTGAAAGGGATTATCCACTTTCAAGGGGCTATACCGCTTTTCATCAAATATTCCTTTTTTGTTGATTATTCATTGAATGGTGCGAAATGCCGAAATCGGCATTTTGCACTCGCTGTATAATCAAGATCAAAAAGGCAGTTTTCTATGAAAAGCAGTATGTATGACGGTATGGGCATTTAGCGCTCGCTGTATAATCAAGCTCAAAAAGGCAATTTTCTATGAAAATCAGCATAGAATCCGACCTCAAAATCGGAACTTGCCAAATGCGCCAAGCCTCCCCCGAATGCTTGGCGCTTCCATAAAACGGCTCTAGCGCCGCTTTTTGCAGGGGTAGAAAGGGCGTGAATCAATGCGAAGCAGCATGAGCAGCTGCACAGTAATACTTCCCGCGCTGAATGAAGAGAATGTCATTGAAAAAGCGGTCGCTGCCATTTTCAGCGCATTTGAACGCGTAAATTTGGATATAGTCATTGTTGATGACGGATCCACAGACGGCACATGGGAAAAGATTAAAAAAATCAGCAAGGACAACCCTCTTGTCAAGGGAATCAGGTTCACACGAAATTTCGGAAAAGAAGGCGCCATCATGGCGGGACTGCATGAAGCCGCTGGCGACTGCGTCATCGTCATGGATTCAGATTTGCAGTTTCCGCCTAAAACAGCGGTAGAGATGTTTGAGCTATGGCACACGGACGGCTATATGGTCGTGGAAGGCGTAAAGATCCGGCGTCAGAAGGAGAGCTTCATATACAAGCTAGGCGCTTCAGCCTTCTATAAGTTTCTCCGCCGCTTTGCTGGGCTTGACATGAACAACACCTCGGACTTCAAATTGCTGGATAGAGAGGTAGTTGAACTTCTAAAGAAAATGCCGGAGCGGCAGTCATTCTTCAGGGCAATCACCGGTTGGACCGGAGTTAGAAGCGCCAAGATTTATTTCACAGTCCAGCCTAGAATCGGAGGCGCCACAAAATGGTCCTACTTTAGGCTGATGAAGTTCGCCGTGTCCTCCATTACATCCTTTACGACCCTTCCCATGCAGCTTGTCACCTTCACCGGGTTCGGGTTCATGCTGTTCGCTTTGATCATGAGCGTCCAGACTTTATGGATGAAAGCTTCCGGAAAGGCTGTGGCAGGATTTACTACGGTCATAGTGCTTCTTCTTATCGTCGGGAGCATCCTCATGATAAGCCTCGGGGTCATTGGAGTCTACATCGCCAAGATCTACGATGAGATTAAGTTTCGCCCCAGATATATAGTATCTGAGATTTCATGGGATGACGGAAGGAAGTCCAAGGGAATAAAGCCCGACAAGGATTTCATGGATATACTGGCGGGGAGGAAGAGTCATAGGGAATAAAGACGCGAAATATCTCGCTTTGGCAATCGCCGCAATGTCCCTGGCAATAGCCGTCCGGGCGTGGCAGTTCGGCGCGGCTCCGCCAGGGTTCAATCAGGACGAGGCGCTTTTGGCATATGACGCCTATTCACTTTCTCTATACGGTGAGGATCAGCATGGCATAAAGATGCCTGTTCACCTGACAAGCTGGAAGTACGGGCAAATGAGCGCCCTTCCTGCATACGCAATGGCGCCGTTTATAAAAATGCTGGGCCTTGAGCCTGCGGCTGCGCGACTTCCTTTTCTTATACTAAGCCTGCTGGGCCTTTGGGTTTTCTATCTCTTCGCGAAAACGGCCGCAGGGCAGCCTGCGGCAGCAATAGCCCTGCTATTTGCGGCTATCTGCCCATGGCATATAATGCAGAGCCGATGGGCTCTAGATTGCAACTTCTTCCCGCACTTCCTGCTCTTTGGCGCCTATTTCCTGAATAAAGGGCTTTCAGGGGCAAAATGGAAGATGTATTTATCAATGTTTTTCTTCGCCATGAGCATGTACTGCTACGGAGTAAGCTTTATCAGCGTGCCGATCCTGCTTGTTGCACTATGCGCGCTAGCGCTTGCGACCCGCCGAGCCACGCCTGGCCAAGCCGCAATCTGCGTGGCGGCCTATCTGGCCTTTTCCTGGCCGCTTTTTGTCATGATGGCAATAAACTACATGCGCATGCCCTCCATTGAAACGCCGTTTTTCACTATACCTTTCTTCCCCGAAACAATACGCGCGCAAGGCCTGCTCATGTTTTCCGAAAATATCCCGAAGCAGCTGGCGGAGAACGCAAAGTCTCTTTTTTATGTTGTTGCTCTTCAAAAAGAGAATCTCCCTTGGAACTCAATTCCCGGCTTCGGCATGGTCTATCCGTTGGCAATGCCATTTGCCCTGATTGGAATCGCATGCGCCATAAGGCATTCAAAAAGCTGCGCAATCGTGCTGATATGGCTCTGCGTTTCTATTATTTCAGGCCTTATCGTAAATGACGTGAATTCCAACAGGATTAATGCAATCTACTATCCTCTCATTTTCCTGATAGGCTTGGGGATAAAGTCTGTGGCGGACATAGCTGAAAAAGTCAAGATTCCAAAGGCTGCAAGCTTTTGCGCAGCCGGGTTCGCGTTTTTCTTGCCATTTACCTTATTTTGCAAATCCTATTTCACAGAGCATAAAGAACTCTTGGGCGCCTATTTCTATGAAGGCTTTTATCAGGCATTTGACTTTGCTCAAGAGAAAAATCCAGAAGTTTACCATTTGACAGCCAATACTCAAAGTCAATATTCCACATGGGTGACCGAGGCGATTGCGCTTTACGCTTCAAGATCAGATCCGCGCTATGTTCAGGGAAGGAAGCACATTACCATTGACGGGCATGCCTCGCTAGGATATAATGAAAAATATCTTTGCGAAATATTTTTGTCAGCGCCAGTTCCCAAGCAAGGAGATATTTATATTATAAACATCTCCGAAAAAGAGTTTTTTCCGGAAAATCTATTTGATGTAACTGAGTTCGGCGGCTTCGCGGCGGCAATCCCCAGGGTTTGATTCTTGCGCTCGCCGCGTTCTCGCTTATTGCCTGCTTTATGGTGATGCAGGCATTTTTTCCGCGTATTTTTATGCGAATGGTCTTCGACTTAAGCAAAAACGAATAAACAGGCGGGAATAACTTTATGAGAATTTCAATTTTAGGCGTCCCCGTTGACGATGTAACGCCTAATGAGGCCCTCGACTTGCTTATGGGCTTTTTAGGAAAAGACGGATTCCACCTGCTTGTAACTCCGAATCCGGAGATGATAATGCTTGCGCAGAAGGATCCTCAGTACAAAGAGATTCTTCAGTCCGCTGATCTTGTGGCACCAGACGGCATAGGGGTTGTACTGGCCGCAAGAATGGGCGGCAGACCCATAAGATGCAGGGTCACCGGTTGCGATCTCATAGCTTCCCTTCTGGAACGCCTCCCAGAGACGGGGGCCACAGCGTATTTCCTCGGCGCGGCTCCCGGAGTCGCGCTGAAAGCCAAGGAAAATATGGAGAAGAAATTTCCTGGGCTTAGAATTCTCGGCGCGGACGACGGATATTTCGATTCTGAAAAAGAAAGGGAAATTTTAGAGCGCATAAAAGAATTGAAGCCTGATCTTCTAATGATCGGGCTATCGATGGGAAAAGCTGAAAAGTGGGCCAGCGCCCACAAAGACTTGCCGGTGCGAATCGCCGCATGCATCGGAGGAACAATTGACGTATTGGGAGACAAAGTGAAGAGGGCTCCCCTTCCATTTCGAAAGCTGGGGCTTGAATGGTTCTACAGGCTCTTGACACAGCCGACTCGAGCAAGGAGGATGCTCATGCTGCCTGTGTTCATGGGCGCCATACTGCGCGAATATGTCTTTGGAAAGAAGAAGATGGAGATAATTAACCATGCAGGTTGATAAATTTCCTTTTCGCTTAAAATCTAGCTGTTAATTCTGTAATTTTAGATTTTTTTTGCAATTAATCTTTTGAATGCCGCGATTCTCTTCATGATTTTTTCTTCTAGAGCTTCTCTGAACGCTCGCTCTTTGCGTATTATGCTTAAAACAAATGATTCAATCGAATTATGAAATCTCTGGCTATGGCTTATATGCCTGATATTTGGAGGCGGAATTGCGAAAGATAACTAAAAGGACAATCTATGATTATGTCCTGATTATATTTGGAACTACTCTCATGGCGTTTGCCATTGTTTACTTCTACGATGCCAACACCCTTGTTATCGGAGGGGTCTCCGGCCTGTCCATCATCATTTCCAGCTATGGGGATCGCATTGGGCTGAGCATCCCTCTCTGGCTAAGCAACCTGGCGCTTAACGCCCCTCTTTTCCTGCTGGCTCTCAGATACATGGGCCGCCAATTTTTAACGCGGACTTTATTTTCAACGATTTACTTGTCTGTCGCCCTCTACTTTGCAAGCCTCCTGCCATTGTCGGATGCTCCTGATTTAGTTCTGTCTTCAGTATTTGGAGGAGTTCTCTCCGGCATAGGCGCCGCTTTCGTCTTCAAGGCTTCGGCGACTACAGGCGGATCAGACATGGCCGCATTCATCATTCAAAAAAAGCTGAGGCATGTAAGCGTATCCAAGATTCTTTTCACCATAGACGGCGCCATCATTCTATTGGGCCTTCTGGCATTCGGCCCCTTGAAAACCATGTATGCCATCATTGCAGTCTTCATCGCTTCTAAAGCCATCGATGCCGTTTTGGAAGGCTTGTCATTTGCAAAGGCCGCATTCATCATTTCCGATCACTCCGAAAAGATCTCCGAATCTCTGCTTTCAGGCTTGGAGAGAGGGGTGACTAGCTTAAACGGGCAGGGCATGTACACCAAGGCCTCAAAAAACATTCTGCTTTGCGTAGTTTCCAGCAAAGAGCTGCCCAAACTCAAGGAAATAACTCATGGGATAGACAATGATGCCTTTGTAATAGTAGCGGATGTAAGGGAAGTCATGGGTGAGGGATTCACAAAATCATCTGGCTCTATTTGACAAACGCTTGATAAAAAAGATTGTCAAGCCCATGAAGCGCCATGTAAATGCGATTATATATTTCAGCCGACGTTTTTCTGAAAAATAAGAAATTTTCATGTTGTACAGACTAACTTTTGAATTAAATCCTTAAAATCATTAATTATATGCCTTTCTTATCAATTTAATTGACCTGGTAAGACGCAATTTATAGCCAGACTAGCATTATTAAGCGTTTTTTCTTCAAAAAAGAATTCAAGCCGTAAGACATAATGCCTTGAAAAAACGAGATTAAGTTGAATTAGTTGTTGATTTATATGGTTTTCAAATTGTCTATGGCTAAAAGTAACAAAATCGTAATATAAGATTTGTTAAATAAATCAATGGTTTAAATTGCGAAAATGATATATCATATTATAATCAGTATAGTCCGTTCAACATCTAGCTTCAATGCGCCGGGGCAGCCGGCGCTAAAGCTGCCGGGAAATAACATGCGGCTTTTCTCAAGGCTCAGCCTGATGCAGCCGTGTCGTATGGCGGGTTGCATTTGGCGGATGTCAATTCTCAAGCCCTAATGGGCTGGCGGGTACGGCGTCATGCCGCTCTTGCCGTCTCCATAAATGGAGATTCGGATTTAAAAAAGGGGGACTTTGTTTATGGCAGGTTTAAAGATGAAGAACATCGTTAAGAAATATTCCAACGGGTTTGTAGCAGTTCAGGAGTTTAACCTTGATATTGCCGACAAGGAATTCATCATCTTTGTTGGACCATCTGGCTGCGGCAAGTCTACGACGCTGCGCATGATAGCAGGCCTTGAGGAGATTTCCGACGGTGAGCTCTACATAGGCGATAAACTCATGAATGACGTAGCGCCTAAGGACAGGGACATTGCCATGGTTTTCCAGAACTACGCGCTGTATCCTCACATGAGCGTTTACGACAACATGGCTTTTGGCCTCAAGCTCAGAAAAACCCCAAAGGCTGAGATCGAAAGGCGCGTTCACGAAGCCGCTAAAATCCTTGACATCGAACATCTGCTTGACAGAAAGCCGAAAGCTCTTTCCGGCGGCCAAAGGCAGCGCGTTGCCATGGGCCGCGCCATAGTCCGCGAACCTAAAGTTTTTCTGATGGATGAGCCTCTGTCAAACTTGGACGCAAAGCTCCGCGTTCAAATGAGAACAGAGATTACGAAGCTTCATCAAAGGCTGCAGACAACATTCATCTATGTAACCCATGATCAGACTGAAGCAATGACTCTCGGAACACGCATCGTCGTCTTGAAGGACGGCATAATCCAGCAGGTCGATTCCCCGATCAATCTCTACAACAAGCCTAACAACTTGTTCGTAGGAGGATTCATCGGCTCTCCCCAGATGAACATGATTGACGCTAAAGTTGAAAAAAGCGGCAGCGCCATATTCTTGACTTTCGGAGAGAACAGAATCAAAATACCCGATTTGAAAGCCAAAGCCCTCATTGAAGGCGGATATGACGGCAAGACCGTCATCTTGGGCATACGGCCTGAAGATCTGCATGACGAAGAGATGTTCCTCTCCGCGTCTCCTGACAGCATCATTGAGACTGATGTTGAAGTTACTGAGCTCTTGGGAGCTGAAGTCTATCTGTACGTTATAGCGGCTGGACAGAATATGACCGCGCGCGTCAACCCCAGAAGCACAGCCAAAGCCCACGACAAGATCAAAATGGCTTTAGACATGAACAGAATCCACATCTTCGACAAAGAAACCGAACTCACAATCGTAAACTAAGCCAACATAGGCGATTTATAAAAACACTGCCGCTTAAGTTGCCTTGCTTTAAGGAATTAAAAACTACTTCTATACAAGCCGCAGCTTGCGCCAGCCCTTTTACGGGGCTTGCGCAGCTGCGGCTTGTTCAGTTTAAGCGTTCTCCAATGGCATGAAGATTCTGGCTTGCCGGATCTTAAGAAATTGCCTCAGACTATTCACTCAATTTCATTTCAAAGAGCGAAAAGAGACTTTTCGAGGTGACGCAAAAAGAATAAATTTGTTAATGCTTGACAATGTCGTCGTTATCATGTACCATAATCATGGTACAAGTCCCAATATTATTTTTGCAATTCTCACTTTTTTCATCAATGACGGCCATAATTTCAGGTCAGACCGGAAGATGGCTTGACACCTCTAAAAATACATTGATTTAACAGGGCTGTTAGGATATACTTTACATATGGATGGTGTTTGCATAGTCCGTATTTTGAGAAAATAGTTTGCCTGAAATCCTCCCTCCCTCGGAGAGCGGCGAGGATTTCCTCGTAAATGACCGTGTCATACTCAAGGAGCGCAGTGCGTTCGAGCTGGCGTTTCTCCACGGTTCCCATGCCCCCGCAAAGCTCCTAAGCGCCTTCGCTCCGGATGAGATTGACGAGGCGATGAAGCTTCGCTCCCTGATTCAACCATCAAGCAGGCAGTATTCTCCCCGGGAAATGAGTGCGCCTTAAAAGCGCTTGAGCCAGAGGCGCTGGAACCGTATGATGGCATCATGAACTATACTGGTTTTCATAGAAAATTACCTTTTTTTGTTGATTATACAGCGTGCGAAATGAAGAATCGGCATTTCGCGCCACGGTGAAAATCGGTATATCTTGGCTTGGAGTCTGAAGACGAGGATGACTATGATGAGGATGTGGAAGAATAAGCGCCAGCTTTTCGCAGCCGTTTAACAGACATGGAGGCGGTCGGATTTGATCAGCCCCTGCCCATTCCGCTGGGCGGCATTTGAAGAGGTTCGCGCATGGAGGGCATTTATATGGTCTTGGATCTTATTGCCGGCAGAAGCAAAGACGCCAAGGAGCGTGAATGGCAGCATCACGAGCCATCTTGGCTTGGATGACGGGAATGGCTGCGGCGAAGATGGGGATGTTCTTTTTTGCCATCTGACGGGGTCGTCCTGCGTCTCCGCCAAATGCGCAGAAGTTTTCCTCCATGTCCATGAATGGGGGCGTTAATCGGGCATTAATTGCAGTAATGCGTGCATTTCCGCATTTGAGGGCTTAGTTGGGCTGATCTTGGATAGTGGAGGAAATATGGTTCAACGCTTATATCAATTGCTCAGAAGCAGGTTAAGTATACCCAAAATATCTATAATAATGCTCAAATGACTATATTGCTCTTTTAATATATACTGCTTTTCATATAAAATTGCCTTTCTTGGAGCTTGATTATACAGCGAGTGCAAAATGCCGATTTCGGCATTTCGCACCCATCAATGGATAATCAACAAAAAAAGGAGCATTTGATGAAAAGCGGTATAGAATGCCTCCACGCTTTTCGCAACTGCCAGCATAAATATTCATTTTTGAGAAAGCTGCCTTTTATTGCGTCAGCAATCCAAGAAATCCTTGAAGCTCAAAAAGCCGTCTGCTTTGAATGCAGACGGCTTTTCAAAATTGGCAAATGCCTTCACAAATGCAGCAAATAACGTTTTCAATCCTTTATTCTTTAAGGCTTTAAAAAGCAACCATCAGAAGCGTTGATGCAGGGCGGCTAGGTTTGTCTCTCACCAGTCCATACTGATCGCATATGCATTTCCTATATTGAGTTTTTATATTAAGCGTCTTACCCGGATAATCAATCTCCAAAAAAGGAATTCTGATGCAAATCGGTAAAACTTTAAATCTCAAGGGCGTGAAGCCCTTTATTAGAGGTGGAAAATGCTTCTTGCAAATACATGGAAAGACTATGAGCTGTTGGATATGCACAGCGGAGAAAAGCTGGAACGCTGGGGAAGCGTAACTGCAATACGCCCAGATCCTCAGGTGATCTGGCCAAGTTCCAGCAAAGGCCCGCTTTGGCGCGACTGCCATCTGCACTACCACAGAAGCAAGTCCGGAGGGGGCGCTTGGGAGGTTAAAAAAACCGTTCCCCAGAGCTGGAATATCAAATGGAGCAATCTTGAATTTGCCATCCGCCCAACAGATTTCAAACATATGGGCCTTTTTCCCGAGCAGGCAGCAAATTGGCAGCGCATCATCCAGTGGCTCAGAAACGGCAAGTCAAATAAAAGCGTCAAGGTTTTGAACCTTTTTGGATACACAGGAGGCGCCACTGTCGCCGCCGCGTCAGAAGGAGCGCATGTAACGCATGTCGACGCGGCCAAGGGCATGAATGAATGGGCGAAAAACAACGCTTCTCTTTCTAAGATACCTGAAAAAAACCTCAGGTTCATAACGGAAGACGCTTATAAGTTCGTGCTGAGGGAGCTAAGAAGGGGAAGCTCATACGACGCGGTAATAATGGATCCCCCTTCCTATGGAAGAGGCCCCGCAGGAGAGATATGGAAGATAGAGGAAAAGCTCTACGAGCTAGTTAAGGCCAGCGCTGAGCTTTTGTCTGAAAGCCCATTGTTTTTTTTGATAAACTCTTACACAACCGGATTCTCACCCACAGCTGCCGGCAACATCCTCGCTCTTGAGGCAGGGAAGAAATACGGCGGGGAAATCGAAACCGGCGAGATCGGGATCCCCTCAAAGACGGGGCTGATTCTTCCATGCGGCATATTCGCATTATGGAAGCGCAAAGGGCTTTGAGGCTAAAGAGCTTCCAGAGCGTCTCAGCTATGCTAATTTGCATTGGTAAGTTCATATTCTGCAAAAATTGCTACATTGGACTGCAACCCTGTGTATTTGGGGGATTTTCACTGCTTTAATGGATAATCCTCTGAAAACAGGCATATTTGACTGCTCAAAGATCATGAGGAGTCAAATATGCCTGTAAGCGATCCATCTTATTTATAGTGTACAACTTGATTAGCGGGCGTGGAGGCAGTAACGAGCAAAGCTCCTTCGGGATCATCGCCCCTAGCCAGCTTTTTCAGGTCGCTTCCCTATTATTGTATAAGGCGGCATTACAAAGAAGCCCAGTAATACCATAGAACTACTCAACTCATAGTAATATTGTTTAACAAGGCAGTATATTGGGAATGCTAAAAAAGAGAATGATATAACAATGTTACTTTTGATAGAAATTTTAATCCATTTCGAGAGTGTATTGAATTTAGAATTTGCCGACTTATCAAGTATACTCTTTATAGTTCTAAAGTTAAGCATGAACATAAAAGCAAAAATAAATTCCAAATACAATTGATGATATTTCTTTGGAATTCATATAAATGAACCTACAGTATAAAACGTTATTTCAATCATGAGAGTTAAAAGTTCTAAATCATTAATATTAAGTTTAGCTTTATTTTTGATCTTAAGGGTTTAAATGTTCTATCAGTTGAACCTCCAAGCCTTGATTTAAGCTGTTCTTAATCAAATAGAAGCCTGGAAAACTGAAAACGGTGTAAAATCAATGTTTATTTCGGTTTGGATTAGAGAACTCTTAACTCTCCAATTTTGATGCTTGTCTGAATTGATTCTGAAATATTTCCATGCATTTCAAATGTAAAACGGCTAGAAAAAGCATGATGTAGCCTAAGAGAGTCTGTGTTATGTTTATTTGAGAATATGGCTTTTTTAGTGCGAAGCTTCTTTCCAACACAATGAAATCTATTCAGCGACGACTGCGAAAGCTCCTTTGATGATCCTTACAACAATTTCATTCCAAATGAGCATGTTCGGAATATCAACGCAAATATTGTCGAATACTGCTTGGGACTAAGCTGGATAAAATTAGATGGAAAAGATACAATTTATTGCGTAGTCTCAACGCATCTTATCCTAAAGCATCAAAGTCTTCATTTCGATTTAGCTAATAGATACTGGGAGAAGCAAAGCGCAGAATCTAGGTTTTCTAGGAATTTCTCAATAAACTCGTTTGAATATCACTGCATTGAGGAATAATAACTAAACTTCAAACCTACAGAAAAAATAATAAAGCAATGCGCAAGAGCTTATTTTTCGCCGTTTCAGGCAGAACCGAGGTGCATCTGACCATAACCCAAAAACTTCTGAGCGCTTCCGCAATAGCCGTTTTAGCAGCCTTAACATCCGCAGCCGTGGCTGTATCCGTTAGCGGCCGTAAAGAAAAAAGCAATTCTAATCTAATCCAAGTAGAGCTTGAAGTGCAGTCCAATGAGGGAAGCTCAGGCAAATCAGGAGGCTCAGGTTCAGTTTATCCCTCAAGCTTCTACAACTACTATGGAAGCGCCATTGAAGGCGCAAAAGGAGTTATTGAGTACTCTGTAAGAAATAGCTCAGGACAGCACGCTATAGTCAGGATCAACCAAGCGGGACTTGTTATTGAAGACTTCGATAATCCTGCTGAAACAGTAAAAAGCGTCAATTTCAAGCTATATCATCTGCTGGGCAAGTATTTTTATACAAACGAATCTAAAGAAGGGCTGCCCATGCCATTTGCAAACTCTTCAAAGCTCAGCGAGGACGGCTTTGCCCCCTATGACCTTTACAGTTCAAAGAATTTCTATCAAGCATCAAATATTGTTTTCAGCCCATCTGAGAATGAAAACGGCGCGCTTGTGCAAGAAGATGCCATAGGCCTGGAAATGCGGCCTCGAATAACTCTCTCCAAAGGCGTCCTCTTGGCGCTTGGAGGCAAAGCCGATGAATCTTGGGATGGCGCTTACAACTATATATATCTGTACATGCCTGCAGAAGCCGCCGCAACCTTCTCATACGAATTCTCTCCGCTTAAAGGCAGCGAAGGCTCCTCCGCCAGCTTTGACAACTACTATCAGTTCAGC
Source organism: Clostridiales bacterium (assembly GCA_031269465.1). GTDB lineage: Bacteria > Bacillota > Clostridia > Lachnospirales > WQUN01 > JAISWZ01. The sequence continues at coordinate 14,585 of JAISZB010000079.1, read as the reverse complement.
GTCATAACCCTTGACACCTATTCAAAGGATACTGGGGGAGATCCTCTTCTTCTATCGGCATTGGCGATAGCTCCCATCCAAACGGCTTTCCAGAAAACGTTTTCAAGTTCTTCGGATGAACTTGCAGTTTCAGAGCAGTTTGGACTAGGTTGGAATACACGTAGTGAGACTGAAAAGACCGAATCCCATGAATCGCCAAGCCCGACTTCTGATAATGCCGAGGGTAGAGGCGGCGATTCTGCGCTTCCATGGCTTAGCCCTGATTCTTCAGGGACTCAAATATCCATGCCCACAGGAATTTCTGACGATGCGCTGCCGCCGAGCGAAGCTGAAAGGCCTCCTTCTAAAACATCAAAGCCTGCCGCTCCTACAGCTGAATCGGCATATTCCGGCAAAAACGGCGAGGTGCCTCAAAGAACCTCTGCGCCGGCACAGCCTGAGAAGACTCCTAAGCATAAAAGTACTCCAACGCCTTCGCCTACAAGGACGCCTTTTCCCACAGGGACGCCTTCTCTAACAGTGACGCCTTCTCCTACAGGGGCGCCTTCTCCTACAAGGACGCCTTCTCCTACAAGGACGCCTTCTCCCACAGGGACGCCTTCTCCTGAAGAATCGCCTGGCGCTGCCGACTCTCCTTCCCCCTCTCCGGGTGCGTCTCCAACCCCTGGAGGCTGGCAAGGCTCATTTGCCGGAATTGCCGGATTGGCGGAAGAGCCTATCGGATCTGTCGTTATCATTGACGGCCTCAAATGGATTAAGATGTTTCAAGTGGTAAAAGAAGGAAGCCTATACGTCATGCTGTTGATGGAGGAGAAACTCCCTGATCCTGCCTTCACAATTTCCTCCGGCGCTGTTTTCTCATATGAAGGTTCAGCTCTCCAGAAATATTATTCTTCATGGTATGAGGAAGCCCGAGATAGCCCAGCCATGGCCTCAATCTCCGCCAACGCGACTAAAGCCGCCAACATAAGCGTGGATGAACCCAATTTGTCTCAGCCTTCCGGCCCTCATGCAATTGACGATGTGAAGGATGTGCTCTTTGCGATAAGCACCATCGAGTTTGCTATATTTGATATGCAAAGTCCTATGACGCTCTACAATCCTCAGGAATACGAATTCTGGACAAGAACCGCAGACATCTCAGCGCCTGCAAATCTCTGCACTATCGAAATGAAAGGAGGGCGGCTCATACAAGGCAGCCGCCAGCCCTCGAATCACGGGGGGCCTGTGTTTGCGCGCGCCGCCGTCTGGGTCAAAGCGTCTATAGGCGCCGCTGCCAATGGCAAGCAATAGAAAAAAAGCAAGCTGAGGATGAGGCTTGTCGCCGCCTCTCCCTCAGCTTGCTTTTTCCTACGTCCATGGGTATTCGTGATGAAGCCTCCCAACGACCTCAACCACTGCGCTTCCATTGGAGCAATCGGTTAATTCAGGCAAAATCCTGCCGGCATCCTCTTCCTTTATGAGAAAGGAGAATTTCACTTTATCAGCATAAATGGCGTCAGTAACAAGCAGATCTGAATTGGCCAGGATGTATTGAAGCTTCCCGGAATACGTATAATCAGCTGTTATAGAAATCTTGCTGCATATAACATGACGCACGATAGCTCCTTTTGAAATCAAGAGCTTTGCGGCATGCCCATATGTACGCGCAAGCCCTCCCGTACCCAGCAGGGTTCCTCCGAAGTAGCGGCTTACCACTATAATGCAGTTCATCAGGCCCTCGGACTTTAATAGCGAAAGAATCGGAGCTCCAGCAGTTCCGCTGGGCTCTTTGTCGTCGCTGAAGCGATCCAGGCCTTCAATCCTGTACGCAAAGCAGTGATGGTTCGCGCCTTTGTAAGCTCCCCGCCTCTCATTCAAAAAAATCTCCGCTTCTTCCTCTGTGAAGACAGCGGCGCCCGCTGATATGAACTTAGACTTTTTCACAACGGCAATTTCCTCTCGGAAGCCTTTGAAAGTCGCAAATTCCTGAAGCATGCAACCACCTCAGACCTTAATGGCATATTCCTTGAGCCTGTTTTCCATCTCGCTGTCAAGATAAGCGGATATCAGCGTGCCTTCTTCCCGGTACTCCTCAGAAAGTATTTCGCTGCGATCGTGAATCATCTGGACAAGGCCTCCTTTGGCATAAGGAATCAACACATCCATCTTCTTTCTGAAGAGTTTTATAGCTTCCGCGATTTTAAGTAAAAGCTCGTTTATATTAAGCCCGCTCTTCGCTGAAACATTGACTGCCGCAAATGCTTTCTTGTCGTGAGGCAAAGGCAGCTGCACATCCAGATCCGCTTTGTTGTAAACGGTTATAATGGGCTTATCCACGCAGCCGAGCTCTTCAAGCGTCTCGTACACCACCTTCATCTGACTCTCCCTCTCAGGATTCGACGCGTCTACAATATGAAGGAGCATGTCAGCGTCTTTAAGCTCTTCCAATGTGGCTTTAAATGCTTGTATAAGATTGTGTGGAAGCTTCTGTATGAACCCCACAGTGTCTGTAAGGAGAATATCTCCGCCATCAGGAAGCGGCGTCTTCCTTGTCGTAGTATCGAGAGTCGCAAAAAGCTTGTCTTCCGCAAATACTCCTGCTTCGGTTATGGCATTCATCAGAGTTGATTTGCCGGCATTGGTGTAGCCAACCATTGATACCGAAATTATCCCGCTTTCCCTCCGATTTGCGCGAAGCAGGGTTCTCTGCTCCGATATTTCAGCCAGCTCTCGGTTTAGCTGCGTAATCCTTTCTCTTATATACCTTCTGTCGGTCTCCAGCTTCTTTTCTCCTGGACCTCTTGTTCCTATTCCGCCCCCCAGCCTTGACATCTGGGTTCCAATCCCTGAGAGATGAGTCAGCCTATATTTAAGCTGCGCCAGCTCTACTTGCGTCTTTCCTTCAGCAGTTGAAGCGCGGCCCGCAAATATGTCAAGTATAACCATGCTTCGATCCAGAATCTTTACGTTTAGAAGATTAGACATCGTACGCTGTTGCGAGTTTGAAAGCTCGTCATCAGAAACAATAGCATCAGCTCCGACCAGGGAGATCAAATCGCGAAGCTCTTCAATTTTCCCGGATCCCATGTAGTGCTGAGGATGAACGCCGTCTCTCTTTTGCGTCAAGCGCCCCGCTTCAACCGCGCCGCTGGTATCTACCAGCAGGGCCAATTCATCGAGATTCGCCTGGACTCTGGAATCATCTTCAGAGCTGACGGCAATTAAAACCACTTTTTCAACAGCATCTTCTGTTTGAAACATTATGCAGCGCTCCCCTTTGCTTTTTTAATAACGCAAATATCAAAAAAAATAAGAATTCACTAAGTTCAATAATGTATAATAATTGTAGAAATGTATATAGGCAATAAACTATAAGCACATTTTTACAAAAAAGCTCTACCCGCTATGTTTTTTAATTATCTTTACATGCAGCGATTTTAGAATAACACAATTCCTTGATATATTTATCAAGTTTATTGTATAATATAATCATGACTTAAAGTTTGATTTGCAGATAACACTCCGGAACAACCTGGAACTAGACGGAAATAACGCCTTTGCAATAGCTATAAGTGAGCCGTTTGTCTAAATGCTTGTCATAAGCTTTTGCTAAGCATTAAATTCAGACTGTTCAAACGCTTAAGAAGACTTCAAGATTATACAAGCGCATGCGGACAATGCCAAACTGAAAGCTTATGGCTGAACAATCCCGCAGAGGGAATAGCGCTTCAAGCATCAATTGCTATGGAAACTTCAGCGAAGGGCAAATTTGCCCCGCCAGACGGGTTGCCGCGTTTGCCTGTTTTACGCGCCTTAATAAAAGCGCCTAGCAACAGGCGCTTTAAATTAATGAAGCTTGTAGTTTCATAGCTCCGCTTGAAGAGACTGCAATTGAACTTAATATAAAGCCAGCGAAGCAGTTTGTCAAAGCAAAATTCAATTATAGCTGTTTTCTTTTCTGCTGATTTCAATCCTTAGCCATTCAGCTATTTGAAACTTTGTAGTATTTTAAAGTATTTTAATAAAAAACCGCTGTTTTTATTAATTTATATAAGTTCCGTTAAAGAATTACATTTATATTTAACGCAATTGTAATAATATTGAAAAAACATAGTCATTTCAAATTCGTATATTAAGTAGCGTTAAAATGCATTATTTATCCATGGATAATATTTTTAGGGTCAATTATAAAATCATCCGGCAAATCCCTAGCCAATAACTGCTGGGCGCTGTTATCACCCTATGCGTTTTCCGCAGGAATTCCTACCTCTTGGCGAACCTTTGCCTGAGATTCATATATCGCCTTGATGGTTATGACTATAGCAGGGCCGATTATGATTCCAAGCACCCCGAAAAGCTTAAGCCCGATGTACATGGACATGAGGGTGAGAAGCGGATGTATCCCAATTTGGCTCCCCAGTATTCGAGGCTCCAGAGTTTGCCGGGTAATCAGGACAACTCCGTAGATAAGCAAAAGCCCGATGCCGGTGCTGTAATTTCCGTTTATGAAGTTTATTATCGCCCACGGCCAAAGAATCATTCCGCTTCCGAAAATCGGAAGCGCGTCTATTACAGATATCAGCAGCCCTACAAAAAGAGCGTATGGATATTTGATTATGAGCAAGCCGATTATGACTATGCAAGCGGTAATTGACATCATTATGAGTTCAGCCTTGAAATACCCGTAAAGGGCGTAAGCCATTCCCTTTCTGACAAGCGCAAGCCGTTCGCTCAGCCACTTGGGCGACTTTTCAGAAGCGAAGGCGAATATCTGCTTCCTGTCTTTCATGAAGAAGAAAGCCGAAACGATGCTTAAAACAAAGCCTACCACAATTCCAGGGATGTTTGAAACCACATTCCAAGAGCCGCTTTTGACCCCTGCGCCCAAAGTGGATGTAACCAGAGGAACTAGGCTAAGAGATGGGTTGCTGAGGGCATCTCTCATAGATTCGGGAATAAGGGTTAAAATATTAGAAAGATTCTTTTTTGATTCCTCTATGACATCCTGCATATCCTCCATCAGGCTCGGAACAGAATAGAGGAAGGACTTGGCCTCCGTAAATATCTTGGAGACTATGGTGGCGCTTAGGACGCCCATGGACAGCATCAGAATGACGAGGCAAACAACAGACGCGGCGGTGCGCCCCATCTTGAAGCGTTTGGTGAGCATCCTCAATAAAGGCTCCAGTATGATTGAAAAGATGAAGCCTGCGATAAACGGCGCAAAAAGAGAAAAGCAGTAGCTGATGAAAATATAGACGAAAATCACCAAAGCGGCTGCGAAGATCAGCTTATCTAAGGCGGATTTATGCCTGGCATAAAAATTTGTCATAAAAGGCCTCCTGTCGAATGAGAAGGCTGGAGCCGGCCCCAGCCCGCGCTGGCAGAAGCCGCGCGGCGTCGCTTAGCGGCATCTATGCCGCCGCTTCATGCCGCTCAACCTAAGCCAACAAAACATACGCTTTTGGATGCCCAATGTATGATGGCTTCACTGATGTCATTTGCGGCTGGAGTGAATATCAGATGTATGATACTTTTCGCTTCCTATCATCCTTAATCTGCAAGTGCTCCAGTCCCAGCAGAATGCCTTGGTGTATGACATCAGCCATCTTCATGACCAGGTGAAGCCTGGTGTTTTGCAGCACGGAAAAATCCATGCCGCTTGAAATGTTGACTATGCCGGTTATCGATACATGCCCGACAGACGGCAGATCTTTGCAGAGGCCGGCCCCCGGGCAGACCGGTCCGTCACCAATTGTCAAGAAGCCCACGCTCTCAAGCTTTCCAAGGCAAGCATCCACGGCTACTATGAGCGGATTTCCGTGAGCGCCCCTTATATGCTCCATGGTCTGCAGAATATTTTTTGCGTGCACCGGCTTTTCCAGCGTGCCGTACACCGATACTAACGTCATTTCAGCCAAAGAGGACGAAAGCTTGTGTCCGGCAATGGGGCCCAGGCTGTCCCCGGTAGCTCTGTCCGTTCCGATGCACAGAATGATCGTATGTTTGTGATGATGCATCTTGCCCCTTACATTGTCAGCGAAGATCCTGCTGAATGAATCAACTGCGTTATCCATCAGGGCATTGATGTAGTGAATGTTCTTATTCAAGGCGCAGCCTCCTGTGCAGGGGATTTATGAAGATGAGCTAAATGCGGAAGTTTTCGCATTCAAGCAAAAACCTTTATTATAATTATATTATATTTAAGCCTTGCCAGCATTACGATTAATCAATTCGTTTTTTATACAGGAGTAAATAACAACACAGTTCATTTTTCCCAGTAATTTAATAAAAAATTTTGGTAAATAATGGTGCTATCCTAATGACACGAAATTCAAAAATATATATAAGATAAATATTATCTAAATTTGGTGAACAAGCGATTATACATAATCGATTAATGGCATTTAAAAGTTCATTTATTCGAATATTAAAGCAATATATAATAAAAAAAATTTTACTGTTTACACTAATTTCCATATATTGCGCTCAAATTCTGATACACTGGGGTTATCCAATATATAAACCCGCTTTAGCCAAAAAATTTGCCTTATTTTTCTTATTTTCTTTTTCACCCCATCAATCGAACCGGATGCAGAACAAGCGCGAAACAACGCTCATCTTGAAGGTGCTTTAATCGCGCTTTGGACAAGCATCCAACTTTAGGCCTCTTTAAGAGGCATGCGGAGGGAGGCGGTAATTTTGCGGGCTTGCATGCAGCATTCCAAAGAAACTTTAGATTTCGGTTCTTACCATTATGCTTCCTTCTCCAAGACGCTTCTTGACAGTCCATAAAGTGGCTGGGCAAAGGTTTGCCAGAAAAACGGGAAGCTCGATTTGCAGCCAAATGCACCCAAATTGGGGTTTGATTATCTATTGAGGGTACGAAATGCCGAATCGGCATTTCGCACTAACTGTATAGTCAAGCTAAAACAGAAACTGCAAGTGCGAATCAGTATAGGATAGCTTATAATGCATTTTTAAGCCAGTGAGCACTATTTCAATAAGAATAGCAAGTATAGATAAACGTCAAAAAATAGCCAGTTGTTTTTTTCCGTATCTATTAGTGCATGCTGCATTCCTGTTTCAGATCGCTCCTATTTTGCTCCCGCCCCCACCGGTTAAGTCGACGCTATCCTTGTTGGGAAAACAATCGCCTGAAAGCGTCTGCGATCGGCATTAATGTCGCTCCAAAAATTGCGGCTCATCCGCCTTTTGGGCTTGTTTTTTTGAGTCTGCATCCCAAAGCCTCATTATACATTGATTTTCATTTGAAATAACCTTTTTTGCCGCTTGATTATCCAGCGAGCGCGAAATGCCGATATCGCCATTTCTCACCCCAAAAAAGGAACATTTGATGAAAATCAGTATAGAAGGTTGGAAGCTTTCACTGACTTTCACTGATTCCTTGAGCGAAAAAGTTGATGCGTAATTGGTTCAGAGATGAGCAAGAATTTCTGCTTGGGCAGCCTAAAATGCTTCTTAGCGCTTTCTGCTTAAAATCATTTGTTCGGCATCCCTTCAATCTATACTGATTTGCACTTGAAAGCACTGATTTTGGCTGCAAATCAGCAGACATAGGCTTTGAAGCTGCCAAACCCTCATGCTGGATGCTATACTGATTTGACTGCCAATCTGGGAGGTTGATCAAAAAACGCGAAAGAGACAGTAAATCTCCAATATAGGAACATTTGACTGCAAATGGTCATAGCTGGATTCATCCACCTGGCTATAAAAGCTTAATTGCTTGTCATCATTTCCATCACCCTGGCATATATTTCTTATAATTAACTTCCCTAATGACCGGATGAGAAATATCCGACAGCAGCTTAAGAATTTATACGCCGATTATTTCTGATCTGGCAAGCCCTAATGACCTTAAGACTCAGGTTATCATGCGAGATTTTCAATGGCATCGTTGGTTTGAACCTAAATTTGAAGTTCCAGCGAATCTTCAAGTTCATAGCAGAATTAAACGCCAGCCAGGCTTTTGTCCGTTTTTTACGGCTTACGCGGCTGCGCCTCCGTATGCAATCAATTGGGGAAAGATTTTCGGCGGGCGCCGTTTAGGAGAATTGCACTCCCTGCAGAATAACGCGCTTCACAAGCCTTTTGATTTATTCCCAAGCTTCTTCTGACCAAGGCTTAAATCTATGAAGCATAAACTGATGAACCTGTTCAATAATAAGCGTCCTGAAATGGCGGCGTGCAATCACTGGCCCTGATTATCCAATGAATCATGAAACAATCAAGTACCAGCGTCTGCACCGCCAAGAAGAGCAATTCTTATGCTTCTAATAAACTTAGCGCGATGCCTCTGCCTGTAAAACTGATAAAGATGCTTAAGCCATTCGAAGGCTTTATTGAATGAGGAAACAAAACCATTCTTTTGCGCAGGAATTTTTCCTTTAGATGAGTTTTATCTTGAAAGGATTCATGATTTCAGAGTGAAAAGAATTTCATCTTGAAAAGTATTTCATCTTGAAAAGGGTTTCTCCTTTAAGAAGGTTTCACCTAAAACTGATTTTCAGTTGAAGCTGGTTAACTAATTTCAGCCGGAAACAGATTTCATTTGAAATGCATTTCAACTTGGATGAAGTTCAAATCGTTAGGAATTTCGTTTTGAGATTTCAACTTTATATGCGCCAAAGATAGTTTCCCGGAGAGCTTCAAAGCCTTCGAATCAATTCACTCAGGGGCTTAAAACCCGGAGCAAGCTCCTTTTAGCGGATGTCTCTGTAGGGAAAGGCAATGATCCGCCGCACTTAAAGATCTCTAAATCCCTGAGAAAGAGCAGGGATGCAAGCTCTGCTTTAGGAGGAATTCCAATGGATCAATTTGAACTGCCCGCAAACATAAAGCAAATCGGAACAATCGGCGAAGGCATGCGCATATATCTAGAAGACAGCGTATGCTCATACCTGTACGAATTCGCCAAGGCCGGAGACTACCAAGAGCGCGTGGCAATGCTTGCGGGGCGTTACATGGTAATCGACAGCCAACCGATACTTTTTATAAGCGGCGCCATTGAAGGCAGGCATACAGAGGTCAAAAACGGACTTGCTCTGTTCACAGAGCGCTCCATGGATTATGCGCAGGAATGCATCAACGAGCATTACCCTGGAATGAAGATTGTCGGCTGGATGCTATCCCAGCCCAGCTACGGGGCTAGCTTGAACAGCGGATATGCACAGGCGCATCTTGAGAATTTCAAGAAGAAATATCAAGTGCTCTTCGTCATGGATCCGATTGAGAAAACAAATGCATTTTATACATATACCCGAAATGGCGCCAGCCTGAATGAGTCGAAAGGCTACTTCATCTACTACGAAAAAAATGAAGGAATGAACAAGTACCAAGAGCTCAACAATCCCTCAAGCAGGCTTGAAGCTGCGGCTTCCGAAGCTCCGCCGGAACCCCGGCTTGCCTCTGAGCGCTTTCAGGCAGCGGACAGCTTGATACGCGTCAGGGAAGCTACCCGCTTCTATCAAAAAGACATGCAAGAGCAGAAGCGAGTGCTGAACCTCTTGGTTGGCCTCTGCGCAGTGCTCTTTATAGTCACTTTCATAATGGGCGCAGGGCTTATACAAAATCAGGATCGAATTGCGAGCATGGAAAAGCAGATAGTCCAGCTCAATGAATCATACATCAACGAACTCTCTCAAATCGGCAAAGACGTTTCCCCGGCCTACAAGACTGATGATGACGCAACTCCCGCAACCCAAATCATAGAGGGAAACGAAAGCGACGCGCCTTCATCGCAGACGTCAGCTACTCAAGCAGAGGCTCCTTCCGCTGCGCCTGTGAAATACGTAGTCAAGAAGGGGGACACCTTGAATTCCATATGCGTAAAGCACTATGGCTCTGCCGCGATGCTAAAAAAAGTAATGGATTACAACAATATCGAAGATCCAAATCATATTGTATCCGGCACAACAATTATGTTGCCAGCTGAATAGGATATTATGAAAATCTTAAGAAAACGGTGACACTGAGGTGATAAATTGAATGGCTTTTTTGGGGGAAAATCAAGAAACACTCGAAGAAATGGCTGCAACTGTGGCTCATGAAATAAAAAATCCACTTAACGTGGCTTTAGCTCATCTAGATCTAATCAAAACAAGCGACACTGAGGGCAAGTACAACAAAAACTGCGAAATTATCAAACGGGAACTCTTCAAGATCAATCAGCTTGTTTTGGATTTCATCCATAGCGCACGAGAGGATGAAAAAGAAGAGCTTATTGATTTAACGGCGATGCTCAGTGATCTAGTGGATGAATACAGACGCACTTATGAGCACATGGTTTTTGATCTTGATCCGACCGACGAAGCCCTGCAATTTTCCGGTCAGAGGCAGAAAATCCGGATGGTGTTCACTAACCTGCTCAGCAACGCAGTGGAGTCAATGTCCTTCAAAGGCTGCATAGATATAAATGTGGAAACCACAGATTATGATATTGCCGTCGTCATCAACGACAACGGCACAGGCCTTAAGGATGCTTCCCTTCTAGATCAAAGCTTCTTCACAACCAAGCAGAACGGAACAGGCTTCGGACTTCATTACTGCCGGAACACTGTGGCGCAGTATGGAGGTAGATTTACATTGGAAAACCGCCCTGAAGGCGGATGCAGCGCAATTGTTGAACTGCCTCGAAGAACAATGTGATCGGCAAAAGAATGGAAAAAGGGCTCTCGATTTGAGAGGGCCCTTTTTTTATTTTCTACTGGCGATTTAGGTCAGATTGATTCTTAGATCGCATCATCCACTTTCGGGTCTTTAAACTTAGTCAGGCGAAAAGAAAAAAAGCACGTGAAAATCCTTGCAAAGTCGACGAGTCAATGACGCCGGGCGATCCCCACTTGAGTTCAAGCCACCGCTCTCAAGGTGCGAAATGCCGTGATCAATCGCGCTCATTGTATAATCCTTTCCTCGAAATCGGTCGTTATTGCGCTCTGGGGGAATTGAACCCCCGGCCTTTCGGTTCGGAGCCGAACGCTCTATCCACTGAGCTAAGAACGCGAAAATCAATGTCTATTTTAGTATTTACAGTCAAACGCACTAATTTGGAGTTCAAATATCCCTTACAAGAGTGAATGCAGATAACGGCATCGCGCTCGCTTTATAATCAAGCGCTAAGCCAGGGAATTCATCGCAAATCAGTATAATTCATTAGTCAAGGATTGTCAAGGAAAATGATTTGCAATTTCAATTCATTAATGAATAGCCAATCCCATTTATTGCCATTATCCTTTGTTATTCGGGAATCGCCTTGCATAAAAACAAGAACAGCATTGAGAGAAAAATATCAAACTCACTTGTTAAATAATTCTTTTTATTCTATAATAATGTAGTGCGTCATAATGCGATGCGCAATCTAATAAAGCTCAATGAAGCTCCTGGCGTTTTTTGGGGAATTAAAGAAATTTGCGTCTATTGAAAGGATTGCTATATGCAAGCGAGCATAATGCAGCACTCAGACGCTTAAGGATTTGAAGCCTAATGCGCCTGGTAATTTTCAATTAAAATCAGCAAGCCTTTTCTGAGCTTCATCACGAATGTTTAAATCGCAAAATTATAGTGTTCCTATGCTCATACTGATTTTCATTGAAAATACCTTTTTTGCAGCTTCATTTCGCACCACTCAATAGATAATTAACAAAAAAGGGACATTTGATGAAAATCTGTATAATAGGCATATGCAATCAGTATTTTCTATCAGGAAAAGAGATCATAAACCTACCGACTAATGCCTAAGCGCTAAAGCTCTGCTGCAAGAAGCTCAAGCCATTAGCTAATCGAACGGCTATTCTAACCGAAGGGAAGGAGCGGCGCATTCCACCCCGCATAATGCCTGAGGGCATTTGAGGCGGGAGTCTCCTGCGCCAAATCTGATGGATTATTTGAAACGCATTTTCCGCAGGCGCGGACTGAAAGCCATCCGCCTCAACCTGCCTGTGAGCTTGATTCTTATAGCTCTTGCATCAGCCGCCGCAACAATCGCAATGTTTGGCTTTCAGCCTACCTCCATAATGGAAATCTGGGAGTGCGTGAAAGAGTCAGGGTACATGATCGCCCTCTATAACTGGCTGCCTGTAGTTCTTGCAATGCTAGTCTTGTACTTTGCTTCAAACAGCGCCGCTCTTGCCTGCGGCTTGGTGGGCGCCGCAGTATCGGCTCTTTCAATTGTAAACCGCAACATGATAAATATGCGCCAGGATCCTTTCAAGCCCAATGACATCCTTTTGGGAGGAGAATTTTTAGGCATAGCAAAAAGCATCAGCAAAAGCACGTTTCTTGCCGTAGGCGCAGGCGCTTTTCTATTTTTGCTAGTCTTCACTTTATCTTTGATTTTAATCAGGAATAAGCCGATGAACCTGATTGCAAGGCTGACCGGGGCAGCCGCATCGCTGGGGATTTTGCTGGCCGTCAACAGCCTGGTTCTGGCAAGTCCGGAAATCTATGCGAGCCTCTTCATGAAGGGAAACATCTACAATCAAACCGATAATTTTCAGTCCAAGGGCTTTCTCTACAGCTTCATATACACCATGGACAACAGCCGCGTTAAAAAGCCATACCAGTATGACAAAGACGCGCCTGAAATAGCTAAACTGCTTGGCGCAGAACGAGCCGACTCGGAGCATGTTCTAAAGCCGAACATCATCTTGATTCTCAGCGAAGCATATTCTGACATGATTTCAAGCCCACACCTCGACTTCAGCAATTATGCGGATCCTATGAAAAACTTCAAAAAATTGAAGGAGGAATCCATTTCTGGTTACATTGTAGTCCCGAATGTGGGAGGCGGAACATCCGATACTGAATTTGACATATTCACTGGCATGAATTCCCGCCACTTCAGGGGCGCGCCTTACGCGTACTCCCTTATAGCCAAGCCGATATCCGCCATGCCCTCAGTCCTGAGCTTTCTAGGCTATGACAATATAGCCATACACCCCGGCTTCGGATGGTTCTACAACAGGCAGAATGTTTACGGATACATGGGTTTCAGCCGTCTGATAGACATAGAAAGCTTCGATAAAACCGACACGAAAGGCATGTATGTCACAGAAGAGCAGACGATAAATAAAATCATCTCTGAATACGAAGAGCATATGAGAAGCGCGCCGGAAAAGCCATTCTTCGAATTTTGCGTCACAATACAAAACCACGGTCCATATCTTGACAAGTACGGAGACTCCGAGCTTAACTTCTCCTCAGATCTCAATTTTACAAAGAATGAAGAGAATGCTCTATACAACTATATCTACGGCATGCTTGACTGCGACCGCGAACTCGGGGTTCTGACAGACTATTTGCGAAACAGGCCGGAACCCGTCGTCTTGGTATATTACGGGGATCACCTCCCCAGCTTTGAAAAAAGCATCTACGAAGCCCTTATACCACACTCGGATGATCCAGCGGAAGAACTTATAAGGCTCTACAAAACTCCGTTCTTAATCTGGCAAAACGATTCCGCAAAAAAAGCTTCAGGCATAGATGCAATCTACGAAGAAATGTCCATTGAAGGAGATTGGACTTTCTCTTCAAGCCGCCTTGGCGCGGCTGTAAACATGCTCCTGGGCTTTGCCGGCTCCGATCCCTTCATTGATGAAGCAAACGTCATTTACGAGTCATACCCCGTCATCTTTGAAAGCCAGTATGTCACCGCATCGGGCTCCGTGGAGCTCCTAGGCGAAAAAGACGAGCATCCCATCAATTTCTATAGAAGCTGGGAGTACTACAACATTTACAACGAAAAGCAACAGGCGCAGTAGGTCAACAATCCACCGCCTAATGCCTGCGAACCACAGCTCCTGACATATACTGCTTTTCATATAAAATTACCATTTTTGGAGCTTGATTATACAGCGAGTGCAAAATGCCGAGATCGGCATTTCGCACCACTCAATGGATAATCAGGCTCCAAAAAAGGAACATTTGATGAAAAGCGGTATATGAGGCGGGAGTCTCCAGCGCCAAAAATATGAAGATGCAGAATATACTGCAAACCAGAAAACTGCTAGGCCTGAAGAGGCGTCAAATCAAGCGCGCTACCCATAATGCGGCCTGCGGGGAGGGATAATCAAATCCTCGCCCTGCAGGCCGTTTTGTTTAGAACGCAGAAATTTTTGAGCTTGGTCTAATCGAGTTTTTATGGCAGAAAATCTGCCGATTCGCAGTTTTGCATGGTCTGTAGCCCTATTCGTTTCTAAGCCATGCACACAGACGCTATTACGGACAAGAGCGATCCAGCGCCTGCAGGAACTGGAGGCTGATTCGGGGGCATGGCGCTCCGTTAGAAAAGTGCGCCGACGCGCTGGAAGGCCAGATATCCTAGATCGACTTGCAGTCTATGTTTCAGCTTGATTATATACCGCTTTTCATCAAATGTTCCTTTTTTGGAGCTTGACTGTCCATTGAATGGTGCGATTGATATCGGCATTTTGCACTCGCTGTATAATCAAGCTCCAAAAGAGGTAATTTAGTATGAAAATACATTTTATGGACATTTGTCCATGCCTCAAACACACAAATGGCTTAATATTTTCATCCTTAGTGGTGAAGCGAAGCTTCATAGGGGTTTATATGAAAAGCAGTAT
>JAISZB010000385.1 GCA_031269465.1 Clostridiales bacterium | reverse complement strand
CTGCTGCTCAACCCGCGCGACATTGCAGGCAGCCATGAGCAGGTCTACCATGTGTTTTTCTTCGGGCTCATGCTCAGCCTGGAAATTGAGACCAACAAGCAGGCCGGGTACGGATTCTCGGACATCCAGATCGTTTTCAGCGAAAAGGCCAAGCTGGCCGTCATCGTGGAGTTTAAATCCTTCGACGGCAAGAAGGGCGACAAGGCTCTTGAAGACGCCGCGAAAAGGGCGCTGGCGCAGATCACCGGCATGAATTACCCCCACAACCTGAAGCTTCAAGGGTATGACGTCGCCTGCTTCGGCTTCGGGTGCCTCGGCAGGGACTGCAAGGTGGTTGGAGGCAAATAGAAGCCCCGCATCTTTAGGCAGCGGGAGTATGTCGCGAGGCATTGATTTTCATACGCTATCCATTGGATGAACCCTGGCTTAGGCAGGGCAGTTTTGCTTTAATAAAAATAAAGTCAAGCTATTTATCTTTTGAAGCTAATGCCTGAAGCCCGCCTCGACATATGCGAAAGAATCTGCGTAGCCCCGATAATTGCTTTGGGTGCATTGAAGTTCTAACATGAACGAGCTCAAGTCGTTGTGAAGGGGCTTGGTATTGATTTACATCATTATTGATAAAATTAGTCTTGCCACGGCTGATAAAGCGTTTAAAACCGAGCATAAAACAGACCTGAGGGATTTGAGGCGATGCGGAGGCAAGCGGCTGATGCCGCCTGCGACAGTACATATACTGCTTTTCATATAAACACCTATGAAGCTTCGCTTCACCACTAAGGATGAAAATATTAAACTATTTGTGTGTTTGAGGCATGGACAAATGTCCATAAAATGTATTTTCGTACTAAATTACCTTTTTTGGAGCTTGATTATACAGCGAGCGCAAAATGCCGATTTCGGCATTTCGCACCACTCAATGGATAATCAAGCTCCAAAAAAGGAACATTTGATGAAAAGCGGTATAGCTCTCGATCAATTATGCCCCATCACTTGCAGGCGGACTTGAGTTTCGGCTTCTCCAGCTTGCTGCGCCTGTCTGCGATGCTCCAAAGGCAAGCAGGCCGCACCGGGGCCTACACTTACTGCTTTTCAGACATACATGCTATATTGACATAACTAGATTTTAACGTAATAGCAGCAAAACTAAGTAGCTAATATTGTTTACTCTATGTCATTCTTTCAAAAAGCACTTCTGAATTTTTTATTATTTTCTTGAATAATTATATGCAATTTAGTATAATTGCTCTTATAAATGGAATATCAGTCGCAATTCTGGGAGTTGCTTTTATGGACGCAAAATTCTCTGCTTTGATTGATGCCCTTCCTTTCGGCAAAAATGCCTGCAAAGGGCTATTTATTATGATATTGATCATTGCAAATGTAGAAAAAGAGAAAATCATGGCTTTACTGGGAGTCAGCAATAGCACCTACAAAAAATACGAAATGAAAATCGCAGGTTTTGCCGAGGATTCAAAGGGCAAAGACCTCTTATAGCCGAATAACGTGAAAAAGGGGGGCTTTGCCCCTCTTTTTCACGTTATTCCTTGTACTGGCTAGCATTGGAAAAGTGTATGTCAAAGACATTTCTCCTCAGCGGATTTTAGAGTCGGATTATCCGCTGAGCGTTTCAAAATTCACCCAGAAATTAGTTAACTGCGGATCAGTTTAATTGACGGGATTTAGATCTTGCATTAGCGGGAAATGCCTAAAATCAAAGACTCTTCTAAATGCAGGCGACGCTTTAAAACCTTCCCTCCTATTTACCGCTCTTGCGAGTCAATGGATGCAATGACATTGGAGCTGACATCACTGAGCTTCTTTGCTTCTTCTTCAGTCAAGTCAATATCCAAGGCTTTAACATTCTCTAAAAGATGCTTTTCACTTTGAGTTCCAATAATCGCTGTTGCAAGTCCCTTTTGCTTAAGAAGCCAAGCAATGGCTATCTGTGAAACAGACGCACTTTTTTCATCTGCTAATTTTTTCATCAGCAGGATCAATTCAGCTTCCTTTTCCATATGCTCTTTTAGAAACAACCTTCGAGTCGAGCGGAAATCCCCGCTTTTCAAGCGGTTTCCCCCCAGATGGAAGCGTCCTGTCAAAATCCCCTTGGCGATGGAGCTGTAGCTTGCGACGCTGATTGAATGCTCCAGGCAAAACGGGATGAGATCTTTTTCTATGTCGCGCTGGAGCAGGCTGTATTCGGGTTGGACGGCCTCTATGCGCCCAAACGCCAAAGCGCTTTCAAGAAGGCTCGCGCTGAAATTTGACACTCCGACAGCTCTTATAAGCCCTTCGCCCTTGAGTTTCATCATCTGGCCCATGGTCTCTTCCAGCGGGATTTCTGGATTCGGCCAATGAATGTAATAGAGGTCGACATAGTCTGTTTTCAGATTCTTCAGGCTTCTTTCCAGAGCATTCCGGAGATCGGCGCTTTTAAGGTTTGCCTTTGAAGCTTTGGTTGCAATGACAGCCTTGCTTCTTGCGCCCTTTAAAGCCTCGCCCAGCACCTGCTCCGAGTGCCCTCCTCCGTACCCTTCAGCCGTGTCAAATGTTGTTATGCCATTATAAAGCGCCGCATGAACAGCCCTGATGTTGCCGGCATCATCCGACTGTCCCCACCACGACGCATCCGAACCCATCTCCCAACAGCCAAATGTCAGCCTCGATATTTCAAGATCCGTTGCCCCTAAGCTGCAATACTGCATTTCTCGCCTCCGATCACAAGACTCTCTTCAGAGCGGCATGCCTGCCGAGGCTTCGGCAAGCGCTAGAATTTTACCCCCAGCTTTATGCTGCTGGATGGATCAGACGCAATAGCCATGTACATTTGCGCGCTGTCCATGAAATCCACCACCGGATTTACGATTGGATCGCAATTGATCCTTCCGCTTCTCAGAAGATTCCAGCACGACTGCTGAAGCCTTTGCCTGTCCCAATTCGGAAAGCGGCTCCATCCATATCCGGGGAAAGAAAAAATCAGGTTGGGAAAATTATAATGCGCTTCCTTTCCGAGGTCAAGCCCAATCGGGCTTCCTTGATGCCACGCCAGCGAACAGACAGTTCCCGCAGGGCAGATTCCTCTAATCGCGTGATGCAGGGCAGAGTAGCTGCCGCTCGTTTCAAAGGCGACGTCGACGCCTTTATAATTTGTGAGCTTCCTCAATTCTTCGCCGGCGTCCACTTCAGCGGGATTAATCGTAAAATCCGCTCCCAGCTGAGTCGCTGCGCTTCTTCTGGATTCAATGACATCAAGCCCTATGACTTTCGATGCTCCCGCAAGCTTTGCCAGCTGCACATTCAAAAGGCCTATGGCTCCAAGCCCAAATACCGCCGCAACATCTCCAAGCTTAAGCCTCGAATCCTGGACGCCTCCGTAAGAAACAGTAATCGGATCCAGGCATACCGCTGATTTCCAATCCATATCATCAGGCATGGCATGAAGCGCGTCAGCCTGGACGACTTGAATCTCTCTAAGCTTCCCATGGGCAGCGACGCGCTGTCCCGCTTTAAAATCCTTGACGTCCCCCGCAGTTTCAATGATTTCTCCGACCCACATGTTTCCCGGATAGTATTTTCCGTTGACTCCGGGATACTTCATAAACGGCTTGCCCTGCGAATCTTCAGACTTGACGAACATCAATTTATCCAAATCATAGTCATGAGTGTCAATGGATGACTTATTGAAGAAAAACTGCATTTCAGTCCCATGCTTCGGACAGCCATACAGAGTCTTAGCTTTTACTTCCCCGCTCTTCAATTCCGGAACTTCATATTCTTCAATTTCACAGACGCCAGGATTGTTGGCGACCAATTGCTTCGGCATAATGACTCCTCCTTTGATATGCAGCTTTATTTACAGCCAAATGCGCCGATTTTGAGTGCAAATCAGAGCTATAGAAAAAAATCATCCCTTCACCGCGCCAATCATCATTCCCGTAACGAAATGCTTTTGTATGAACGGGTATGCCAGAAGCATAGGAATGGTTGATACAAAAATCGCCGAGGTTTGGAGAGACAGCGAGGAGACATCCCCCAAACTCATTGCGTCTCCCATAACTGACTGCACTTCAAACTGCAAAACCATATCCCTCAGATAAATCTGAAGCACTTCCAATGACTCTTTATTGATGTAGATGATTGCATCCATGAAGGCGTTCCAATGAGTTACAGCCGCAAAAAGGCCAATTGTAGCGAGAACCGGAGTAGAAAGCGGCAAAACGATCCGCGCGAATATCACAAACGGGTTCGCGCCGTCAATTCTGGCGGATTCCTCCAGGCTTTCGGGGATGTTTTCGAAAAACGACTTCAAGACTATGACATTCCAGGCGCTGATGGCGGATGGAACAAGAAGCGCGAATATTGTATTGATAATCTTCGTCTGGCGGACTACCAGATAAGTCGGTATTATCCCTCCATTGAACATCATGGTTATGACGACGAAAATCATGAAGAATTTCCTTCCAGGAAGATACCGTTTTGAAAGGCCGTATGCGAAGGTTGATTGCATAGCTAAGTTAAGAGCCGTTCCAGAAAGCGTGCGTATAAGGGTCACTTTGAAGCTGTTTAGAAATCTGCCGTTTTTCAGTATCATCCCGTAAGAGTCCAAGGTGAATCCCCTCGGCAGCAAAAGAAGCTCGCCTTGCCGAACCAGAGACGGCTGGCTCAGCGATGTCATGATCACGTAGTATATCGGAATAACGGCTGTTATGGCGACCGCTAAAAGAACAATGATTATGAAAGGATTTTCTCGTCGCGCCTTTGCCATGGAATCACTTCCTTCATGCGTATTCACCATATGGAGACGTCGCTGAATCTTTTGGCGAGCGTATTGGTCGTAAATATCAAGGCGAAGTTTATGGCGCCTTGAAAGAGCCCAATGGCGGTTGTCAAGCTGAACTGCATGTTTTGAAGCCCCATGCGGTAAATGTATGTGCTGATGACGTCTCCGACGCTGTATACGGACGGATTGTACAAGACGTAGATTTGCTCGAATCCGACATCCAGCAGGTATCCCACCCTCAGTATGAGCATGATGATGATTGTGCTGGATATGCCGGGCAAAGTGATGTATATGAGCTTCTGCCATCTATTGGCGCCGTCAATGACCGCAGCTTCATACTGATCCATATCGACTCCAGCCAGCGCCGCCAAATAGACAATCGTCCCCCACCCCGCCTCCTTGATGATGCTGGTGATGACTACGATGCCTACGAAATATTTGGACTGCGCCAAGAAATGGACGGGCTTCCCTCCCAAGGCCTTTATCGCCATGTTGATCATGCCCTGGCTTGGATTGAGCATGTTTATGATAATGCCCCCAAAGACGACCCAAGAGAGGAAATGAGGAAAGTAGACAGCCAGCTGTACGGCCTTTTTGAATTTCAAGCTGTACACTTCGTTCATAATCAGAGCCAAGATGATAGGAGCCGTAAATCCAAAGAGCAAGTTCCATAGATTTATAGTGATTGTATTACGAACAATGTTGTAAAAGTCAGACATGGAAAACAGGTACTGGAAATGCTTCAATCCAACCCATGCGCTTCCAAGAATCCCCTCAGAAAACTTGAAGTCTTTAAATGCAATGACCACTCCGTACATCGGCCCGTACTTATAGATCAAAAACCAAATGAAACCAGGCAAAATAAACAGATACATCAGACGATTGGCATAGACGCGCCTTATCATCATCTTGAAGCTTCGATTCATTCGAATTCGCCTCGCCTCCAAAGCCGCGCCTCCTCTTAAGTTTTAGCGCTCAAAGGAAAGCCTGCGCAAGGCTTCCTTTCATTTTCAGCTTAAATGCCAGCCGCATCGCGGAGGGTTGAAATGCCGTCCCTCCGCGATGAGAATTCCCAGATTCAGGAATTCCCGACAATCTCCTTGCCGCCGCTGTTGTACCACTGCGTATTGAAATCAACCGCCTGCCGCCCTCCGGCGCTCATATAGTCGCTAATGTATTTATCCCATGTCGCATCTATGTCAATATTGCCCAGAATTGCTTGCGATGTGTATTCTTCTACCACTTTATCTATATTGGCCTGGATAAGATCCGGATTGTAAGGAAGATTCACCGCAATAGGATCAAGCTTTCCCTGTTCGGCGGCATGGTTTAGCCAATCTATGGATGATTGGGGATAAGTCAAAGCCAGGTAGGATTCTGTATCTTCATTTTTTATGCCTGGATTCATCAAAGTGAATATCCAGTTGATTGAGAATTTGGTTGTCGTTCCAAGCTGCGGCTTGCCCTCTTCATCAATAATATAGTCGCTTCCCGGAACGCCAAGATTCACGTATTTCACGCCTTCATCGCTGCAAACCCAGTCGAATACGGTCATGGTCAAATCGATTTTCTTGCTGGTAGAGGGAATCACCGCGTAGTGCCTGCTCAGAGTTTCATAGGAAAATCTTCCGGGTTCGCCCTTGATGTTTTTTGGTATGTCAATCGTGGTCCACTCGTCGCCTATCGTCCATGTGTCATAGCCAGGAAACTGATTGGCATGCCAGAAATTAGTCAACAATCCGTATTTATGAGTGGCAAGCTTATCCATCATCACCTGCGTCGTGCTGTTTAGGATGTCAGAGTCCATTATTTCTTCATCAGCTAGCTTACGCATGTATTTCAAATATTCTTTGTAATTGGGGTTGATCTGCCAGGGCAGCACTTCCCCTTCAATCACTTGGTATGTATTGCAGTCGAATATGGCGCGGAACAAGGCGCCTCCGTAATACAGGACGGGGTTGAACCCTCCTCCCAGCAGCCCGTATGTATCATCGATGCCGTTTCCATCCGGGTCTTCTTCTGTAAAAGCCTTCATAATCGCATATAAATCATCCAAAGTAGCAGGAGGTTGCAAATCAAGCTTTGCCATCCAGTCTTTGCGTACGAATGTCACCTGAGTGAACGCGTCGAAGCGGGCATAGGGAACTCCCCAGATGCTGTCGTTGTTTGAAACAGGATGATATGCCGCTTCCGGCATGCGAGATGCCAGAAGCGGATACTTTCCGCTGTCAGTGACATATGGCTCTACGTTTGTCAATACGCCGTTTCTTGCCAATTGATTGATCATATTGCTGGATCCGATCATGACGGCGTCCGGAGCGTCTCCTGAAGCCATGACAATGTTCACTTTATCTGTGTATGAAGACGAGCCTGGAGACTGGACTTTGATTCTCACCCCCGTCTGCTCTTCGATATAATCGAGATATTTGTTTTCATTAAGGGTTCCGCCTTCTACATCGACATTCACATCAGCCATGATCTCAATTTCTCCAAGCTTGCTTTTTACTGTTTCAGCAACAGCTGTGGAGGCTTCTACGGCGCTTGAAGCGCTTGAAGCGGAAGGGCTGTTTTGCTCTGTTTGGACTGAGCCTCCGCCACAGGCGGATGTTGCGGAAAGAGCAATCAAAGCTGATAATGCCAGTGAAAGGATTTTGTATGTCTTGAACATTTACTCTTCCTCCTCTGCTTCATACAGAATTTAAATATTACGGAAATCGCTGAGCTTCCAGCGCAAAGAGCTGATTCTAAGCGATTAAAGCGAAGACGCTAAATCAGACGCTGCGATTTAAGATCTTGACGTCCATTTTCTCGGATGCTCCTCAAGCTTCGAGCCGGAACTTTCCTATGATCTTCAGTATACTTAATATTCAGAGCTTCTTTTGCAGGAGATTCCTGGAATATCTCAATATTCGTTGCATCAGTTAAAGCCAGCCCTCCCTTCCATTTAGCCTTTTAAGTCCGTCAGCACGCTTGAATTATGAAACTGCCATGCCAAAGAGATTCAGTTCCGCGCGATTCGTGCATGCATGCTGACTCACATTTCTATTAGCTCGACTGTACAGCGAGTGCGATTGATATCGGCATTGCGCACCACTCTATGATTATCAATTTCCAAAGCAGGCGCGTCCGCCTGCGAATAGGCATCTAGAAAGGGGCTAAAAATCTTCGATTGGCAACTGACTCGCAACTTGAAAACCCAGATTCAGGAGTGTGATTTTGCTGATTCGCATATGAACCTGCATATGGCTGCAAACCGGCATGAGATTTCAGATGCCAATCCATCAACAAAACCGTTTCTTTATACAGTTGAAGAAGCAATCGCAGTTTGCACAAATAAATCTTATATATCTCAACAATCCAAACAATAATGATAGGAGAATTATAAACGACGAAATCAGTTATATTAAAAAAAAGTATTAAACTGATAATTTAGGCTTCTATTTTTAGAGAAATTTAATATATTCTCAAATTCAGTTCTTACAGCTTTGTTTTAGTGCTATCATTAATGCATGTGAGCGCACTCTTCTTTCGCGCTTCAATATGCTTATTTGCATATGAAAGAATCTATTTTTACTGATTTGCATATGAAAGATTCTATTTATACTGATTTGCATTAGTAAGTTCAGATTGGGGTCGGATTATCCACTTTCAAATTGCGATTGATATTAACATTTCGCACTAATTGCATAATCCGACCCAAAAATCGATACATTGGGCTTCAAATCAGATATATGACCGCAAGTCTACTAAACCTCATAATGTATTGAGAAGGCAGCCCCTAGCGCAAGCGGTGCCTGGCAATTGCGCTTGCGCCGCAGCAAAAGATTGCCGGGCTTGGAAGGGAGGCTTTCATTTGTCTGCTGAAACAACTGGATTTGTGATGGATATAGATCGCTTTTCTACTCATGACGGTCCAGGGATCCGCACCGCAATCTTTCTTCAAGGCTGCCCGTTGCGCTGCAAATGGTGCCATTCACCGGAGTCTCAAGAAATGCGCGCAGTGCTCATTCATCAAAGCGCGCGCTGCGCCGGCTGCCTTGACTGCGTTTCCGCTTGCGAATACAGCGCAATAAAGCCTCGAGATGGAAAAGTCGAAATCTGCAAGACTAAGTGCCGGGAGTGCCTAAAATGCACAGAAGCCTGCCTTCGGGCAAGCTTGAGAAAAAGTTCGCGAGAATGCTCTATAGAAGAAATCCGGCATATTTTCGAGCAGGATTTGATGTTTTACAAACTCTCCGGAGGAGGAGCGACAATCAGCGGAGGCGAGCCTCTAGCGCAAGCTGACTTCACAGCGTCCATCCTTAAGCTTTGCGGTGAAATGCAGATTCATTCTGCTATTGAGACATGCGGCTTCGGCAATCCTGACAAACTTCTGAGCATAGCCGAGCATGCCAGCCTCATTTTCTATGACGTAAAAGCCATTGATCCTCTCAAGCACAAAATGCTGACAGGCCAAAGCAATGAGCTTATCTTAAATAACTTGAGCCTCTTGTGCAAAGGCCATGCAGGCAAAATAGCAGTAAGGATGCCGTGCATACCCGGAGCGAATTTCTCCGCTCAAGAAGCGCTGGAGATAGGCGCCTTCGCGAGATCCCTCGGGATAAGCCGCATGGAGCTTATGCCTTTTAACCCCATGTCCGCCGCGAAATATGAATGGCTCGGGCGAAAATACCCTCTAGGAGATATCGCGCCTTGCGATCCCGAATTGCTGAAGTCGCTTCGGGCTTCCTTGGCAAAGCTGGGGCTTCATCCATAAGCCATGCGTGACGCGCATCGGATGCTGATTTTAATATGCCTACGACTCGCAGTCAAATGTTCCTAGGCCGCTTCCAGTGCAATTCATAATATACCGATTTTCATCAAATGTTCCTTTTTTTGTTGATTATCCATTGGATGGTGCGAAATGGCGATATCAATCGCACTCGTTGCATAATCAAGCACAAAAAGGGTGATTTTCAATGGAAATCAGCATATGAAACCGCCTGCGCGCAATGGCTGCAAATCGGCGCCAGCCTCAATATAGTTCCATTTAGCCCTGCTTAAGCGCATTTTAAAAAAAGGAGCAAGAAATGAACCTTGCCTGCAATGAGATTGAAGAAAAGTGCCGCTCTGATGAGTTGCGTTCCATGTCGCCCCGCATTCAAGCGCACTGCGACGCAATCAAAAAGTGGATGCATCAAAAGCAGAAAATGTTTGGCGGAAGCATGACCGTTCTAACCGCAGATACCGCTTCCTTAAGCGCCTCCCAAAGACGCTCCATGGCGTTTGAAAAAATCATGCTTGAAATTCCCATAGCCGTTGAACCGTTTGACATCATCACAGGAATCTGCTTGGACGGAGGCGCAGTGGTGCGAAGCGCCCTGCCGTCTTTCTTGAAGTTTGAGGAGCTAGGGGAATGCACGTACTCCACATCGCATAAATGCCCTGATTACGCCGGCCTTTTGAAGTACGGCATATCAGGGATATTAGAGCGTTTGTCCGCTAAAGCGGATGCTCTTTCAGCAGATGATTGCCGCTGGGATTTCGTTAAGGCTGTGCGTCGCGAATGCGGCGCCGTCGTTGCATTCGCCAGACGCTTCGCCAGTCTGGCAGAAAGCCTCGCGGAGAATTCTGAGGCGCAGGAGAAGGAAAACTACGGGGAGATCGCCCGAATATGCCGAAAAGTGCCTGAGCATCCCGCAGAGTCTTTCAGGGAGGCTTTGCAGTCTATTTGGCTTGTTTGCCTGGCAATGCACCAAACCATGACATGCCTGCCCATCGGACTCATTGATCGCATCACAGCGCCTTATTTTAAAAAAGACTTTGAAGAGGGCGGAATAACTTTAGAGAAGGCTCAGGAAATGGTAGACTCATTCTGCCTTCATGTAAATGACAGAGCCCAGCTTGATCCCGAAAATTTCGCAGTCAAGCAGGGAGAGCTGGAAAACGCCCCAACGCAGTTCGGCATCAACTATACGATTGGCTTTGTTCCCCGCGCGGGAACCGACGACGCCGACGCTATAAACCACTGGGGCCTGAACATCCTCCTGGCTGGCAAGACGGCGGATGGAACGGATGCCGCAAGCCCCGTTACGTATCTGTTCTTGAACTCTCATGAGAAGCTTTCAATGACAAGCCCCGTCCTTACTGTGAGGATGCACGGGGAAAGCCCTCTTCCGCTTCGCCGGCGCGTAGCGGAGCTAATTCTAAATGGCGGCGGCATGCCTTATATAAATAACGACGATGTCATAATTCCTGCTTACGAAAAACTGGGCGTCTCCCATGAAGACGCGTGCGGATACGCGAACTCCAACTGCTGGGAGACTTTGATACAGGGAAAAAGCAACCAGGAAATGATTCGGGGCGTCAATTTCCTTTATCTTCTTGAACTGGCTTTAAATCGCGGAGAATCATTCATTTACGCCGACGCGTGCCGCAATCAGCCAGCGCCTGATCCAAAGAATCCAACGTCCCTCTCATCTTGGGCAAGCCCGTCAAACCCTGTCGTAAACGGAATTGACACGGGTTCTGATTTCAAGGAATTTGCGGACTTGATGAAGGCGTGGAAGCTGCAGCTGGATCATATGCTCATCACATCAATGGACTATATAGACAAAATTGTCATGAGAGACGGCACTCATGGACGCTATTCATCAAATCCTCTGCTTTCAGCCTTGGAGCTGGACTGCATTGAGAAAATGACGGATGTGTTTCATAGAGGTTCAAGGTACGATCTCTGGCACGTAATGGCTGAAGCTGTATCAAACGCCGCAGATGCGGCGGCTGCCATAAGGAAATTCGTTTTTGAGGAAAAGCTGGTGAGCTTGGAGGATCTGACAGGCATCTTGAAAAACAACTGGAAAGGGAAAGAGAATCTTCGCCAGCAATTTCTAAAGAAAGCGCCTAAGTTTGGAAACGGCGACAGCGCTTGCGACAGCATCGCAAAGGAAATGACTGATTATTTCGTCGAACGCGTCAGGCATCATGCGCAGCATAGAAGCAAGATAATATTCTCCCCTTGCATAGGCACATTCTCCTGGGTCATAAACATCGGAAAAAGAATAGGCGCATCCGCCGACGGACGCTTCAGCCAAGAGCCGATAGCCGCCAACATGTCGCCTGCTCCCGGAAGGGATGTTTCAGGGCCGACTGCGGCCATCGCCTCATATTTACAGATAGACGCCTCGCCTATGGCGGCTGGCGCCCCCATTGATCTTCGAATAAACAGAAGCGGCTTGGAGGGTGAAGAAGGCGTCACCCGCATTTTGGCAATAATCGAAGCGTTTTTGGCTCAAGGAGGAAATATGCTGACTCTCACTATAACAAACGCGGAAGAGCTTAAAAAAGCCATCGCGGAGCCGGCAAAGCATCAAGGGCTTAGAGTGCGCATGGGAGGATGGTCGGCTTACTTTGTCTTGTTAAGCGAACAATCTCAAAAAATGCATCTCCAACGGATTGAGCATGGGCTAGCTTAAATCCGTTAATTTCAGTTTGCATATGCAGTTTTATTTTGAAGCATGACTATGCAACGAGTGCGATTGATATCGGCATTTCGCGCCTTGAAAGAGGAAATCGCGATCCATAATAGATGATTTGGCTGCAAGTCAGTGCATAAAATAAAGCCGTTCTTAGGGACGGCTTTATTTTATCAAACCAAAATCCTTGTGTATTTTACCTATACTCAGCATCACAATCAGCCAATCGGAAGCAAATGCGCAAGCCATCTTTATGCACCGCCTTAATTCCTGCAAATCCAGCGCCTGCCGATCCTCTTCAAGGCCTTTCCGCTACGGCAACTCTTAGTCTCCGTCCAACTCGGATCCACAAATCTAACAGCTTTCCCCTCATCATTTCAGTAGCGCGCCTAACTCCTTCAGTCGCGGAAAAGCGCAGGAATGCCTTGAGCCAAAAGGCATTCCCTCTTTCATTGGGAAGAATAGAAACGCAACCAACTTGATAAGATGTTGCATGTGAATCCAGTCCTCCTCAGACAACTGTTGAGGAGGACTGGATATTTTATGGGATTGCCAAGTCATATGGCGCTAACTGCCAGGGCAAGTCTCAATCCGCTCAAAATCACTTTACGCTATGGATCGCGCCTCTTCAGCGGATCGCGCTTCTTCAGCGGATCGTGTTTCTCCAGCGTTCATAATGCGCCATTCGCACCGTGCGCCTTAATGATGGCAACGGTCTGAAGGCTGAGGTTTCGAGCAGGGGCAAAATCTATTAAATACAGCAAAAATATTGACTTTTTCTTAGAAATAGTTTATAATTAGTTTCAGGGTGAGTTGTTATCGATTTGCAGTTTATAGGACTCGTTTATCTACTTTCAAGGTGCGGGATGCCGAAATCTTCATTTCGCACTCTCTGTATAAAAAGCAGAATAAGCAATCTTAAGAGGTTTTGAAAGTACTACAGATTTCAAATTTCATCATTATGTTAAAGATTAAAATTACCGCTTTTCATCAAATGTTCCTTTTTTGGAGCTTGATTATCCATTGAGGGTGCGAAATGCCGAATCGGCATTTCGCACTACCTGAATAATCAAACTCCAAAAAAGGCAGTTTAGTATGAAAATACATTTTATGGACATTTGTCCATGCCTCAAATACACAAATGACTTAATATTTTCTCCCTTGGAGGTGAAGCGTAGCGTCATAGGGGTTTATATGAAAAGCAGTATAGTTATGAGCGAAGTCAGATCACGCTGCTGGATGGTGAAGAAATCGTCAGCCTCCTGCATTGCCACGGCATTATGCATCAAGGGAAAAGCTCAGAGAAATCAAGGGATTTTGCGCGAGTATGCGGCGTCAGGCGAGTTGTGAATCGCATTATTGAGAAAGGCGGCGCCGCGCATCCATAAAAAAGCAGCCGACAGGAGGATATGCAATGAACGCAGGAGCGATGAATCCATTTTCCGATCCCATCATGGAGGCGGTCTTCGCCAACAAGGATGTGGCCGGACTCGCCGCGCAGAGCCTGATTAACGCAGTGCTTTCAGAGGCGGGGGATCCATTCATAGGCGAGATAGTGCAGCTAACGCCGCAGAAGGTGGCGTCCAACCCCCTCGGCAGAGGGTACAGGTTCGACATAGAGGCGCGTGCGCGGCATGAGGTGGCCGACATAGAGATCCAGTTTCGAATAATAAAGATGAACGAGAGGGGGATGCTCTACGCTGTGAGCATCCTAAAGGACAGCGCAGAGCGTGGAGCGTCCTTGGAAAGCGTCATCGAAGCGATGCCGCGCGTGATAGTAATCAACATGCTGCATTTCAATCTGCGGCCGGGCCACGGCGACTTCTGCCAGCCTGTGGATCTCGCTTACCGGAAGCCTACGGCGGACGGCTCTCAGGAACGCGCAAGCGACAGAATGGCCATATACAACATAGAGATCAAAAAGTTTGAGAAGCAAGTTATGCCCTCGTTGGAGAAAATGCCGTACAGCGCCGAAACGCCCGCGCTTCACTACTGGCTGTTGGCGCTGTGCAAATCGCAGAGGGAAAAGGCGCCTATA
Organism: Clostridiales bacterium; assembly: GCA_031269465.1. Taxonomy (GTDB): domain Bacteria; phylum Bacillota; class Clostridia; order Lachnospirales; family WQUN01; genus JAISWZ01. The sequence continues at coordinate 166 of JAISZB010000385.1, read as the reverse complement.
GAGGAGGTTGTAGCCATGAGCGAAGCGTTGACGGAGTTCGCCCGGAGGGACGCCGGTTTCAGCCAGTACGCCGAGCGGTACGAGAAAATAAGCAGCGACGAGAATGTCCGGAGGATGTACAACATTTGGACCGAGGGCATGAGCGCGCTTGATCAGGCGCGCGCCG
>JAISZB010000335.1 GCA_031269465.1 Clostridiales bacterium | reverse complement strand
AGACGACGGCTTCCTGGTTTCGTAAAAACAGGCGAAATCAGGAATAATCTGGACTTTTGAATTGTTTTAAATCCATATGGAAATGTATCGGTAGCGCCCCCCAAGGGAATAGTGCGCCCATCAGCAAAATCCAGGAATATTAAGAAAAATTCAGGTTATCCCTAATATTTGACTTCTCTGTTGGAATAAATATCCATTTATGTGAAATTAATACATAAAACTCACCACTGTCAAGCTTTATGACTAAAAGCATAATATCAGTTTCCCATTATATACTTAAACTATACTGCATTGGTTAAAGGAACAATGATAGAAAAACCGCGCATATGCGTTGGTGAGCCCAGTTATGAAGAAGATATCTATTTGGGAGGTCGAGCATACAGAGTCTCAATGGATGTTCAACCTCCCAAATAGGTACTTTTTACTGCGCATACGTATATGCGCAGTTGTAAGAATCTCCTGCTTGCTATGATTAGACGGGTTCTCCTCAGAGCATTAAAATTCCTCATCCTTGTAAGGTTAGCTTGACATGAGCTGCAGATGATGATATGCTGTGTAAAGTAAACATGACGGCAAATGGAGTGAATGGTGGGACTATGAAAAACAGAGTTCGTAAGTTAAGGGAAGAACGCGGCCTTACTCAAAAGGAGCTTGGCGAACTCGTCGGTGTATCTCGCCAAGCAATTAACGCCATTGAAACTGGAAAATTTGACCCGTCTATATGGCTTGCCTTTGATCTAGGCCGGTTATTCGGGTTATCTATCGAAGAACTTTTTATATTTTGCGAGGAGGACAGGAAATGAAAAGCTTGCTAAAATACCCGGCATTTAACGCGATCTGCGTCAGCCTGTTTTCAGCATTCTATGGCTATGTCTTTATTTTTACAGCTGCCCATTACGAATATCAGGATGTACTATATTACATCAAGCCAACGATACACGGCGGATGGTTTATGCCTGCCTGGGCGCATTTTCTTGAACTCGGCGGGCATGGCCTGATTGCGATAGCGCTTTTGATTGCAACGGCAGTCCTTGACGTTCTACTCCTGACCCGACGACGCCTCTATGATGAATATCATACCGCCATCCTCAGTCAGTGCCTGAGCGCAGCAATCATGTTGATGATTTTGGCGGTGGCGGTATTTTATCTGGCCGTGCTTAGCGTTCCAAACGGAATCGTTGAAAAATTTACATTGTTCATCTCTATCCATTGGGTGACGGTCGTATGCTCCGAGTTCGCCTTTGTTCTCAAGTGCAGGTGGTCATGACAATGAAAATACTGCTAATCCAGCCCAAAATGAATAAGCGCCCGATGGATACTGATCTGAAAACAAGAATGTCGCCGTCGCTTGCCTTAATGACATTGATGAGCTTGACGCCTGAGATCCATGAAGTCAAACTGCTGAATGAAAATACAGAAAGGCTTGACTTGATGAGCGGCGCGGATTTGGTGGGCATCACTGTGACTGTGGACGTAATGCCGCGCGCTCTTGCCATCTCCGAATCCTTTAGAAAAAGAGGCATCCTTGTTGTAGCTGGTTGTAGCTGGCTGCATTCATGTTACCTGCTGCCCTGAATCATGCCGCAATCATTTTGACGCTATCTGCGTTGGCCCGGCGGAACGCGTTTGGCAGCGCATTATAGCTGATGCCGCTTGCGGTCGCCTAAAGGGAGAGTATCGAGATTTTAGCGATTTTCGAGGATATGAAATTGCATCGCCGCTATATGCGCGGATAGAACCCGAAAGATATCTGTACACTAACATTATAACTATGAGTAGAGGCTGTCCCAATAGGTGCGCTTTTTGCTATAACAGCTCTGCCAACAGGTTTCATGCTGTTCGGCCGGTCGCTGATGTTCTAAAGGACATAAAGGCGTTGGGGACGTGCCATGTACTATTTATAGATGATAATTTCATAGGCAGCGCTGACCATGCCAAGAAATTGCTTCACGGGCTTGAGGACATGCGTTTGGTATGGAGCGCGGCTGTGACAACTGCGATTCTTGATGAGCCAGAATTGCTTGACTTTATGGCGCTTTCAGGATGCCAAAGCTTATTCATCGGATTGGAGTCGATAAATCAAGCGTCTTTGACTGATGTGAATAAGCATAATAGAGCAGAGCGATATGGACAGGTGGTTGACGCGATTCATAGCAGAGGCATAATGGTCAACGCCAGCATGGTGTTCGGATTGGATGGCGACGGAACGGACACTTTCCAAAGAACCTTGGATTGGCTAATCTCTTTGCGCGTTGAAACCTTGACATCCCACATTTTAACCCCATATCCCGGCACGGAGCTATATCGCCGTTTAGATGAAGCCGGACGCATTACTGACCGCGATCTTGAGCATTACAATACTGCTCACGTAGTATTTAAGCCGAAGAATATGACGGCGGACGAATTGCATGCAGGCTATTTATGGATGTATAGAGAGTTTTATTCCCTGCGAAGCATCATACGCCGCTATCCCAAGGAAATACCGCAACGCAAGCCGTATCTTTTATTTAATCTGCTTTATCGCAAGTATGGAGCGCTGACATCAGCATTGACTCGTCTAATGCCTATGCATGCGCTTGGCAAAATGGCCGCGCGTTTTTCATATAGAGTATGATGCCCTTGCGTATTGATGAGTAGCAAGCAGATGATTTGCAGCCGCCGATTCTGGAGTCTGTAGTACAGTCATAATCCAAAGTAAGCTTAGTTTGAAACCGCTTTAGGCAAGCCGTTTGCTTACGGTTTTGGGCATGTAAGCTTGTTAGTAAATGATAAGCCGGTTGCGGCAGAAGTCTTTTTGCGCAACAGGTCGAACGCTTGTGCGACCATCTCAGTGATGGGAGGAATAAGCCGCAAAATAAAAAGCCTGCTATGTGGCGGGATGGCTCTTTGAAGCAGACGCACGCCCCAGACTGCCCGCCTCCGCGAAAAGTTCTCTCAGGCAAGGCTTGATGAACCTGTCCTCTATGCATATTTGCCGATTTCATTGGAAACAAACCATGGCCTAGGGACGGTTTCATCCTTAGCGGTGAAGCGCAGCGCCATAGGGATGATACCGCAAAGCAAGAAACCAAAAGGCCGGCCCTTTTATTGGCGCCGTCCTTTTGGTTTCCTTTTTATGCTAATTAATAATCATTTGGGGGCAATCTTTGAATCTGTTTTTCCAGCGCCATTAAGAAGACTGGAGGCGCTCTTTATCCAATCGCAAGCTTTTTGAAAATCTCAACGGCTGTTTCAATGATATTGTCATTGAAGTCGTAGTCGATTGTGTGTATCGGAGGCCTGTCTCCGGCACCTACCATAAATCCTGCGCCTTTTGCGAGCTTTAGAAAATGCCCGAAGTCTTCCGAACCCCTGATGGGATCCGGAAGTTCATAGACTGGAACGCCCAGGGCTTTGCAAGCGTCGCGGACTTTGTCGGCGCATTCAGCATTGTTTGAAGTCTCGGGAAAAGCTTCGCAAAATGAGAAGCTAAGCTCAAGCCCGTATTTATCGGCTTGCTCTTTTGATATTTTCTCCAGGGCTTCCTGCAAAGCGTCCATCTCAGACTCGTACTGGCCGCGTATGGTCAAGAGGAGCCTGCCGTCGTGAGCGGAGATGCCAAACGCCTCTTCGCCTATATCGACGCAGATCACGGTGCAAAGTATAAGGCCCTTGTAATCTTTGGGATCGATAAGCCCAGGTATCCGCCCTATGATCTCAGCTATGGCGAAAGCTGGGTTTTTGCCGAGTTCAGGCGCGCTTGCGTGCGTTGAGACCCCTTTCATGCTTATCGTCATGCCCTTAGACGCGCAGTAAACCGTCCCATTTCCTATCAAGACTGCGTTTTCAGGGACTCCAGGGGTATTATGTATAGCATATATTTCATCAATGCCGTTTTCCGTGATGGCTTTAGAGGCCTCAGAACCTCCGGCGCCGATTTCTTCTGCATGCTGGAATATGAAGTAGACTGAGTTTTCGGGATGGATCTGATCTATTTCAAGCGCCGTTGCCGCCAGGATGGCGCTGTGGCCGTCATGACCGCATTTGTGAGCGACACCGGGAAACTTGGAACCGTATGGAAGAGAAATAGTCTCATCAATCGGAAGCGCGTCAAAATCCGCTCTGAAGCCTATCTTGGGATTTCCTGGCTTGCCCTTGTAAAAAGCGTAAAACCATGCTCCCTTGTCGGTCAACTCCAGGCTCGTGTGCTCCGATAAGAACTCCATGAGGCGTTTCTTGGTCCAGATCTCCTGACAAGACAACTCTGGATGACTATGCAGCTCGTGCCTCAATTCGATGGCAAGATCCAGATTTTTTTTATCCATTTGTACCCGCCTTCTCTCGAAATGCGAATTTACTTATTTACGGTTTCTTTCTTGGGATCATTGAGTGTCTTGTATGTCTTAGCAATGTCGCTCCAAAGCTCCGCTCCCTGAACATCGCAGAAAGCTGGATCAAACACAGGATCCAGGTTCATCGCCTTTTGCCTGTCATAGTCCCTCATTACCTTGATCACCGGCGGAGCGAGACAAATCAGACCCAGCAGATTCACCCAGGTGGCAAATCCCACGCCAACGTCGGCTACGGCCCAAGCAGTCTCAGAACTCCAGATGCTTCCAAGAATGATGGATATGACTTGAAGCCCAGTGACAAACCAGATTGACGGTTTGAGCCACTTGGATTCCTTGAAGAGCGCCGCTAGTCCTACGCTCGAATAGAATCCGAAAGACAAAAGTGTTGTGATGGCGAAGAAGAATATAGCGATGGCGATGAATATGGATCCCAAGCTTCCGCCTGGCGCGAGGGTGTCGATGGATGCTTGGACGTATCCGACGCCGGGTTCTATATTGGGAAGCTGCGAGTACAAAACGCTGCCGTTTGACAGGTCGTATACATTGTACATGCCGGTGCAGAGAATCATCAGGGCTGTACACGTGCAGATGATCAGAGTGTTGTAAACGGAAAAGCCCTGGGCGAGCCCCTGCTTGATCGGGTGCGATACTTCAGCGGCGGCGGCGGCGTTGGCGCCTGTACCCATGCCAGCTTCCGATGAGTAGATGGAGCGCTTTATGCCCCACATTATCGCGCTTCCGAAAATGCCGCCGTACACGGCTTCCATGTTGAAAGCGCTCTTGAAGATAAGGGCGAACATAGAGGGTATTTTAGTAACATTTACTACAAGGACTGCGATTGTAAGAATCAGGTAGGCGCCAGCCATAAACGGCACAACCAGCTCGGCGATTCTGCCGATGCGCTTCATGCCGCCCAAGACCACAATTCCGAATAATACGGCGACTGCGATTCCCGTGATTATAGGGGGGATGCTGAATGCGTTCTTGAATGAGTCGGAGATGTTGAATGCCTGGACGATGGGTCCGGTAAAGCCGAATCCGATGACGCCCAGCGCGGCGGTCATCACTCCAAGCCAAGGCAAAGGAGTTTTTGCCAGATAATATGCCGGACCGCCTTTGTATTCGCCCTGGACATTCTGCTTCCAAAGCTGAGCCAAAGTTGATTCCGCTAAGGCAAGCGCCGCTCCTAGGAGAGCGTATACCCACATCCAAAATACAGAGCCGGGTCCGCCTGCGGCGATAGCCGTCGCTACGCCGGCGATGCTTCCAATTCCGATTCTTCCGCCAAGTGCCATCGCGAACCCCTGAAACGGCGTGATGCCGCTTTGGGAGGACTGCCCTTTTGACAGAGACATGACCATCGGCTTAAACAGGCGTATCTGCGGGAATTTCAAAACTACTGTATAGAAGATTGCGACTCCCAGGACCAAAACAATCATCAGGTTTCCCCAAAGATAGGTGTTCATTAGATTGGCTATATCCAGAATGCTCATAATTCTCCCCCTTTTCAACATTACGGGTGAACGCTCAAGCGTCCGTTATGGCCTCATTGCATAAGACTAGATGGATCAACATAGTCGAGGCCGAAACACTCTGCGACTTCTTTGCAAGTCAATTGTCCTTTGTAGCAGTTCACTCCCAGCATAAGGCCGGGGTTTGAGATGCTTGCGCCTTCGATGCCCTTTTCGGCAATCAGGAGTCCATAGCGCAGGGTTGCATTGGTCAGGGCGATTGTTGATGTATGAGAAACGCCCCCCGGCATGTTCGCTACGCAGTAGTGGACCACGCCGTCAACCACAAAGGTCGGGTTGTCGTGGTACGTCGCTTTTGTTGTTTCGCAGCAGCCTCCTTGGTCTACCGCAACGTCTACAATCACGCTGCCTTGTTTCATGCCCTTCAGGTATTCCCGTTTGATGAGCTTTGGCGTTGCCGCACCGGGAATCAGAACCGCTCCGATGACAAGATCCGCCATGGCTACGGCCCGCTCAATTTCTCCGGCTGAGCTGTAGAGCGTGGTTATCTGCTGTCCGAAGATGTCATCCAGATACGCCAGGCGGTTTAGGCTGGTATCGAGGATGAATACGTTGGCGCCAAGGCCTACAGCCATTTTGCAGGCATTTATGCCTACTACGCCTCCGCCTAGGATAACCACGTTGGCACGCCGAACTCCAGGCACGCCGCTGAGCAGGAGTCCGATTCCACCCATATGATTCTCAAGGCATTTCGCCCCTTCCTGGATGCTCAGACGACCGGCCACCTCGCTCATCGGCCTTAGCAGAGGAAGATCTCCAGACTCTCCGCGTATAGTCTCATAAGCTACAGCGCGGGTTTTCCGAGTTAGGAGCGCTTCCGTCAGAGGGCGATTCGCGGCTAGATGCAGATAGGTGTATATAATCTGGTCTTCACGCATCAAGCCGTATTCCTCTTCGAGCGGCTCTTTCACTTTCACTATCATTTCAGAGGCGTCCCAGACGCTTTTGGCGTCGGGAAGAATAACAGCGCCTGCTTGAACATAGTCGTCATCTCCGAAACCCGAGCCGACTCCGGCTCCAGCTTCCAAATACACCACGTGGCCGTGCGCGACATATTCCTTTACATTGTCAGGGGTCAGGCCTACGCGGAACTCATATTTCTTTACCTCTTTAACGCATCCAACTTTCATTGAAAATACACCTCGCCACAATGCCGGGCAATGCGCCGGCAGTAATATTATTGCAGGCTCTAGAATCGGGCGCGGCAGAAATTATGAACAAGCCCAAGTCTAGAAAATTTAAAGCCATTTTTCTTTTGTTTGGACATGCAAGCGTTCATATTCCAAGGTTAGCGAAAAGAAAATCTCTGCCAATGATCTGTTTGAGGTGAAATGCTTTTTCAATGATTTGCTGTTAATTATACATTATAATTGAGTGTTTGTAAATCACAATAAATGCAAATCCTTGAAAAGTAATAGTATTTTTGTAGCTTTTGATTAGATTGCTAAATGAAATTGAGATAAACATCCAGCAATCTATAGCTTAACAGATCATTTTTTCTTTATCTGAGATTAAAGCTTATCATCATCTAAAGGGAGATGCCTGAAATTAAGAATTCTTTGATATTGCAAGCGGCTAGGATTAACCTTTCCTCCTATACTGCTTTGCAGTATGTCTGATTATCCATTGAAGGGTGCGAAATGTCCACATTTCGCACTAATTGCATATTCCTACATCAAAATCGGAGCTATCCATTGCAAAGCAGTATATTTATATAAACGCCTTGTCAACATATCGGCTGGTAAATCCTCTTAAAATTGCAGAGTAGTTCATTTTGAACCTTAATATATCCCCGATTTTGAAAACCTTTTCTGCTTCCGTCAAATCTACGATCAAGTGATCTGAGCTCGCCCCTAGGATAAAAACCCCGGGTGTTGCGCAGGAAATTCCCGAGGAATCGGTATCCTGCCTGCCTATGGCGAGAACCCCTCGCTTGCGGCGGCCTTTGTCCTCAAAGCTTGGCTTCTCGCCGAAAGCGTTTAAGCCTATGTCTCCTTCCGGATAGGAAGGCTTTTCTTGAATCTCAATAAGTTGCGCCTCAAGGAGAGCCAGATCCTGATCAAGGCCGTCAATCGGCTTTGAATATGCCGTCTCGCAGCCTCTTGCAATAGCTTCGCCAAGCCTTAGGTTTGATATTTTCTTAGGCATGCGGCCGCTTAAAAGCAAATGGATGGAGCTGGAATTTCCTCCTGAAATATGAGGCAACACGATTCCCAGGCGGCTTTCCAGCTCAGTTGCAACAGCGCAGAGCCTTCCGAGATTTTCCTCAGATGGAATTATCGAGCCATAGCAAGTGAGGTTTACCCCTATCCCTATTAAATCCAGCCAGGGTTCTTTAGATGCGTATTCGGCGCTGTTTGAAATGAGGTCGATATTCTTCCAATACATGCCTTCGCGCAAATCCCCCACATCTACCATCAATACTATGCCGTGGCGCTTCCCCTGGGATTTTGCGGCATCAGCCAGGCTCCTCATGGTTAAAGCCTCAGAGTTCAGGCTTATGTCGCACAATCTTACCGTTTCTTCCGCCTCATCAATTGAAGGGAGCCTTAGGAGGATCTTCTTTATTGATGTCTTAGGATACTCCGAGATGTTTTTAAGCCTGGAATCAGCCAGGAAATCTGCGCCTTCTTCAATCAGGGCTTCAACCAGGGGCTTAGAAGCGCAGAAAACTTTAGTGACGGCGGATGCGGAAATGCCGTTTTGATGGCACATATCAAACATGACTCTGGCGTTTTTTCTAAACTTTTTCAGATCAACAACTATTCTGGGCTGCATGGGCTCTCACTTTTCTCCTAGGCCAAGACTCTTTAGCATTAACTTGATCGCAGCCTCGGGGTGCTTAAGGGACATGACTCCAAGAGAAGCCATTATATAATCCCTATCCTCCAGTATCCTGATTACCCCCGGACGAGGGTACAGCATTGAGTTCGCGCCGTTCATGTCCCTAAGCCTCTCAAGCACTCCGGCTCTTCCGGGAAGGCGGGTAAGGGCGCCTCCGGTTCCAATCAGGATCTTTACTTTAGTTAAATCCTTGCCTTCGGCTAAAATTTGGCGTCCGGACGGCCCATACACGTATCGCAGCCTCCCCGCATGCCTTGTGAGCGCGGTAGATGCCGCAAACCACGCAAGAGCCTTGGCTAAAGCCTTCTGCTCATCAGTCTGTGGAATCGGCATGAAAGTCTCAAGAACCTTTTCTGGATCAACTCCAGACTCCTGCTCCAAGCGGCGCATTCCCGCAAGCGCCGCAAGATTTTGGGCGTTCACGTAAACGCCAAGGTCGCCTTCCACCGTTCTTTTCGCAAAAGGCTCTGGAGACGTTTGAATGCTTGATATTTCATCAGAGCCGGCAGTGACGGAATGCACGTCAGTTGTAGCGCCGCCCACGTCAAGCACCAGCAAATCCTCCAAAACAGCGTGCAAAATCTTTGCGCATTCCATTACTGCTCCGGGAGTGGGCATGATCGAGCCGTTTACCATGCCGCGCACATTTCTCATCCCCGGGGCCTTTGTTATATGCTCCTCAAAAACAGCCTGTATTGCTTTTCTGGTAGGCTCGACATTTAAATCATCAAGCTTGGGGTATACGTTTTCTGTTATATAACATAAGAATCCAGCCTGTTCAAGAATAGAGCGGACAGCGGATTGATTTTGCACATTGCCGGCGTATATGACGGGAGGCCTTGCGGAAAGCCCGCATAGCAGACGCGCGTTTTTAAGCGCGGTTTCCCTCTCGCCATAGTCTGTGCCTCCCGCAAGAAGGATCAGGTTAGGGCGGATTTTTTCTATCTGAGCTAAATCCGACTCGCTTAAAACCCCTGCGGTCGTCAAGTGCAGATTGGCGCCCGCGCCCAGCGCAGCCTCTTTGGCGGCGCGCACAGTCATATCGTAAATCAGCCCGTGCACAGTCATGCGCAAGCCTCCGGCGGCGCTCGAGGCGGCAAGCATTTCGCAGTACTCGACTTCTTTCTCGCCAAGGGCTGAGGCCAATTTATCCATAGCCATTTTAAGGCCCCTTGTCACGCCTTCGCCTTCTATTGTCGTAGGGGCCTGGCCTTGCCCTAAAAAGCGGGGAAATTCGGAATCCAAGCCGTCAAAGGCGTTTATTGTAGTTGTAGTTGAGCCAATCTCCGCCGCAAGCACGTCAACTTTCATCCAAAATCAGCTCCGATGAAATAAAATACGGCATACTGATTTGAAGCTATACCGCTTTTCATCAAATGTTCCTTTTTTGGTGCTTGATTATCCATTGAGTGGTGCGAAATGCCGATCTCGGCATTTTGCACTCGCTGTATAATCAAGCTCCAAAAAAGGTAATTTTATATGAAAAGCAGTATAAATGCACCGATTTTGAGGTTGGATTATCCACGTTCGAGGTGCGATTGATATCGGAATTTCTAGCTATTTGTATAATCCGACGTCAAAATTGGCGCATTGCAATGCAAATCAGTGTATCATAGAACGAGAATCAATTCTTTTGCCGCGCCTTCACCAAAAACGTCGCAACATGAACGCCTTTGCTGCCTCTGGAAAACCCGGCGTCCGCACCGTGCCTCACCGCGATTTCAGGTGTTACCTGAGTTCCTCCCGCTACGAATATCAACTTGTCTCTAACGCCTTTTTCCCGAGCTATGCGGTCGATATTAGCGATGTTTTTATAATGAATGTCGTCATGGCTTATTATAGTCGAGGCGAGGATGGCTTCGGCGTCAAGCTCTATGGCAGCGTCAACCAGCTTTTCCACGGGCACTGATGTACCGAGATAATGGACTTTTATCCCATACTTTTCAATTCCGCCGTGCTTTATATCAATTATCTCCCTAAGCCCCACTGAATGCTCATCTTCGCCGACAGTGCCGCACACGACGCTCATGGGCTTTTCCTCAATGGCGGCCCTGAGTTCGGCATCGCTCATGATTTCAGGCTCTTTGGGCAGAACCAGCGAAGAAACGTCGATATCGAATGGAAACTTGCCTTTTATCTCAACTCTAGTTCCCTCAGCCTCTTGCATGACTTCACGGCTAATAACCTCGACTTCGGACAGATTCATGCGCTTTCCCGCTTCAATGGCGGCAGCTTCAGCCAGGCGCCTTTCGACAGGGAAAAACATCGTCATCTGAACGACGCCGTCGGCCAGCCACTCCATTTCAGGCTTAATGACGCCTTCTCTTCGGTATTTTTTACTTTCCTCCATGCGGACGTACACGTTGTCGGTTTCATCAAGCTCGTCGATGAATATGATTTTCTCAGGCTTCTCGAAGGTGCAGCCCCCGATTAGGCTTGCAGGATCTGAAACGGCTTCAGGGTTGTACTGCGATACGTTATTATAGCCGTAGTGCGCGGTGACGGGCGCCATGTAATCAGCTTCCCTCTTGACAACTGTTCCCGCTGCGACGCCGCCGTTTATCTGCCTGGATATGCCGTCTCCCGAACGTTCGGGGCTAAATCCCGAGTCTACGAAAAATCCCGCTTCGACTGCCGCGAAATACCCGCCGACTTCCAGAATCTCCTCCATGAACAGAACCGCCCGCTCTTGAATCTCCCTGGCTCTTTCCCTAAGCGGGCCGTCATCTTTAAGGGAAACCATCTCCATGAGGCCGTCCATTCCCACGAGGGCCTGCTTTGCGGTATCGCAAGCCTCAACATTGTATATGTGCCAGGGGATGTTGCGCCCTTCATCAGGGGTTATCGTTGACTGTATGTCCGCGGAGGTCAGCTTGGATATCAACAGGTTTAGGACATGCGTGACAGTTGCGTCCCTGGTAGAGGATTCAATATACTTTGTGTTCATTTGAGCCCGCATGCGGTAGTCTGGAAAAAATTCCCTGAGAGCCACGGCGTAGGGCAGATCCATGTACACGCACGGCGCGGGAGTTGCCGAAGGCGGAACTGTAGAAAGGCATATGCTCCCTTTAGGAATCCCGACCTTGTTGGAAAACATTGCGTTTATTGCATGCTGAACCATTAGCTCAGGCGTGACTTTCCATGCCTCGCGAGCGGTCGCGTTGGCATTGTGCGCTCCGTCGATCTGAGCGAGGCCGCCAAAGGCCAAAATCTTTTTAGATTCGCAAGCGTCAACGAAGGAGCGGATCATGTTGATGTTGCGGTAAATCACGTTGTACTGCGGATCCTGATGGCAGCCGTTTACGCCTTCCTCAACGAACATGACGGCGACTTCGGGCCCTGCTACTCCAGAAACATATGAATGGTAATTTATCGGCCTTCCGACTTCGTCTTCGATTATGTCAAGGGCCTTGCGTTGCGCTCGCACTTGTTTGCGGGTAATCGGAACTCCACCCGTTCCCTGCGGAGTTCCCTCAATCAGCCCGTCGAAATGAGACTGCCCTGCGGTTCGAATGACCATGATGTGATCTGCGCCGTGATGGGCTGCCATTCTCATTCTTCGGATGTCGTCCTCAAAGCGTCCGGATGCGATTTCTGTCGTTATGACTGGCAGAGGCTGCGGATCCACATTGTCAAAGTAATGCGCGGTAAGAAGCGGCGCGCTCTTTCCGGCAAGCGGTTCGGAGCAGTCTCTGTAGGAAAATGGCCCGAGCTCAAGATTCGGGGCGGGTCTTCTCCAAGTCCAGCCTCGGCGCCTGGGGCGATAGGCCTCCAAATCTTTAAGCAACTCTTCTATATTAAGCTTTTCATTCGATTCCAATGTCACGCCTCCCCAAACATGGCGGCGGCTTCATCCCATAGCTTGCCCTCGGCAAGAGCCAAGCCTGCCTCCCGCAAACTTAAGCCCTTATTCAAAGACATTTTGTAAACTATGTTTCCAGCGCCGTGGCCAAGCAGATTTCGAGAAACCGCCTCCTCGACAATGGGCTTTGCTTCAAGGGAAGAGAAGCCCATTCTGAGAAGTATCGACCTCTCCACTGACGGAGATGTAAATTCATAGCCGAGCCCAAGCAGGGGATCTACGATTTTTTCAGCTAGAGACCAGAAGTGCTCTCGAAGCTCCTCTGAACTCATATCCGCAAGGTGCTTGCGCCTCGCTTCAAAATCATCGATTCTTTTCAAATATACAGCTCCTCTCAAATTCTTCAGCAAATCAGCTCTTTAGCGCGTTACGGACAAAATCCAAGTCAGTTCTTGTTTCCAACGCCAAAAAGGCTGCGTCATCATCTTCAAGCGGCTTCGCCGCCATTTCCTTAGCATGGCTTATAAGAGAAAGCCTCAGCTTGGACAGGTCAATTTCGCGAACCTTAAGCTTATCCGGAGTTTCGGGAAGAATGATGCTCTGTCCGGGAACTTCGCCTTCGGGATTGCCGAAAGCTACGTTTATCCCGTTTCTTCTGGCGAAAGACAGCTGGGGGGAAACATGCTTGCCAGCTCCGGTGTATTCAGTCTCCTGGGCTACAATAACAGCATCCATCGGAAGCTCTTGAGCCAAGGCGAACGCCGCAGCGAGGGAAGTATTTCCAGCGGGTCCGCGCTCAAGCCCTTCGAGATTCGCCAAAAGCTCTGTCATGTAAAACACGTCGCCTTGGGCTACTGAAACATATCTGTCCATGTATCTTAAAGGTCTTGCCGCAGATCTTGGAACGTCAGATCTATCAGGCCATGTCGCAAAAGGAATGCCGAAGCCTGTATGGCCAGTTGTGAAGGACTTTTTGTTAAATCCTATGTCGGATGCCATGTGCAGGCCGACTAGATTTACGGAAGCGCCGACTATCTGCGCCTTGCAGGCGGCCTTTTCAAGTCCTCTAGCCGTACCTGTAAGATTTCCGCCGCCAGCATTCGTGCAAACGACAACATCAGGCCCTCGCCCTATGCGCGCCCTGAACTGCTCAGCCAATTCAAAGCCCAGAGTTTCAATTCCCGCAACTCCGAACGGCGAGTAAAGGGAGGCGCTGAAGTAGCCGGTTTCCTCCAGAAGCCTTAGGGACAAGTAAAACAACTCGGGTCCGACCGTGGTTTGCACAACTTCCGCGCCGTATGCTTCGCATTTGCGCGCTTTTTCAATGATTTCTGGCTGGCCTGACTTTCGAGAATCGTAGCATTCCTGAACTATTATGCATTTAAGTCCGCAGGCAGCCGCGCGAGAGGCCACAGCAGCTCCGAAATTCCCGCTAGTAGCGGCGATTACGCCTTTGTAACCCGCCCGCTTCGCGTGATAGACGGCAGTGGCCGCTCTTCTGTCCTTGAAGCTGCCTGACGGATTTGCGGCTTCATCTTTTATGAAAATTCTGGCGCCGTTTCCGGCGGGGGCATAAATCCTTGCGAGCCCAGTCAGATTCCTCAACTCTATTATCGGAGTATTTCCAACGGATGCATTGGACTGAACCTCTCGCACCTTATCCAGCGTATAGCCGGTGCTTTCCATCATGGCTTCATAGTCGAAGGCTGCGCCGCCTCGCTCGAAGACGGAGAAATCTATGCCTGCAGACGCTTTAATGATGTCGCTGCGGCGGCTCATGACGCCTTCGTAGCTCATGTCTTTAGCCACGCGCATCACCCCCGAACAATATTTTTCTCGCCTGGTCGTCGATGAATAGAAGCTCTTCGGTAAAATCTCCGTAATCTAGCTGATACTGGGGATTTACAGCCTCAAGGACGCCGTTTTCCCTGCGTCCCGTTCGGGTGATGACTGCTACTGGAGCGCCGATCTCCGCAGCCTCTTCCAGACGCCCCTTCACCCACATGACAAATGGAGTTTCCTTAGTCTCGTCGGGAAGCCGTCCAGTGCGCGAGGCCGGCTCGAGCAGAGTTCTCCTTATAGAAACCCATGAACCTTTTTCTATCATTCAATCACCTGTTTTTAATCCGCTATTTTCTTGAGAGGATCGATAAAGTCTCTGAAATCGCCAATTATCGCTCTCGGAACAGGAATGTCTATCATCGTCTTAAGGCCTGCAGGAGCGTTTACCACATGGGGAATGCAGTTTACGCACATGGCGATTGTTCCGATGCCTCCGCTTATTTCGGGGCTAATGCGCATATTCACTTCCGGAGAGCCGGAAAGCGTGATGTAGTCGCCTGTCTGGACTCCTTCATCTTCAGGCTCGATCTGCTGGGGATGCTCCATGCTGATTATGACGCGTCCGCCGTTAAGGCCTTGACCGCGCATATCCACGCCGCAAACGCTTCCCGCAGGCGCATAGCCGTACGGCGATTTTCTGTCTACGCTTGTCACAATCGGTTCAAGGCTTTGCTCAAATTTATCGACTCCCAGTCCTAAGGCGTCTGATATCATTTTTACAGATTCTGCAAAGCCTACATGGCCTGTTACTGAACCGTCCGCAACTTTTTGGTTGAATTCGGCAAGCGGCAAGCCCACGCCCTGCTCATGCATGACGGCTTCTCCAAACGGAGAAAGGCTGTTTACTCTTTTGCAGGAAACCTTTTCTACATCCGTCATGCAACCAGACAGGCAGATAGCCAGCAAATCCATCACAAGCCCTGGGTTTATGCCAGTGCCTAGAACAGTCACGCCATTTTCCTTGGCAACTTTGTCCAGCTGGCTTGAAAGTTCAGGGTGCTGCGCTGCAGGGTACGACATTTCCTCGGCCAGGGTGATAGCATTGATGCCGCATGATAAAACCTTTATGATTTTATCATAAATCTTTTCTACAAAAGAGTCCGTCGCCACAACGCAAATATCGCAGCTGCGGGTGGAAATGACGCTGTCAATGTCATTTGAGACTACAACGGCTGGCTTTCCCTGTCCGTCAATCCCCAGCAGCTCGTAAACGCTTTTTCCCGCCCGATCCGGCCTGGTGTCGCATACACCGACGATTTCTACGCCCTTTTTTGAGAGCAGGGTTCTGGCTATTCCAGATCCCATAGCTCCAAAGCCCCAAATAGCGACTTTTACGGTATTCAATTTTCATCACTCTTTCAGAAATACTTTGTATATTAATTATTCTCTTGACAAACCCTATTATAATGTATATTGTTACTATAGAGTCAACATATATTTTAAAAAAAATCGGAAATGATAAAGAGATACTTGACAATTTGTTAACGAATAGGCGGCTTGATTCGAAAAATTTCTACATATTATACAATCGGAGGCAAGCCTTGAGCTGGAGGTTATTATGAATCAATACTATTCAATAGGACAGACAGCCAAACTTTTCAATATAACGGTGCAAACGCTTCGATTCTACGAAAAAATGGGTATTGTAGAGCCAGCGCATGTAAATGAGAACACAGGATACCGATTTTATACGCAGGAGCAGTTTCATCGCATCGACAGGATACACTACCTGAAAAGCCTGGGACTGCAGCTTAAGGATATTAAGAATATAATGGCCGAGGGGCAAGTGAACAAGCTGCAGTATTTTCTAAGAAAGAACCTTGCAAGCAGGGAGCAGGACCTGAATAATTTGAAGGAGCAGATTTCAGACTTGAAATGGTATATCGAGTATTTCAAGTACATGGATAATGTCAATCCGAACAGCCCGCCGCATGTATCTCGTCTTGAGGAGCGATATATTCTAAAGGCGCCATGCAACCCCGACGAGCCGTTCGCGGACATAGAGCTTCGTTTGACAAAGCTCAGAAGCTTGGACGAATTCAAGTCTTTGCAGTACCGAAGGCACTACGGTTTCTTGATTGATTTCGATGACATGATCAACCAGCATTTTAACCCCATAGCCGCCTACATTTTTCTAAAGCGCAAGCCTGACTTCGACTCCCCTTACATAGAGACGCTGCCTGCGGGCTCCTATCTTTGCTTTACTGCGCAGTTGCGGTTGGATCTCTGGAATTCCCGCGAGGTAAAGGAGTTTTTGGAGTCAGGGGTGTATACTCCGATATTTGCCGTAGCAAATGAATATGAAGACAATCTGGTCGAGTATACAGCTACGCCCTATGAAGTCCAGATTTTTCTCATACCCAAGGGCTGAGCTGGCTATAGGGCGTCAACGTAGCACTCGCGGCCTGTTGCAATCCCATTTTTAATGAAGACTCTGGGCACCCTTCTTCCGACTGCGCACAGAATCTCATAGGAGATGGTTCCCGCAAGGTTGGCGACATCATCGGAAGTGATCCGCTCATTGCCGTCAGTTCCGATTATTGTGGCTGCATCGCCGGCTTTGACACCGGGTATGCCTGTAACATCAATCATGCACATGTCCATGCATATTCGACCTATCTGAGGCGCCCTTTGCCCATGAACAAGCATCTGCATGCGGTTTGAAAGCGTTCTGAAAAGCCCGTCGGCGTAGCCGATGGGGATTGTCGCTATGACGGATTCCCGATCCGGCCTCCAGGTGCGCCCATATCCGACGCTTTCTGACGCGGCAACGGTTTTTACCTGGACTATCTTCGAATGAAGTGAAAGAACAGGCCTCAGCTCAACCTGGGCCTTATCGCAGGGGTTCGAGCCGTAGAGCATAATCCCAGGCCTTACCATGTCCATATGGGCATGTGGGTGAGCGATGATTGCGGCGCTGTTTGCCATGTGAAGAAGAGGAGGATTTACGCCGAGATTATTTAGAGCAAGCATTTCTTCCTTAAAAAGCGTTGCCTGGTTCGAAGTGAAATCCCCTTCTTTTTGAGTGTCAGCTGCTGCGAAGTGCGAAAATGCTCCGCATAAAGTGAAGCAGGGCATTTTCGCTATTTTCGCGAATTGCTCAGAAACATTGCCTTCTATGGGAAGCCCAATGCGTTTCATGCCAGTATCTAGCTTTATATGAATTCCGATCTTCTTCCCTTTAAGCGCGAGAGCATACTCTTTTGCAAAATGCATTTCACTGACAGCAACCTCAATGCCGTTCATTGACAATTCCTCTATCCAATCCGCGTCAACAGCGCCTAGAACAAGTATGGGAGATTTTACTCCATGACGACGCAGCTGCAGGGCCTCTTCCGCCGTCGCCACAGCGAATCTTGAAGCCCCGGCTTCCGCTAGGGCGAATGCCGCGGGGACTGCTCCATGGCCATAGGCGTCAGCCTTTATTACGCATAGAACCTCGCAGCCGCGAGCAAGCGCGCGCGCTTGACTGTAATTGAAAACCAGGTTGTCCAAATTTATTTCCGCCCAAGTGCGGCCTCCAAAGATTTGCATGTGATCCATCCTCTCTAAGGTTTTATTATTAATGGCATAGCCCTATATTATCATTTATAAAGCCAGCTTAAATGTCAAGCGGCGGTTATTAAATGAAGATGCACCGCAGGAAATGCCAGTTGCATGTCTTAATCTTCCTTTTTCGATGGCAACGCTTATACTGAGCGTATCGACTGGCTGAGCATAAAAATTCCAGCCATCGCAAAGCGTGTAGACTTGGAATTACTGCCGTTATATTGGTTGCTTTACCACTCGAGCTAGTCCTACTCGCAAATGCGGTCATGCGGCAAAGCTAGAACATATTTTTTTGCAGGCAAGCGTTCCTGGTTTGAAGCTTGACTTTCAACTCCCTAATCTGAATAAAGCGGTTTAGATATATATTCTTAATATTTGCTGATCATTGGTACCAATAAGGTTCCGCTCCGGCGAACTCTGCCAGGAAGACGCTTGTCCGGCTTGGCTTTGATGGCGGTTCTGGCGTCGGTGGCGGGCTGCGTCGACTGTGGCCGGACAGGCTCGTTCGCCGCTGAAAATAAGGAATGGCTGAAGGACATAGTCCGCTTCCCGAGCAGCGGCGAAACGCCGGATCAAGGCGTGTTTCGCCATGCATTCGAGAATGCGGGCGCTGAAATATATGAAAAATGGCGGAGATATAATGATGTCCCTTAATGCGGCGATAAATCCATGCCTCGATTCCAGCCGCGAGACCAGGATCCTGTCGGCGGACTGCTAGGAATCCGCAGGATCCGGTCGCAATGAATGCGCTGGCGGATGCCGGAGGGCGATGGGATCGAGAATCTTTCCGGTTCCAGCGCCGGAATTCTGATAAAAACATCTGAAACAGGAGGCAAGCCGGGCGAGTCGAAGGCGCTTGCCGGAATGCTGGGAAGCAGCGAATTCAAAGCTGAAAGAAAGAGCTGATAGCATTAAAAGAATCTTCTCTAAATCGAGATTGTTTTGGCATCTAAAGAGGTTATGTTAAGGGAGTTAAACTGTCCTGTAGAAAAGGGCTTGAGATGACATCAATTCCCGGTCGCGCCCGCATTGAAGTAGGCTCCAAGGAGTTCCAGGAAGCCGATCGGCTGCGAAAGGCATGCCGTGGGATGGCGAAAGGCTAAGGTTGCTTGATGGTTCCGGACGCCTCCTGGCATCCTAGTGGTGTCGCTCTTAAGTGCGCTTACATGCGTTTAGGCTGTAAAATGCTTATTTACAGGCCAAATAGGACTGCAACGCATTTAAGACTGACTGCACTAGGATGACGTTGGAGCGCGCAGTTGGGCAGGCATAGGGAGATCTCGGTTCCCAAAGCCAGGCGAAAGGCTCTGAAAAGACAAGCAATGGAGAGTGCTGTTGTGCGCACGGAGCATTTCAAAGCAAGTCGTTACCTTTTTTGGAGCTTGATTATACAGCGAGCGCTTAAATGCCGAATCGGCATTTAGCACCACTCAATGGATAATCAAGCTCAAAAAAAGGATCATTGAATGAAAATCGGCATATATGCGACGAGGGCGCTAAAAGCGATTCAAACTCCCTATTGGCGCTGCAGCTAGCCTGCGCGCATGCGTCTGTGCTATTTTCAGGGAAAACGCCGCAGTCGTGCTTGATGTCCATTCGTTGGAGCGGCAGAGATGAAACAGCACGCCCCAGGATTTTTGCCAAACCTGAAGAGCGCGGACAAAGCGACCGAGTTGATCAAGCATCTTACAGGATTGAACTCCTTTGGGGTGGACGTGAATGCTTTTTGAATTGTCGGAGTCTCTTGCAATAGAGATATCAGAGATATCAGAGA
Organism: Clostridiales bacterium; assembly: GCA_031269465.1. GTDB lineage: Bacteria > Bacillota > Clostridia > Lachnospirales > WQUN01 > JAISWZ01. The sequence continues at coordinate 91,981 of JAISZB010000335.1, read as the reverse complement.
TATCAGAGATCACAGATATCAGATAATTGCAGATTTCAAGATGAGTCGCATCGACTTGCTGAAGCATATTTAACAGCGGATTTGCCAGCCGTTCGGCGCGGTTTAAGGAAACTTGGGAAGCAGACCGCAAAGTTGCAAAGCGTCGGGAACTCCGAGGTTGCTTAGCAACTTGCCGCTGCCAAACCGCGTTTCCAGCGATTAACTTTGAGTTTGTTGGGGGGACCGCCATCTATCCCAAAGAGCGATAGGCCGAATCCTAAGTCTGATGTCGAATGTGATGTCGGACGGACGGGATCAAAAGCGAATATGGGTTACTCTTCCACATGCAGATTGATTAAGCCTCGCTTTCCAGAACCACCGGATTATTTAAATAAACAAGACCGCCTCCCAGGCGTGTAGTGGACAGCCATTTGCCCATGTCCATCTCCAATGACTTCGTGAAGTCGTAAAAACGCGCCATAAGCTTGCCCGAATCAGTATCTAGACAGAGTCCGACAATTGTGACCCAATGCCAGCTATCGACTTCTTTGACATCGCCTGCGTGTAAGTTGAGGAAAGCCACAGGCACATCTTTGCGCAAACCTTCAGAGATAAACGCGCCTACCGCATTAATATCGGGGCGCACTGCCTTATTCGGGGGAATGTTCAGATATTGGCAATTAAACCGCACGTTATAGTGGCGTGAAAGCTTCCTAATGCCTTTTACAAACAGCTTTACTGTGTGAAGTCCTGTAATTGTCGGGCGTACGAATGGAAAAACATCATTCATGGCAGCAGATGCCTCAACGATCGTTCCATTTTTATAGGGGATGGTTTGCAAGCAGTGCTTTTTTATTAAGTAGAGCAATAGATTGGTTGCGGCTACAGGACCGCATCCTGCCCGCTTTCGCCATGTGATTGCATACCACTCTTGATCGCATCCATACAGAAAGCCGTCTCCGCTTACTATGTGCAAATACTCTGGATGCGCTATTTCATAAGATTCTAAGGGCATTTTTTCATCTCCATTATCTTAATCGAATAAATAGCACTTGCCTTTTCATTCATTTGCAGAGGATAGTAAATCACTGCGCTTTAGGATGGCGGATGTTGAACTCCTGCCCCTTCAATCGTATGTATTTTGAATGTACATTTCTACTGCCTGAACTGAATGCTAAGAATCAGCCATTTCAGAATTTTCTGATGTCCTGCTTGATTTTATCCCGCATTGGTCAAGAACCTTTAAGATCATATTACTCATATGATATAATTAAAACTCTTTTTTGCAATAGATGTTTTCAATCTTCGCTGATGAAGCTATAGACATAGTCTTATGAAAAGGCGGCAGATTAAAGATAGAAACAAAATTCTCAAGTATAAAACGGTTGCTGCTCCACCAGTGTTTTACAGAGATTGATGTATCAGAGTTGCGCGAATTGCCAAGTCATCTGCAACCATAAACATTAAAACTTTTCTATGCGGATCGCACCTCCTCTGAATAACGCTTGCGAGGCCGTCATGGATCCGTTCCTTTGGGCGCTTCATTCTTTAAGCAAAGGATTCTCAAGGTTGTCGGTTCAGTTTTCGCTTGGATAAATATATATTGATGGGCTGAGGAAAGTTCCAATTTTTGGACAGGATTATTCAACTTTTCAATACCCATTATCCAAGCAAAGCGCCCAAGCTCTCCCTGTTATTTGATATTTGAAAAGAGCGTCGACCATCATCAGAAGGATATGCCCTGGATATACTGATTTGCACTGAAAGTTCCTATTTTGGAGCTTGATTATACAGCGAGTGCGAAAAGCCGATTTCGGCATTTCGCGCCATTCAATGGATAATCAAGCTCCAAAATAGGTACATTTGACTGCAAATCTATATATCAATCAGTACGGCATTTGGCGCAAATCCGGAGATTAATCGAAGGTATTCTTTGAAAAGATGATTTTTCTCATCTAGAGATCTTCTTATACTGATTTGCATGTGAACTGCCTGTTTTGGAGCTTGACTGTACAGAGTCTAAAAGGTCAGTCAAGCTCCCAGGAACATGAAAACCGGTATATTTAAGTATAATCAACAGGCTCATCTTTGTCCATGGCAGTTTACGACATCTTCGACAGAGGCGGACTATATTGATTTGTATAAGAACCACCCTTTTTGAAGCTTGATTATATAGTGTGTGCTAAATGCCGATATCGGCATTTAGCACACACTCAGCGGACAGTCAATCTCCAAAAAAGGGAACATTTAATGCAAATCTTGCTTGCAAAATTGTTTGCATCATACAGGCTCCATGTCGCCATATGCCCGCCAATATTATTGTCTGGAGCTGGAGTTTTTCTTGAAAAACATAATTGGCATCCCAGTCTCGGAATATTATTTATTATTCCGAGACGCCATCTATTCCGGATGAGGAGTAGAATATTGTACAGGGCATGCCGCACCTCAATCCGGATAATTCTATCGCGGAACCATGCTTTCATGCCTTTTCCCAAGGCGTTCTGCGTGCGGCCTATTTACAGTATAACTGTTGAGCGGAGCATTATCAATTGCTTCATGTTTCATCTCGGTGTCCGCATATGTGCATATGAGCGTCGTTTCCGGATCTTCGCCTCCAGGCCGTTTCTACAGCAGTTGCAAAGACACGCCATTGCGGTGCGAACCCATTTTCCGGCTATTGCGAGGCTGATGCGCCCGCATGTATACTGAGTTTCATGCCGAATCAGCATTTCGCGCCACTCAATGGACAGTCATCCAAAAAAGGAACATTTGATGAAAATCGGTATATTTGAGTGTTGCCAGCAACAAGAATAAGCCATATCTTTAATCTTTGCTCATAGCTTGAATAGACTAATCTGACATCTAGAAATCTCCGAGCGTCATTCTCGTAAGTTCTATGTCTTGCTCGAGCCGAATCAGCAGCATGAAAGACTTCAGAAATCCTATTTTCGCTAATCACTTAACTTGACAATCTCCAGATTCTGCATTGAGATTAACACTGACTAGAGAATAGCGGAACTGACACTAAAAGATCGTGAAACGATTTCTTGCATGCAAATGAGAGGGAATATATTTTGAGCAGCGGCTGCAAAATAGAACCTTTGTGGAATCTAGACAAAGGAGGAGGAGTGCATAAATTTCACAGTTAAGAGCTTGAGCATGAGCCTGACTCTGACTTCTATTAATGCTTTTCAGCAGGCAAAAGAAAATGCCTTATTCAAAGATATTGCGGTTATATTATGATATAAAACTCAAAGGCATGGTGAATTGAATGAATATAAATGATTTTAAGAATCTTCTCGACGGCGTGATTTTGGATAGAGGTTTGGACTACTATAAGACCGGTCGCGTCTTATCGCTGGAAAAAGAGAACAACCAATGGCAGGCGGTTGTCAGAGGCAGCGATGATTATTGCGTCATCGTCGAGCTTGCTGGCGACGGGGCCATTTTAACGTCATCCTGCGACTGCTCCTATGAATACGGCGAATACTGCAAGCATCAGGCGGCGGTTTTCTACGCGATTAGCAACCTCCCCAGGGCGCAACGCAAACAAAGTAAATCAAACAAGCCCGATCTAAAAGCGATTCTTCGAGCTCAATCCACAGAAACCTTGGCTGAAATTTTATTTGCGCACGCCGAAAAAGACAATAGAATCAAAAGTGAATTGCTGTTCCGTTTTTCCAAATCAGGTGAGATTGAGGAGCGGGCGCGTGAGATGATTAAAGCTTCAATCAAATCAGCTACTCGGAAAGGCTTCGTGGACTACGGTTGCACAGATCAGGCTGTTGAGGGCGCCAAAAAAGTCATTGAAATTGCCATGGGCATGATCGGCGCCAGTTCCGCTCTCTCGCGCGTCAAGCTACTGATTGTCGCTCTAGAAGAACTCATGGAGCTCCTTAATTTTTGCGATGACTCAAGGGCAACCGTAGGCGGGACGATTGCCACGGCGATTCAATTATTGGGCAATGTGACGTCAGAACCGGAAGATGGAAGCGATCATACTGCCGAGATTTTCAACTTGATAAGTGAACACGCGCTTTCATCGGCATATAACGGATGGAACGATTGGAGGATTGATATTCTGGAAGCCTGCATCCCTTTATGCGGCGATCCCGTTCTGCGGGAGAGGCTTGAAAACCATCTTAGGTCAGGTAGTTTCAACGGCTATCTCAAAGAGGCCTTTCAAGAAATGCAATTAAAAATCATAAAGGATTTTGACGGCGAAGAAATGGCTGAAGCTTTTATGGAACACAACCTTGATAATAATAGTTTTCGTAGGGCTATAATTAAAAAAGCGGTTTCTATTGGCAAGTTAAAGTATGCTCTAGAGCTTTGCCTTGATGGAGAAAAGCAAGATGCAATATATCCTGGTCTTCAAGAATCCTGGAAGGAAATCCGCTATTCCATCTGCGAGCGCATGGGCGACAAGCTGTCTCAAATCACTTTGGCGAGGGAGTTTTTGACAGCCGGCAACTTTATTTACTTCCCGAAGCTTAAAGCATTGCATTCCGAAGAAGACTGGCCAAAAGAGCTCGATAAGCTTCTTGAGATACTCAAGGGCGGCATATACGAGCGGGTGTTGGTAGCAGAAGATTTAAAGCCGATGATTATGGAACGCTGCCGCCAAAACATTTGGAGAGTTCCTGATTTGTATATGCATTTGATTCCAGACTACAAAAATGAGTTGAACCCATTATTCCTGCAACTGATAAAACAAAGGGCCGCCTTTGTTTCAGACAGGAGCGGCTACCGTGAGGTTTGCGAAATCATAGGCTGCTATCGTCGCGCCTGCGGCGAGGCTCCCGTCTTGGCGCTCGTTGGCGAGCTTTTTGTAACTTACCGCAAGCGCCCGGCGTTTGTGGACGAGTTGAATAAAGTGCTAAAATAGCGATGAGATAGCCTCGCGCTTCATTTATGCTTCTGCTTATCTGTCAAAAATCATTCTAGCTCTACATAATAATATAATGGCCGAATCTATTGACCTAAAACCTAAACATGAATGCCGGTGAATTCAAGGGCGGTCGCGCAGATCCTGAGCGATGAAAAAACTGACGGATCTGCGGCGATGCCCTTGCCTGCCGGAAAAATTGGAGTCGGCGAGGAAGGCTCCGCCTTCAAGTTAGAAGTGCCGGATGCGCAGACGAAGATCCCAAAATGCATAAAAGATGTTGAGGAGGACTGTTTATTGGTGATAGCATTGGAAAGGCTCGTCCTCCTGTTCTGTAGCGGCCAGCTCGCTGAAATTGATGAAGATGCTCTAGAGCACGCATGACTTCTGCCCGGAGATGAGCTTTGCCAGCTGCCTTCTCGCTGGGGTCGGCCATCGCAACCAGACCTGCCATCTAGAGTTTATAGATATACTGATTTTAATAGAAAAACACCTTTTTTAGACAGCGAGTGCGACGAATCAGCATTTCACGCCATTCAATGGGTAATCAAGCTTCAATTGTCTTTTGCAAACTCTGAAGCAACAAGTGGCCTGGAGTTGGATGATACCGTCCAGCTCAATGATATGGCTATTACTCTCTTGATGCATAGTATAAAAGGTGCTGTAAACAGTTTTTATGAACTGTATTTAACAATTGAACCAACCGCAGTTCCGTGGAATGGCGCAAAAATTGCAGGTATCCAAGGCGGAGAACGCATACACGAGGGCATAAACAATTCTCACTATATTGTTGCTATAGAAGTTTTCCCATATGTCGGGCCACATCTTGACGTTGGCAAAGACAGAATTACACTGGAAGTAAAAATGGATGGTGTAACTGTAAAAGGCTACGAGCATATGGAGTACTATGCCCTTCCGACAAATTATCATTCTCTGTTTAGAAACCTCTACCATAATGCAACGCTGAAGTGCACGCTGATTTTTTAGCCAGCGTGCTCTCCAGCTTTAAACCTAAGCATTTCAAGGATTTTATCAGCCCCGGATTATCTTGCCTAAGATATGCTGATTTGCCGTCATATGCAAATCGTATATAAAGCCAATCCAGTCTCAGTAGCTTGCGTGAGCCTGATTGCATATGGAAGTTCCGATTTTTGAGCTTGACTCAGCGTGAAGGTGGACAGTCAAGCTAAAAATAAATGCATTTAGCTGCAAATGCGATCATCGATTCCACCGCAGTGTATATGCAGGAATTCTCAGCCTTTTACGCTGCCCATCACAAGGCCTGTGGTGAAGTATTTCTGCAGGAATGGGTAGACCAAGAGAATGGGAATAGTCGCTAAAAAAAGCTGGGCGGCATTTGATGTCCTGGCATTTACCATTGCAGCGAAGCGCATGATGTCAGCGCTGGCGTTTGAGGTATTCCTGAAGAATGCTTCAGGATTGATGACTACAGTCTGTAGATAGCTTTGCATGGGGTAATTTTCTACTTTGTTCATGTAGATCATGCCGTCGAACCAGCTATTCCAATGTCCGACGAAGGCAAAGAGCGTAACGGTCGCAATTGTAGGCGCGCACACAGGAAGTATCACCTTAAGAAGCGTTTGGGTATGGTTCGCTCCGTCTATGTACGCCGCTTCCTCAAGCTCTTGAGGCAGGCTTCTCATATAGTTCATTACAACAAGCATGCTAAAGACGGGAAGAGCGCCTGGAAGCACCAGAGACCAGATGGAGTCGATGAGTCCAGTGTATCGCACAACCATGTACATGGGTATCATCCCGCCGGATAGCAGGATAGTTGCGACGAAATACCAGGAATAAACGCTTCTAAGGCGAAAGTCCTTCTTGGATTTGGACAGAGGGTAGGCTGTGAGGATTATCAGGACGAGATTTATGCATACGCCTAGCACGGTGCGTTTGATGGAGACAATGAGTGCGGTTGTGAACGCGCCGCTATGCATGATGAATGCGTAGGCGTCTGTAGTGAAGCCGATCGGCCAAAAAGAAACTTCGCCAGCTGCTACCGGCAATTTTGCGGAAAATGATATGGCAAGAAGATTGACGAAGGGCAGCAGGCATATCAGAGCAATTACAACTAAAAACAGATAATTGAAAACCAAAAATATATTCCTGGGTAAAGATTGCTTTATCTTCAACTCCACACCTCCTGTCAAAAGATCCTGTAGCCGGCGAATTTGTCTGCCAGCCAATAAGACGCAGCTATAAAGATCAAGGAAACTGCTGACTTGAAAAGGCCTGCGGCGGTCGATAGCGCGTACTGGGCGTTCTGAATGCCAAGCCTGAATACAAAGGTATCTAAGATATCGCCAGTAGCGTAAACTGAAGGAGAGTACAGATTGTAAATTTGATCGAAGCCGCCGTTTAGTATGTTGCCCATTGCAAGCACCGTCATAAGCACCATAGTGCTTAGGATACCGGGAAGTGTGATGTGAAGCGTCTGCTTCCACCGTCCGGCGCCGTCTATTTCCGCAGATTCATATAAAGAAGGATCTATGCTTGTCAAAGCCGCCAGATATATGACGGAATTAAAGCCGAAAGTCTTCCAGATGTCAGTTAGTACCATCGTGATTGGAAACCATGTCTGGCTGCCTAAGAAAAATATCGGCTGAATCCCTATTTTCCCAAGAAGCATATTTATAATGCCTGTTCCAGGAGAAAGTATGTCTGTAAAGATTCCAGCTAAAATGACCCATGACAGGAAATTCGGAAGGTAGACGATAGTTTGGAGAGATCTCTTGGCGAAGCGAGAAGCCACCTCGTTTAAAAGCAAAGCGAAAACAACGGGGACTATGACGCCCCCGGCCATTTTAAACAAAGAGATCGCAACCGTATTTCTAAGCACTTGCCAGATATTTGGCATAGTGAAGAGGTTCCTGAAATTGGAGAATCCTATCCAATCTGAGCCGAACAGGCCATTTGCTGGAATGAACTTCTGAAACGCTATGACAGTCCCAATCATAGAGCCATAGCTGTATACCGCCACCAATATGATAGCTGGCAAAAGCATGAAATGAAGCGGCAGCTCGCGCAACAGCCTGTCTTTTCGCCGCAGGTTCTTATTCATTGTCATTGCCTCCCTTTAAAGCGCATAAGGCAAAGGCCGGGCAGCGCGGAGAGTCCGCGCTGCCAAAGCTCTGCGTGAGAGATGATTATGCAGATGTTCAACCAAATGCGCCAATTTTGGAGATTGATTATCCGCTTTCTCGATGAGAAGCCAATCTTTAAACCTCTATGCGCAACAGTATAATAGGCATTGCCTTTAACCTGTTTTTACTCGGCCGGATACAGCCTCTCCATCTCGTCAAGGGTTTGCTGGCCGCCTGCGGCCAGCCAGTCCTTTACAAACTGGTCGAAGGAGTCTAAAGGCTTGTTGCCTACTATGATATCCGTATAGGCCGTATCAACCATAGTTCCCAGAGTTCCATTGTTTTGCAGCCAAATCTCAGGAATGTCATTTGACAGGATATTGGAGACTATTGCATTGTCATTGCGGTAGTCTTTAAGCGCGATGGCCATTGATCCCCTGTCGAACATCTGGCCCCATGTGCCGTAGGCGTTTGCATCTGTGGCGGAGCCGTCCTCAAATCCCTTCACATACCCGTAGTAGCTCTTCGCAGTTCCGGAAAGCTCATCGCCGCTTCCTTTCTCAAACGCTTCAAAAAGATCGGGAGCATACAATTCTGTCGGTATGCCTACATAGATGGGGCATAGACGATACTGCTCATCTGACCAATACGTTATGAAGCTGTCCGCGTCGGATGATGCTTCAACGGTATTGTAATAGAGGTTTAGAATCTTGATGACAGCCTCTGGATTCTTGCATGAGGAGCTTACCATGAATACATCTCCGGTTCTGCTGTCTTCGATGCCCACTTTGTATTCATATCCTTCGGCTTTGGGAATTGGGTAGGGGCGGGTGATGACGTCGTCTGACTCATAAATTAAGTTGAACGGGTACCAAGTGCCCCAGTTCATGTGATACAGCATACCAAGAGATCCGGAAGCGATATCCTGCTCTAGAATTGATGCGTCTTTGACCGTGAATTCCGGGTCTATCAGCCCCTCTGCGTACATATCCCGCGCAACAGCCAATGCCGCCTTGGCCTCCTCCTGTATGTACGCAAATGTTATCTTCCCGTTTCGGCGGTAGAAGATGGCGTTGTTCTGACGGCCCGGAATTCCATACGCCGACAGCAAGCCGGTTATGGATCCAAGATCAGACGCCGCTATATTCTTGTTGACGCCCAGCCCCCATGTGTCAGATCGCCCGTTGCCGTCAGGATCGCTGTTTTTAAACATTCTAGCAAGCTCGACCATCTCTTCTACAGTTTCAGGCGCTTTTGAGCCTGTGTTCTCCAGCCAGTCGTCTCTAATCCACAAAAACGGCGTTTGATGGAAGTTATCGTTCATATACGGAAACGCATACATCTTGCCGTCAAAGGTCACTCCTTCAAAGCTTTCTGGAAACTTTTCACGATATTCTTTTACACCGTCCAGAGCATAGGCTTCAAAGACATCCGTCAGGTTGGCAATCACCCCTGACTCGACCAGCTGCTTGAAAAGCGATCTATCATTCCATCTGAATACATCAGGTAAATCCCCAGAGGCGATTGTGGCATTTAGCTTGTTCTTGTATGCATCGGTGCTTATGTCCGCCGAAAACGCTACTTCCAGCTCAATGTTCAGTTCATCTTTTATTTTCTTCGATCAGCGGTTTTGGGCATAGGTGTCGCCATCATGAAAAACTTGCACCTGTGAGGCTTGGACAGCCCAAGAAATGCTTACAGGATCCCCATATGACTCGAGCGGCCCATCGCTTTCCTGATTTACAGAGGGTGCCTGGGAAGCAGGCGAGGATGGCGATGAACCGCATGAAGCGGTTAAAACCATTATCATAGAGGGTATAATTGCGGCCAGTCTTTTGCTAAACGTTCCACTCATTTTTATTGCCTCCTTTTTTCACTGAAAATTTGTTTAAAGTTGCAAATCATTGTTAACACGTGTTTATTATTAGAGTTTTAGATCCTTCAGTGGTAATTACTAAGGACTAGATTAATTGATAAGAATGCAATTAAACCTTGGGAAATTGACAAATAAGCCATTCTGAACTAAAAATTTCTCAATCTTAAAAATGCCTTAAAAAAATAATCCCAGTGTAACGCTCAAAATATGTTGGTTTTATGCAAGCATAAGACAAGATATTTAAACGTATAATCATAAAATATTAAAACATAATTTCATATATATTTAAGACTCTATTTACAGCTCCATAAAGCTGGAGTTTCTCAATCAAAGAGCAACAGAGAGCCTTCCACCTATTAAAGCGGGAAAAATCTCCTCTTATGCAAAATAAGCTTTGCAAGGTAGAGTTAGAGGGCAATGAGCGAAACGGATTAGAAGTGAAAAACTCAAATAGCAGCCCTGACGTAGCTGAGCTGCCACGATGCATGCATATCTTGATTGATTGACATTGCAACAGCATGTGGATTCATGGTTATCATGGAAAAACTCGCCACGAGAGTAGAGCTGATTTGCTTGGATTGCGATTCCGCACTGTTTTGAGGTATAATGAAATAAGGCTGATGATGAGCAAATACAGCGCATCAACTTTGGTTCACCGGTTGCAACGCTTTAAATATCTCTACTTCTCTAGCTGTCTCAAAATGCTCTTATGAGAAAAAATAAATTTAATATTTGAAGGAAATAGCTTGCTTTATTTGTCTAAATTTAGTATAATGCACCAGGTAAGTACAACGCATTTTTGCTTCTTTCATTCAACCGTTCTCCTTCTTTCTCAAGCGCAGACTGGATGCGCCAGCATAATCCTAGCGCTTTTGTTTCAAGCCGCTAAGCCTCCGCGTTGAAGGGCTTGCCCGCAACCGTCGTTTAAAGACAGATAAAGGAGCGAATTATGCCTGATATGGTAAACCAGAACCAATATGAAGAAAGCGTCGCGATGCAGGTAAATGTTGAAGATGGTTCCAAGAAGGAAGACAACACTCTCAAAGGCAGATCCTACCACGATGTCTCCTATAAGGCGCTGATGAAGCGCGCTTCCGTGTTCCTTGAGTTCCTCAAGCTTTACTGCCGGCTTTCATGGCTTGATCCTGCAACAATTCGCAAAACCTTTTTGTTGAATACTGAATTTGAGATCCATGATGTCAACCGCATCTATGCTGACATAATCTACGAGGTTTACCTCAAAGACGAAAGCATCGTTTACGGCGCAAAAGGCAAAGGCGGCAATGAGCGCATTAATCCCCCGGATTTCACGGATTATTTCATTTTTCTCCTGGAGTTCCAATCCTCCATTGATTTCACCATGCCTTTTCGCCTGGAGGAATACATGCTTGAGATACGCAAGAGGGTTTTCCTGAAATCTCAGAAAGAGATCAGGGATCTTAAGGATTACCGACTGCCTTTCGTCTTTCCCATGGTGCTTTTCAGCCATAGCCAAAAAAACTGGACGCCCAATGTGATATTCAAGGCGAGCACAAGCGAATTCTGCAAGTATGGGGAGAATGTGGTGGATTTCGTTTACAGCGTTTTCAATGTCAATGATTTGAAGAAAGAAGATCTTATGGCCATGGAGGGCTTGCTGAGGCTGATTTTCCTTCTGGATCAGGAAATTGGAAGGGACATGGCTGAGCTTAAAGACAGGTACGATTATGTCTTGGGAGAGTACGGCAAGCTTGATTCCGATGAGCAAGTGCATTTGCTTAATTGGATGAATGTTGTGATAAGGATCAAATACTTCAATGGCGACAAGAACGCAATGACTGATTTTTTTGGAAGGGAGAGCAGGATAATGACCATTTACACAGATTTCAGGGAAGAGGCAAGGGCAGAGGGAAGGGCAGAGGGAAAGGCAGAGGGTATCAATGAAGTTCTGGAGTACGCTGACTACATCATTGTAACAAATTTCAAGGAATTATTAAGCGAAGAGCAGATCCCGGCCCGACTGAGCGACCATCAGCTGAAGATTTTCAACGACTACGACAAATTCAAGGACAAGTACAAAGACTACAGCCCGCTGAGGGGCGGCTCGGCCAGCGCTTGAGAGGCTCGCCTCCGCAAGTCTTGAATCTCTGCCGAGCTCTGCGGGGGGCATCCTCCCAATATTGTCGGCATGAGCAAGCCCCCAGGCGAATCCTGGAGGCTTGCTTTCATTTGCCGGCATTCTTTTCAAGTGTACCGATTTTCATCAAACATTACTTTTTTGGAGCTTGATTATCCATTGGATGGTGCTAAATGCCGATATCGGCATTTAGCACTCGCTGTATAGTCTAGCTCCAAAAAGGCAAGGTAATTTTCAATGAAAATCAGTATGTAAGGTGCGTCCAAAAAGAAAGTCAGTTTACGGCAGTGGCATTTTCTTTGGAAGGGAGAGCAGGATAATGACCATTTACACAGACTTCAGGGAAGAGGCAAGGGCCGAGGGTATCAATGAGGTTCTGGAGTACGCTGACTACATCATTGTAGCAAATTTCAAGGAATTATTAAGCGAAGAGCAGATCCCGGCCCGACTGAGCGACCACCAGCTGAAGATTTTCAACGGCTACGGCAAATTCAAGGACAAGTACAAAGACTACAGCCCGCCGAGGGGCGGCTCGGCCAGCGTTTGAGAGGCTTGAGCATAATCATGACGGGCGCGTTAGTTTTGTCAAAGGCTGGCTCGACGCAAGCAACCCTGGTGGAGGCATTTCAATTGATCTTTGGAATTGCAGTAGTCAACTTATTTTTGACTCCTGCAGTGAACTTGATTTATCCAGCAGCGAACTTAATTTTCAATTAAACACCTGCTCAAATGCAAGCAGGTAATCAGCAATCAGTTCAAATACAAGCAGAAAATCTACTGCCTTCTCTAAGGCAAGCGGGTAATCAGCATCCGCCTTCTTAAAAGAATCTTATATTTATTCCTGTTATCCCTGGAGATTTTAACTTCAAATAACGCAACGAGCAGAGTGAAGCCAGCATATCAGGCTAGCTTCACTCTGCTCTTTTTATTTTTAAGGCATGCTGATCTGCATTTTGAAAATTTCTGCTTATGAGCTTGACTGTACACTTTCAAAGTGCTAAATGACGATGTCTGCATTTCGCGCTTATTGCATAATCTAGATTCAAAGGTGAGGTAAGTTGAGCGCTGCAGTGAAGTAGCGCCGCCCTCCCTCCAGAATCGTACGTACACCTCTCGGCGTATGCGGCCCGCTGTTTATCTAACATTTGCCAAAATAATCAATTGTGGGCTGCGTCGTGGCATTCCGTACACACGACAAGTGTTTTGCGCCGTTTCTCTTTCACTGCGCGCTCCCGCTCCAGTTCGCCCTTTAGGCCTTTCAGCTTCTAGATTCTAGACTTGGTGAAGCGCAAGACCTTCAGCATGCTTGCCGCATAGTTCGCAGATTCCCGCTCGCAGGCGGTTCATGAAACTGCCGGCCTTGTCATATTTCTTATGCGCCGGCGGAGTTGAGGCGTTGGCGCCGCGGATAGGCACTTCGAGCCGCTTGAAGCCGCCGCTGCGGAATGTTGAGCTTTTGGCCTCCGCCTCAGCGGAGCATTCCGCCGCAAACAGCCCGTTTCTAACATATTGGGCTTTCATCTTGGAAACTGCAGGCCTATATTTACACGCGAGCGTCCTAAGCATGCCACGCTTCATTGCGCTTGCAAAACGTCCTGTGGCATTAGCGCTGTCGGCTATGCGGCAGAAGCTGAACAGTACGCGCATTTCGGCGCTGTATGCTGATGGAGCCGCTATGCCGGGCTTATTGATTAAATTGCCGCGCGCAATGCGCGGAGCCTTTCCCCGCCATCGGGAGCGCGGCGAATTTTGAAAGCCTTGCGCCCTATTGTTTCGACGCCCGCTTTTCGCGTGGAGCGAGAAGGCCCGCGGTATATTCCCGCGTACGCTGTACAGCGCCGCCCTTCCGTTTTTTAAGGCTTTGGCTGCGGGAAACCGCTGCGCCGCAGCCCGATAGCTTGAGCTTTAACTTTTCCGCGAGAAAATCACGCGCGCCGGCCTCGACCAGTTCAGCGTCTTTTTTGCTTCCTGCAGCGCCTCTTGGAAAATCATCGGCGCAGCGCACGCATTGAACCCTTTTGCAGTTTTCGTCAAATGGCGTTTTTGAAGGCGGTTTCCCCGCTTCGGCTTGCATGGCTTTGATTTCAGGGAGAATGGCGGCTTGCTCTGTTTTGCTTGATGCATCTTTTCCCTTTTCGAGCTGAATGCGCCGCGCGCCCGCCTTGCTTGCAAGCCGATGGCATCCGGGGCCGGCCTTCCTGCATCTCCCGCAGCCAAAGCCTCCCTTGCAATCTTCCATGAACCTGTCCAGCCTGCCAGGATATATATTGGAAAGGATTGGGCTGATGCCGCTTCCTTGGGGCGCGCCGCCATGCGTCTCGCCGTACTCCCATTGCTCCATGCATCCGGCTTTGAGAAGCTTCCGCATCAGCGGGATGAATGGTTCGCCGCCAATGCGCCGCCTGAGCGGGCCGATTGATGCATGGCGGCCGAAACTGCCGGAGCGCGCCTCAATGCCGCCCTCAACAAGCCAGTGGACGCCTGTAGAGGCGCCGTTTGGCGGCTTTTATTCGGCCGAAACCCATGCGGGCTGTCGGAAAAGCTTTGCCCGTAAATGCTTTCAAGCATCATTCGCACTGCTTCCCGCGCCAACTTGCCGTTGGCAGGCGGCATCCCTGACGGACGCTTTTTCGCCGGGCTGCTATTCTTGGGAATATATGCGCGCCGGGTGCGGCTGATGGCCGCGGCCTTTTAGAGCCGCGGCAATCTTCTCCATGCGGCGTTCGCCTATGCCGCCAAGTGCAGTTCCATCCGCTCCCGCGGCCATGCCGCCTTCATTCGCGTGGATGCTGCCGCAAGCCATCCAGCAGGGCTGCGGGTTGTGCGGATTCCGATAAAGGCGTTGGAATTTGCGCGTTTTATCTTGAGCTTTTGCGGTCAAGCCTTTTAATGCCCCGCTTGGATTTCCCATAGCGCGTCCGCGCCTTCCTTTCTCGGCATTAAGAGATGAGCCGCTCCCCTTCGCCGCAAGCTGATCATCCGCCCTCCTTTCAGCCAGCCCGCCTCGGCGGCGGCCTGTTTGCCAGGCTCCGCCAAGTGCGGGCGGCGCCGCCGCTTCCGTTTTTACGGCTATCCCTGTCAATTCAGGGTTCTCCATTGACTGCTGCGGGAGCTGCGCCGCCTTGCCCGAATATTTTCATCTGGGTTTGGGCAATCCCCATTCAGCCGCGCAAAGATTAGCTTTTCGCGTTGTCGGATGCGGCTTTCGCCATTTGCAGCCGTCTTGCGGCCGCTGGCTTTCGAGCATCGCATAGCTGCACTGCCAATAGGCGCAACCATCGAAAGTCCCGCGCACGCCGCTTTTCCTTTTAGCGCGTGAGCTGAAGCCGCCCCGCTTCGGCTATCGCGCCAGGCAAGTTCAGCTTTCATCCTCGCGCGCGAATTTTCATTCCTGAACAGCGCGGCCGTTAAGGATTGCGGCCTCGGCAATCCCCGTCCAACAAGAGCAGCGGCACGCTGCACTCCCCGTCCAGCTTCCCTTTCGGATAAGCCGCGGAATGATAGGCTGCGGCTTTTACCGCTTGATGTTTTTACCTGCCGCTTGCTAAAGGCGGTATCCTTGCGCAACCACGCAGATATTCATTGCGCCTGTCTGCTTATGGGCGCACTGGGCATTTCATATGCTAATCAGTATAGCAAAGATGTAGCGCCACAACATTAAGCATCCAGCTTCGAAACATCCTTTCTCAATGCATCCGGTGACATATCGTATCGAGGCCTTAGGCATTCTGCGACTCAAGCAGCATAGTTTTGAGGCCTTGATTTTTCCCTGGCTGCTCCTCATTCATCACGGCACCTGCAAATGCGCATATAAGAGCCGCATCCGGCTTTCCGCGCCCAAAACGCCTGCGTTCATCCCAAGAGTAACGGCTCTTTAATAAGGAAGAGCCGACATTTAATGACGCGACGAATCCAAAGGTTCTGATTCGCTCAGGCATAAGCTCTTTTAGAGGCTGGAAGCGCCAGCTGAGGCAGATCGCCGCACTGGAGAGGCGCAAGGCGCATTTTGGGAAGTTGGGATTGACAGTTCATATTTGAAAATAATCAGTGAATTAGTTGAAAGAACACAAGAATAGTTATAAAATATATTGGGGTGTATCAAACTTGAAAAATTAGGGAAAAGTTGCTTGGCAATTCTTGCATTAATCACATGCTTTTTTAAATGCGCCCCGAATGGAGGATTGATTCATGAAGATTGTCATATTGGACGGCTATGCTGAAAATCCGGGTGATCTCAGCTGGTCCGCGTTTGAAGCTGCGGGAGAGCTGACGGTATACGACAGGACGCCGATTGACGATGTTGAGGAAATAATCTCACGCATTGGAGACGCGCAAGCGGTACTGACTAATAAGACGCCTCTGCCCAAAGAGGTTTTCTTTCGAGCGGGAAATCTTAAATATGTCGGCGTACTGGCTACAGGGTACAATATTGTGGATGTGGATGCCGCAAGAGAGCATGGAGTCGCCGTTTCGAACATCCCTTCCTACGGCACAGACGCTGTCGGACAGTTCGCAATCGCCTTGCTTTTGGAAATTTGCCACCGCATCGGACACCACAGCAGCGAAGTGGCAAAGGGCAGATGGAGCGAATGCCCAGATTTCTGCTTCTGGGATTACCCTCTTATAGAACTTGCCGGAAAAACCATCGGAATCATTGGATTCGGTCGAATCGGACAAGTGACGGGACGCATCGCCAGAGCTTTGGGCATGAAGGTTCTTGCATATGATTCCAATGAGACGCCTTCCGGCGCTGAAATAGCGGAATACACAGGCTTGGATGATCTTTTCAGAAAATCAGATGTCATTTCCCTTCACTGCCCTCTAACTCCGGACAACAAGGAATTGATCAATGCATCTAACATTGAGAAGATGAAGGATGGGGTCATTTTGATAAACAACTCCAGGGGAGGGCTGGTAGCCGATAAGGACCTGGCTGATGCGCTAAATGCGGGCAAGGTATATGCGGCTGGTTTGGATGTAGTGTCCTTGGAGCCTATAAAGCCGGACAACCCTCTGCTTTCGGCCAAGAATTGCATCATCACCCCCCACATTTCCTGGGCTCCTAGGGAAAGCCGGTCAAGGCTCATGGACATCGCCGCGGAAAACCTTCGCTCCTTTCTTGGCGGACAGCCGAAAAACATCGTCAATCCCGCATCCTGAAGGATTTAAGTTCGAGGAGGAAAACAGTTGAAAGAATCAATCCACAAATATTACAGGCTTGGACTGATAGCCTTCATGGCATATCCATCCATGATGAAGGGTGAAGATCCTAATACTCTCGAGCATCTTAAAAAAATAGCCTGCGATGATTACTTTGACGCAGTGGAAGTGACATGGATAAAAGACGAGGCAATGAGAAAAAATGCCGCAAAGCTTCTTGAAATCTCTCATATCGACGTATGCTACGGCGCCCAGCCGAGGCTTCTTACCACAGGCCTTAATCCGAATCACCTGGAAGAAGCGGAAAGGATCAAGGCTGAAGAGTCTTTGATTGAGGCAATTAATGAAGCTGAGGAGCTTGGTGCCGGAGGCATAGCATTTTTAGCCGGAAAGTATGAAGATGATTCAAAGGAAAAATCTTACTCCCAGCTAATGAAAACGACAAAAAGGCTTTGCGATTGCGCAAAGGCTAAAGGCATGTCCGTTGAACTTGAAGTCTTTGACTTCGACATCGAAAAGAAATCCTTGATAGGGCCTGCTCCGTATGCTGCGAAATTTGCTGCGGACATGCGTTCCTACACAAATAATTTCGGACTTTTGATTGATTTGTCCCACATTCCTATGACTTATGAAACGCCGGAGTTTGTTGTACGCACTCTGCGGCCGTACATCACCCATTTGCACATGGGCAACACTGTATGCAAAGACGCTTCGGCGGAAGGCTATGGGGATCAGCATCAGAGGTTCGGATTTCCTGGAAGCTCCAACGATACGCCAGAGCTTCTCGAATTCCTGCGTACGCTTAAGGCTGAAGGGTTCATGAATCCTGAAAAGCCTATGACGCTCTCATTCGAAGTAAAGCCTTGGAAGGATGAGGATCCGGATGCGGTCGTAGCAAATGCTAAAAGGGTTCTCAACCGGGCTTGGGCGCTTCTTGAAGACTGATTTTTGGGTCTTTAAACTTAGCTGGGCAAAAAGCAAGAAGCTCATGTAAGAACCTTGTAAAATCAGCGCTTGCGTCAATGGACGCAGTGCAGTCCCCGCTAGAGTTTAAGGTTCCTGATTTTTAAGCGCTGGCGGCATTTGTCCGGCATAGGGCAAGCTGCCCCCAGAAACGCCGACGCATTTGGACGCATTCAAAGAAATACCGATTTGCAGTCAAAAATGCCTATTCTGGAGTTTAATTATCCATAGAGATGTGCGAAATGCCGATATCAATCGCACTCACTGTATAATCAAGCTTCAAAATAGAAACCATACGCCAAAGCAGTATAAATGAGCAGGCTGCGTCAAATAATCTGCATTGCAAGCCCCCTCAAAAACCTGTCTACGCTCGTTATTTAATGGTTACTTGGAAGCAGAGACTTCTACCGCCAGCAGGAAGCGGCTGAAGCCGATGATTGCAACCAGAAAATCCTTGCCCAGACGTCGTCTGCAAAGCCAGTGAGGCTATTTCACTGATTTAAATATGTATATTTGGCTGCAAATCGACATAGCCTATGGCAGGGGGAAAGAAATGCGCTAACAGTTGCGGAACTGATCTTCCCGCATGATGCGGTAGGGCCTCATAGAAATCGGCCATATGAATTCATATTTGCCTATGATCAGTCCAGCATATCCGCTTTGAGCATTGCTGTACTGATGCGCTTTCTAAAGTACTGATTTTAGCGCTGGATTTTACAACGCGAAAGTGGATAATCCAGTACCAAAATTGGTAATTTTGACTGCGCGTCAGTAATTGCATGTACAGGCCTGGAAACAGAATTCTGGTAATGCAGGGGCTTAGCTTGCCAAAATGAAATTTGGTTTTTTTCATAGCCAATTGCCAACCTATCTACGGGGATGGCCCGCGCTGAGTTTGCTTTGGCGAAAAGGTCGATGCAAGCCGTTTTATGCGCTTTGACATCGCAATCCGCCGTTATCAGGTAAGGCCTAACAAGTACCAAATTTATAATTGTTGAAAATGAAGCTAAAAAAGACGAGAAGGCGGACGGTCAAATAATGACCGCCCGCCTTCTCGTCTTTTGCAAATCTTGGAGCAAACTCAGAACTAAATAAGCGCGAGCGGCGTCTCGGAATCTCCACTCATATTCTATACCGCTTTTCATCAAATGTTCCTTTTTGGGAGCTTGACTGTCCATTGAGTGGTGCGAAATGCCGATATCGGCATTTTGCGCTCGCTGTATAATCAAGCTCCCAAAAAAGTAATTTTATATGGAAAGCAGTATAGTTAATTTAGAACTGTCTTATGACACTGTTTTCGTCCACAAGCACCAATGTTCAGAGGCATGCGGGATCGGTTTGCGCTTAAAACAATCACCCGCCTGGAACTTCAGAAGAAAGATTTCGAATATGGCGAAGATGAAGGTTGCACCCTAGAAAAAGACGGCTTTAAACGCTATATAGAGCGATGCGAAAGGGAAATGGAGCAGTCCTATAATATAAGCGTTGATGAATGTGATTTCTGTCACCATTCCGCTATAGTCCCGTCATAGTTTCTCCATATGGGATTCTTCCAGTCATGAGCAATTTCAGCCGCATCCTTGACGCGCTCCTCGTCGACTTCAACTCCAAGCCCCGGGCCTTTCGGGATATCGATAAAGCCTTGAGCATATGAAAAAACTTCTCGGTTCTTGATATAGTCCAGCAAATCAGCCTCCTTATTGTAATGTATTCCAAGGCTTTGCTCCTGGATGACTGCATTAGGCGTACAAGCGTCCAACTGCACGCAGGCTGCTAATGCTATCGGCCCCATCGGGCAGTGAGGCGCCACTGCGACATCATACGCCTCAGCCATCGCAGCTATTTTCTTGCATTCGGACAGCCCTCCGGCGTGGGAGAGATCAGGCTGCACTATATCTACAGCTCCCAGATTAAGCAGATTTTTAAATTGCCACCTGGTAAACAAGCGTTCTCCTGTTGCTATAGGAGTAGGCGTGTATCTGGCTATTTCTGAAAAGGCTTCCATATTTTCGCATAGTACAGGCTCTTCGATGAACATCAGCCTAAATGGCGTCAGAGCGTCTGCCAGAACCTTAGACATCGGCTTGTGCACGCGCCCGTGAAAGTCGACTGCGATGTCCATTTTATATCCAAGGGCGTCTCGGATGGCGGCAACGCGTTTTACTACAGCGTCGATCTTTTCATAAGAATCAATATAATGAAGCTCCTCTGTGGCATTCATCTTGACTGCCCGGCATCCCGTCTCATAGCACTGCTCTGCCATCTCGACCGCATCGGATGGGCGATCACCGCCTATCCAGCTGTATATCTTCAGTTTATCCCTGCACAAGCCCCCGAGCAGTTCGTACGCAGGAACTCCGAGCGCTTTGCCCTTAATATCCCAAAGCGCTTGATCCACTCCTGAAAGAGCGCTCATCGCTTCGCCTCCGCCGCGGTAGAAAAAGCCTCGATACAGTGTCTGCCAGATATCCTCAATGGCAAACGGATTTCGCCCGACGAGAAGATGAGCGTACTCTTCCTTTATAAGCGCCGCAACTGTCGCCGCCTTGCCTTCAAGAAGCGGCTCCCCCCATCCTGATATTCCGTCGTCAGTTTCGATTTTCAAAAACAGCCAGCGCGGCGGAATCTGATAGAGCTTTAAACAGGTTATCTTCATGAACAGCCTCCATTTGACAAATGCCAGCACCATGCTCATTTTCATATGAAAGTTCCTATCGTGGAGCTTGACTACGCAGCGAGCGCGATATGGCGATATCAATCGCACCTTGAAAGCGCTGATTTTTTTGCATTTAAGATTGTCAGCGCCAGCGGACAGTAAAGCTCAAAAATAGGAGTGTTTGACTGAGCATCAGCATAAGGGTTTCGCGCGAGTGCAAATCCCCTAAGCAAGCCATCCCAAAAGCTCGTTTACCCCAAAATGCGCATTTGCCTCAATCATTATATACTAAAGATAAATTCCATTCAATGCAATAAGAAGCCAAGAAGGAAGAGCGCGCCTGCGATGCGCCCTTTCCTCTTGGCTTTGCCTTATGCCCTGCTTCTATTCACTTTTTCATGACAAAGAAAATCTCTGCGTTCGTAACCGTCTCTTCAGGGTTGAAGATTCCTTCTTTGGCAGTAAAGGCGTTGTTGTCGCATATTATCTGAACGATCTGGGAGTTGGAGCAAAGGTTGAGACTCAAAATTTCCTCATTCTCTTCTTGATTTTCAAACTCTCCCATAATAAAGGCGGATCGGGCGAGTTTATCTCTTGTTAGAGCACCGTCGGCGAGCGCTACGGCGAGCCTTGCCGGGGAGTGCAGCGAAGGCACCGTCCAGCTTGAGGTGCGGGCGCCTTGCCGGCTATTGCGACTAATGCTGATACGGCCATTCATAAGGCGCCATAGCTCCAACTATGTTAAAGAGCTTGAAAATGCCGGACTCGCAGTCGTTTCTTTATATCCCGAACAATTTGAAGGCTTTGATGAGTAAATAAGAAAGCTTGCGAAATTGACTGGAACCGAAGGTCAAGCTGATATCCCATTTGAGAAGTTCCACGAGGGCTGAAGGAAATTTTGTGTGACCAAAAATGCAACAGACAAGCAAACCATATTCTTTGAATCGACTGAGGCGGAGATCCGGACTGTCTCCGCAGGAACGATGCCTGCGCGTGCGATAGAAACTGCTGGAGGACTCAATCTCGCCCAGGAGGCTGAGCCTATGACGCAAGGGAACAGCATCGCTTCCTTTGAAGTGGAGAAAGTGCTGGAGAACGCAGAAAACATTGATGTGTATGTATCGCAGCGAGGCGCCATGAATTCCGGAGGAAATCTTATCTCCATTGGCGAAAGGCCCGGATATGCCTCAATTAAAGCTGTACGGGACAACAGGGGTTTTCGATAGATGAAAAGCTGATCTCCTCCCCCGCATTTCGGTATCTCACCGGTGTCAGGGAACTGGCCAGGTTCCTTTATCCCGGAGCTTCTGGACGACTTGTCCGCCATTCCAAGAGACGAAGCTGCAACCAGGCTTTCTTTGGCTGAAATTGCGGTGAAATCCCTTCACTTTCCAGTATATGCGCCGTCATCCTCGCACTACTATTAAACAAAGCCCAGAGTACATACCTGCGGCCTATTTGAAGATATGCCCTGGATCGACGAATATTTCAACATAGTAGAGACTGCAGTCTACTCCAGGTACGTCTTCTGGGAGGAATCAGACGGCCGTGAATATTTCCGCCCGGATCACGGTTCTGCGCAACATTCCGTTGAATTCGCCTTTCCGAACATCCTCCTCAAGACTCGACAGTCGACAACAATTCGACGTCTTCTACAGGTGGTTCATCATTGAAAGCTTTGATTTTGTCTTTATGACAGTGATGAGCAATGTTTTATAATATTATCTTACAAAAATGCAGTTTATGTTTTTTTAGTAATTATATTAATGTTTTCGACTTTTCATGGCCTCATCGACAACTGACGCTGCGCTAAAAGAGCACGAAGCCGCGAATCTTCTCCCTCAAGCGATGGAAAAGTTTTCTTTCCGCATAGAGTCAACATTGAAAAGGCATGACCGGTGCAACTTTCTTTCGGTGTTTTTTAAGGTAGTGGTATTGTTGTACTATCCAATAAGTATTATTACTTCATGTTTGTTCATACTTCTTTGATATTAGCGATTCAATGGAAGCTCCAGCTTCAAGAGTTAAAGCGGCAATGGTTTCCATCCGTCCATCCCCGTGATTGGAATGGGTGTTTGGCATTCCTATGCCAAGTTTTGAAAGCTTTACTATGTGTCCTAAGAATGCTAGCGGCTTGGATTTTTCAGCCGAATAAAAGAAAGGGAAGGAGAAATATCTCGAAACGCTTGCACTATCCATATAATATCCAAATAGCTTGAAAAATCAGGTATTATTATTCTGATTCTATGATAGCTATACCAAACTTTTTATAGCTGTTACGACGGTTTGCAAAGAGACTGTCATTTTGAATAATTTTGTCTTTAGTTCTGTAATATTTATCAATATAATTTATTAAACATATACACAATTTAAGAATTATATAAATGAATTGATAAGTTTTGCAAGTCTAAACATATATTCTCTTCGATTTTGAACTTTTCTGCAAGAATTTTCTGCTCTTTTGACTGGTGAATAATGCAAATAGAGTTGTCGGAGCAGTTCCAACTTTTTCGTTGAATAAAGTGGCTGCTTGGCAAAATATCTCTTTATTTGACTCAGTAATTATGATATGCTATTATTAGCAGAAATACAGGGAGGAACGATGAAATGTCACGAACAGCATACAATATCCACAGCGACTTCAAAAAGCTTCAAAAAATCAAATTGCCCACTCAACCACCTCTTCTTAGAGCGCTTAGCTTCTTCTTTGGAGTGGCATTTGAGATTATAAAGCCTATAGCAGGCATAAGGGAATCCAAGGAGATAATTCAAGGTTATAAAAACGGCAAGCTTCGGGTTAAAATTTATGAACCTGAAAATATAAAGGATAAGGCTCCCTGCCTAATTTACTTTCATGGAGGAGGGTTTACATTGAAGGCGGCGCCTTATCTTAAGCGTTTGGTATACCAATACGCTTTGCGTACGCCATGCAAGGTGATTTACGCGGACTACAGGCTGCTGCCGAAATATCCTTTCCCTGTAGGGGCTGAAGATTGCTATTCTACATATGAATGGGCATGTGAAAATGCGCAGCGCCTCGGCATAGATAAAGAAAGGATCGCGGTTGCGGGGGACAGCGCGGGAGGTACGCTTGCCGCCGCTGTATGCTTGATGTCGCGGGACAGAAAGAATCCAGCGGGGATTTGCTTTCAAATGCTTATCTATCCGGCTGCGGACGCGCGGCAGAATACGGATTCAATCAAGAGGTATGAAGATGCGCCCGTGTGGAATTCAGATCTTAACAGAAGGATGTGGAAACGCTACCTTAAGAATGGGGCAGGGGAGCATCCTGAATATGCTTCGCCTGTGCTAGCCAGATCTTTCGAAGGTTTGCCTCCGGCCTACGTTGAGGTTGCGGAGTTTGACTGCCTGCGCGATGAAGGGGCGGCCCTTGCGGAGTGCATCAAAGGAGGAGGGGCGCAGGTTGAGCTTTATGAATCTTTGGGAACTATCCATGGGTATGAGATGGCGGCGAAAAGCGGAATTGTCGCAAAAAGCATTGATAGGAGAATAGACGCGCTTAGACGACATTTCAAGGAAGCTTGAATTTAAGCGCTAGAGATGAGCAGTCATTGTCCTAGCAGCCGAATGCGACTGCAAATCTGTACGCCTCATGCAATAGCTATTTTACAAAAGAAGCATCGATATTTTTCAGATCGCATCAAAAAATGCAAGTGCCTTTTTGGGCCTAAAATGGCGTTCCGGCGAACGCCAAATGGCACCCATTTCCTTCTTTCCAGTCCAGCCTGCCTAGGCCCCCGTAAATATCTATGCTGATTTGAAACCGAATGTACCGATTTTAAGGCCTGATGATCCACTTTCACATTGCACGGCTCAAAATCGGAACATTTGACTGCGAATCAGCATAGATGCGCGCAAGCATCTACGGGGCTTTATAGATTAATCTTTATAGCTTCCAGAGCCTAATTTCTCGGCTTTCAGGGCATGTGAAGCGAAAAGCTCCTGAATGCCTTGATATTCGCCAAGTCCTTTCATTATGCATAAAACTTTATACCCAATGGATTCAAAGGACGTTTTCCAGGAATCGCGCCTATCTCCAGCTATCTCCCTTGAGGCATGATTTCCGGCGGAAATCATCATCGGCAGAAGAGCGGCTTTGGAGGCCTTTGACTGGGAAACCTGCCTTAATACATCTTTCATCGACGGTTCTGCGGCAATGGTTCCGACGAAGATGCAAGCGCTTCTTTTTGCCAAGGCTTCAGCCATCCTATTATATCCGGAATTGGCCTCGTGTTCCGTACCATGTCCTATGAATACAATTGCAGTCCCTGCTTCCGCATAAGGCCGGACTGACTCCGAAAGCGTTGAAGCTGCCTTTTCATAGTCTTCATCAGATGAAAGAAGTGGAAGGCCGAGGTTTACTGCGGAGAATCTGCTCTCATATTTCATTATCGCATCTGTTGCGGAGTCAAGCGTCCTTCCCCCCATAATAAGCAAAGGTTGAATTGTCACTTCGCAAAATCCCTCTTTTTCCAAGCGATCCATGGCCTGGGCGACTGTGTCTATAGAAAGGCCGCTTTTCATTGTGTACATGTCTGCAGTCCTTTGGCTGATGAACGCCCTCCGGAGCGCGCAATCCGGGCAAGCGCGAGAAAGAGATTTCTCAATGGCCACTACCGCCTCAGATACGCCGCATCCAGAACCATAACTTATTGCCAGCAGAGCCTTTTTATTAGCGTGCGCAAGGCCGCCTTCCCTTTCGTCTGCGGCCTTGCTTAAAAATTTGCTATCAGCCACTTGATTTCATCCTCTCAGCACTTTCATCTGCGTCAGCTAACATTTCAAAGCTATCCCGAAGCTAGAAAAGGCGCGCCGCTTAAGCTAGGCTTTTCTCAGGGGCTTTTCTATTCCGAGCTCCTTGGCGATATAGTAAGTCCATCCGGGCTTGTAGCCCCTGGCTTTTCTGAAAGCCTCCAGCTCTTCGTAAGAGCGCAGGGTTTTATAGAAATCGTAGCGCTGCAGCCTCAAGTAATCCATATATTCTTCAGTTATCTCCATAAGCTCACGCTCTTCGGATTCTTCAGGTTTATCTGCTTCAAGAGGAGATTTTTTTTCAAACTTAAAGCCGCAAGGGCATTTCTTGGCGGCAAGCGGAAGGCATTCGCTGCATTGGGGGCACACTTTAGTTGGAGGATCTTTATTGACAACTTTTTCCTTCTCGTCGAGCGACCATATGCGGTCATCCTGAGGAAAGCCGTGTTCGTAAATATTGCCTACATGATCTATTACGACGGCTGTCTTGCCTTCAACATATCGCATGCATCTCATGGATTGCTGTATATAAAGAGTCAGGGACTTTGTTTTCCTAAGCAGGATTATGCATTCGACATCAGGCACATCAAGCCCTTCTCCAAAAAGTTCGCAGTTGCAAAGCACCGTGATGGCGCCGGATCTAAATTTTGCAAGCATTTCAGACCTTTCGATTTTCGGAGTTTCGCCGTCCAGTGCGACAGCGCTGTAGCCCGAGTTCAGAAACATTTCGGCCGTCTCCCTTGCTCCCGCTACAGAAATGCAGTATACGATGGTTTTTTTCCCGTTTGCAATGCGCTTGTAGCTTTTCAACACATTCTCGTAGACAATTCTTTGATCTAAAAGCTTTGACATTTGCGCGGCGTCGTACTCGCCGCGCTTAATCTTTACGCTGCTCATGTCGGCTAGAGGAACCGAGTAGAACCTGGCTGGAGAGAGATAGCGGTTTTCAATGAGCCACTTCGTCGATACGCTGGTGATAAGCTTGTCGCAGACGGCCTTCAATCCCCCCTCGTTCAGCCTTACGGGAGTAGCGGTGAATCCGACAAGGGCGGCGTTTCCAAAGTGATCGAAAATCTTGCGGTAGCTCTTTGCCAGCGCATGATGAAATTCATCGCAGATTATGATTTTAGGCGGACTAATGCGATCCAGGTGAAGAGCAAGCGTTTGCTGCATGCCGACTTCCGTCAGTTGCATATCTACCCCGCAGTTGATGAAAGTTTCTCTTATCTGCTCGCAAAGCTCCTTTCTGTGAACCATAAACAGGAGCCGATTGCCTTTGGCGTTTGCAAGCATTGCTATATGGGCTGCAACTACAGACTTTCCTCCGCCGCATGCAAGCACGATGCAGATGCGTTTATATCCACGCGCAAGAGCGTTGCGCGCATCCGCAATCAGCTCTTCCTGATATGGCCTGAGCTCTATCATGGATCTCCCTCCTTAATTATAAGTGCGGCAATGAATTGCAATATGAATGAAACGCTATGAAAGAGAGGAGATTTAGCAGTTCTCCTTTAAGGGCAAACACATTTTTTGCAATAAGCGATTAAATATATAATTATTGTACTTCTATAACGTAATTTTGTAAATAGATATTTATAATATACTATAAACCATTTTATTTCATTGGTTTTGTCATAGATGATATACTGATTTGTAGTCAAATGTACCAATTTTGGAGCTTGACTGCCCATTTGCAAGGTTCGATTGATATCGGCGTTTCGCACTCGCTGCAGAGCAAAAGCTCCAAAATTGGTATATCCTCAATATTTTTTTAGAAATAAATATTTCTTGCTTTAGGCCGCAAGAACTTTGGCTTTCCCTTTAATGCTGCCAGCCTCTGGCAGTAAGTCTTTTGGAGCTTGATTGCATTGAGGCGACGTATAATCAAGCTAAAAACTGTACATTGGCTGTAAATCTGCATGCTGGAGCTCCATCGCTTTTTAGGCTTGCATGAATGATGTTTACTGGCAAGCAAGAGGCCTTTCTAAATGAGAAGGCCTTTTTGCTTGCCTCTGGCATCTGATTCAATCAGACATTTTTTAACTTGGCTGAAACAAATTGAAAGTTTTCTTGCGAAAAAGGCAAGCGATTGCAAGCCTGACATGCAATTAACCAACAATATTAAAAATTGTCTGTTGACTCACATATACTTCTCTGGTAAATTGGTCTTACAAACAACTGAAATCTGAATTGATATTGTAATAAATAGACAAAGATATCATTCTATTTAGAAGAGCTTGTCCTCAGTAAAGCGAAAAGCGTAAATTTAGGGATTTTTAGCGCTTAAAATGGCTGGGAATACCTTTCCGATTAGTTGCGGATAAACTCTAAACGTTGCGCTATGCCGATTCGCGCTTATTTGCGACAAGGCGGCTATATGCGCATCAGCAGTTGAGCGCTCATCCATGCCAGTGGGCATGATTCGGCATAGGTTGCAAAGGAGGGGAGAAACATGTCTGATTCAGTTGTCCCATCGGTTTCCAAGCATGCGGGCGGACGAGGGGGCGGCAGGCTTCTTCGGGATCTTAGAAAGAATAAATTCATCTACATGATGCTGATTCCGATTGCTCTTTATTATTTGGTTTTTCACTACTACCCAATGTACGGAGCTCAGATTGCCTTCAGGGATTTTTCTCCGCTTAAAGGGATATGGGGGAGCGCGTGGGTGGGTTTCAAGCACTTTTCAGATTTCTTTTCCAGCTATTATTTTTATCGCCTGTTGCGCAATACTGTTCTTATAAACCTCTACGACATCATCTTTGGATTTCCAGCGCCCATTATCATGGCAATTCTCATAAATGAGATTGGGCATCCGCTGTTTAAGAGGACAGTCCAGACCATTACCTATCTCCCTCACTTTATTTCACTTGTTGTTGTGTGCGGCCTGCTGACTGATTTTCTTGCAAGCGACGGAGTCATAAATAACGCCATTGAGTTTTTTGGGGGAAAGCCGACTTCCTTTCTAATGAATCCAGAAGCTTTCAGGACAATTTACGTTGGATCCGAGATTTGGCAGTCAATGGGCTGGAATTCGATTGTATACTTGGCGGCGCTTGTCAGCATACCGTCTGAGCTGTATGAGGCGGCTCGCATAGACGGAGCGGGAAAAATGCGTGAGATATGGAGCATCACGATTCCCTGCCTCATCCCCACTATCGTGATAATGCTCATTATGCGCGTAGGGAAGATTATGACTGTCGGGGCTGAGAAGATCATACTCCTTTACAATCCTTCGATATATGAGACTGCGGATGTCATTTCGTCCTTCGTCTACAGAAAAGGCGTTCTGGAGGCGAGTTTCAGCTTTACAGCGGCCGTCGGGCTATTCAACTCGATAATCAGCTTTGCCATGGTAGCCTCAGTGAATAAGCTCTGCAACAAATTGACGCAGTCCAGCCTGTGGTGAATCTTTGGCGAAAGGCGGAGAATAATGAAAATAAAAAAATCAGCGGGCGCTGCGGCTTTCAGCGCCGCCAATACGGCGGCAATGCTTCTTCTTATGGCTGCCGCCCTCTATCCGATGGTGCATGTGCTCTTTGCGTCCATTAGCAATCCGACTCTTGTGCAGCAGCACAGGGGGCTTATACTTCACCCTCTGGGATTTGACCTGTCAGCGTTTAAGGCTGTTTTCAACAATCCCATGATACCGGTTGGATATTCAAACACACTATTCTATCTGGTTGCGGGGACTGCGGTGAATGTGCTTTTGACGACGCTGGGAGCCTACGCCTTGTCGCGCAAGGGACTTCTTCTGGGAAAGTATTTCATGTTTGCCATAGCCTTTACAATGCTTTTCAGCGGAGGCATGATTCCGTCATATCTTCTGGTTCGTGATCTGCATATGGTAAACAGCCGTTTGGCCCTTATCATTCCAAACGCCATAAGCGCCTGGAATCTAATAATCATGCGCACTTCATTCGAAGCTGTCCCCGCCAGCATGGAGGAATCCGCAAAGCTTGACGGAGCCAACGACTTTATAATCCTGTTCAAGATCTACGTGCCGCTTTGCCTTCCCGTCATGGCTGTCATGATATTGTTCTATGGGGTGGGGCATTGGAATTCTTGGTTCTCCGCGCTCCTCTACATCAGGAAGCGCGAATTGTACCCGCTGCAGCTGGTGCTCCGCGAGATTCTCCTGATCAGCACGTCAGATATGACTACAAACGTAACTGGCGGCGATGCCAAAGCTAATATAGGAGAGACCATACGTTACGCTACAATTGTCGTAGCTACTGCGCCTATCTTGTGCGTTTATCCTTTTCTCCAAAAATATTTCGTGAAGGGGGTCATGGTGGGCGCTATCAAAGGCTGAGGATATACCGATTCGCAGTCCAGCGCGCGCGATTGATATCGGCATTTCGCGCCTTGATAGCGAATGCGCCGATTTACAGCCGGATGCGCCTAGGCGGTTTCATGCGCAAATCAGTGCAATGAGCTGCAAAGCGCCTGCATTAGACTGCGCGAGGGCATATTTAGCGGGAAACTTAAAAATGAAAGGGAGCTTAAGCATGAAATGGTGGATGAGGAACAACCTAAGATTGATACAGAACAACTTGAGGGAGACGGATGCGTCTTGCGACATAGATTTGCTGGTCCAGCGCATAGTAGATTTTGGAGCGAACGCACTGATGCTTAATACTGGAGGGGTCGCGGCCTTTTATCCGACAGAGCTTGAGCATCATTACAAGAGTCCTTATCTGACGGGAGACTTGATTGGAGAGGCTGTTAAGAAGTGCCATGAAAAAGGCGTAAAATTCTTCGCCCGCTTTGACTTTAGCAAAGTCCATGAGAGCATTTACCCTGAAAAGCCCGAGTGGTTCTATGTTTCTCCCGCAGGCGAAACCTGCAATTACAACGGCATGGTTCACACCTGCATATGCGGAGAATACCAGCAAAGCCATTCTCTTAAGATTATTGAAGAAGTATTGGACAGGTATCCCGTAGACGGCATTTTCTTCAATATGTTCGGATTTGTGACGAAGGACTATTCCAACAGGTACATTGGCATCTGCCAATGCGAAAGCTGCAAGGTGGCTTTTAAGGATATGTTCGATATGGAACTCCCTCAAGAAGAGGATCCATCTGATCCGGCGCATGAGAAATATCAGGAGTTTAAGTCCGCCGTGGTGCGAAAGACGCTTGAGAATATCCGCAGGCTTGTGGATGGCAAGGGAAGGGAAATCGCCATATCAAACTATACGGATTACTGCGTGGACATAATGAGAAGGGAGTCAAACACCGAGATTCACAGGCCGTATCCGCTGTGGCAGTATTCGGCTTCTGAGAATTGCCAGTCTATTGAGTCTACCTGGGACGACAAAATCGCGAGCAACATATCAATAAACGCCGTCGGTTTGGATTATCGCTTCATGGGGGTCTCAGAAGCTGATACAAAGGTGCGGCTTTATCAAAACATCGCGGCGGGTTCAGGCCTTGACTTCTGCATCATCGGCATTTTCGAAGGCTATCCTGACGCTGAGAACTTCGAAGCCGTAAAAAAAATCTATCATTTCCACAGAGACAATGAAGAGCATTTCGGGAAGCAGCGGGCCAAAGCCGATGTCATGCTTGTAAAGCCAAGCCCGCATGGCACGGAGGAATATTTTGGCATCTACAAAATGCTCAAGGAGGAGCACTTGCAGTTCGACGCCGCAGGCCTTTCAAATCTTGAGGCGGCAATTCGCGCTAGGAATGGCTATAAGGCGATTATCCTGCCAGACACTCCTTCCTTTTCAAAGGGCCAGAGGGACGCGCTGAGGCTCGCGCGCGAAAATGGCGTCAGCATCGTCGCTACGGGAAAGAGCTTTATGGGCTCCAAGGAAGATGAAGCCTTCCTCAAGGCAATGTTTGGCGCAAAGCCGGTTGCAAAGGATTGGAATGCGAGATGGGCTTACCTGGACGTTTCGGAGAATCGCGGAATATACAAAAGCTACCCGAAGCGGGATTGGATATTCATAGACGGAAATTTCCCACTCGTTGAATACGCGCAGGAGACGCATTTAAGCGCCAGGCTGATTTCAGCTGGTCGATTCGGGCCTCCTGAACGCTGCGGAGGAAACGAAAAAACAGATAGGTTTGCAGTGGCTATTGGAAAAGAATGCGGCGCGCCTGTCGCCCATCTTCCTTGGCAGCCGGGATGGATGTATCAAAGATACGGGTATGAAGCTCATAAGAGGCTCTTTATTGATGTTCTGGAGCATCTGGTTGGAGACGACTGGATATTGAAAACGAACGCCCCCGCGAACGTTGAATTGTCTTTCGGAGTGATTGAGCCGTATGAGATGGGAGAGAAGCAAAGATATATACTTCATGTCATTAATCTCTCCGGCTACAATGGAATGGCTTTTTTTCCGCCCAATGAGATACATGGACTTAAAGTGGAAATTTCAGGGCTTGACGGTTTGACTTGGGCGAAAGAGCTGGAAAGCGGGCAGCCGGCGCCTTTTAAGGCTAACGGCCGAAATGCCGTCTTCGAACTCAAGCCGCTCGGAGCATACGCCTGCATAGTCATGGGCTGAACCTTGAATGCGGTTTGGACTTATTAATTACAAGGAGGCAGATCATGAGAAATAAAGGTTTCATTTCAGCGGTTTCTTTTCCTCTATGCCTATTGATTGCGGCAGCCTGCAGCTCCGGACAGAGTCTGGGTTCGGCTTCAGAGCAGCCGACTGTTGAAACTGTCCAGAAAGCGGAAGATGCGCAATCCCCTGCAACGGAAAAAGAGGATGCCGGGAAACTTCCCATTGTAACTGAGCCGTTGAAGCTTACTTATTGGAGCATTTTCCCATCCAAGAATGCGGAGACCAGAAAGAACTTGGGTGAGGTCACCGCTTATGTTGAGCTCGAGAAGCGCACAGGAATCGACATTGAGTGGCTGCATCCTCCCATTGGCCAGGAGAAGGAGCAGTTCAACCTGATGATCGCTTCTGGAGATATTCCTGACATGATATATTTTGACTGGATGAATGCGCCTGGCGGGCCATCCAAATACATTGACGACGGCCTGACGCTTAGGCTCAATGACATCATAAGCCAATACGCCCCGAACCTGCAGGCTGTCTTTGATGAGTATCCGCAGGTTAACACGCAGGCGCGGCTTGATGACGGCACTCTTTTCATGTTTCCTTTCGTGAAGCCTGATCCTTCAATCCGTACATACAATGGCCCGATTGCCAGGAAGGATTGGCTTGACAAGCTAAATATCGATTTGCCCGTCACTATGGACGACTGGTATGTAATGCTTAAGGCTTTCAAGGAGCAAGATCCCAATGGCAACGGCGAGTCTGATGAAATACCGTTTTCTTCCATTAAGCTTGACAGCGTGAAATGGTTTGCAGGCGCATGGGGAATGAAAATACGCATGGATACGCAAAGCACGAATCCGTTTTACCGTGTGGGAGATGAAGTTCACTTTGCGCCGCTTGAAGAGGACTATGAAGAGTATATGGCCGTAATGAGGCAGTGGTACTCGGAAGGCTTGATTGATCCGGATTTTGCGGCGACTGACGGCACCAGGCAGAACGCGTTGATAAGCGACAATAAGGCTGGAGTGTTCTGGGGCGGGGCGTCTGGAGGCCTTGGCAAGTTTTTGAATTCCATCCAGCCTATTCAGCCTGAATTCAACTTGACGGCCGTGCAGTATCCTGCAGGCAAAGCTGGGATAAACTATAACACGCATCCAGACACGGTCAACAGCATTCCCGGAACAGGCTCCGTAATTACAACGGCTAATAAGCATGTTGAAGAAACAGCAAGGCTGTTCGACTACATGTACAGCAAAGAAGGCCAGCTTCTCATGAATTTTGGAATAGAAGGCGTCACATACAACATGGTGGATGGAGAGCCTGTATATTCGGATGCGATATTTAATGATCCAGACGGCAGATCTCCCGACATTATGGTCGCGAGCCATACAACGACGCCTGAGGAAACCAGCGTCTACGCATCCGGATATTATACCCAGATGCTATTTCTCCCACAGCAGAAAGAAGCGCTTCAAATCTGGGGAAACGGCGACTTCTCGCTAAATATGCCTCCAATTACCTATACTTCTGAAGAAAGCCAGGCTTTAGCCGCCATAATGAATGAAGTCAACACTTATGTAGATGAGATGTTTGTAAGATATATACTAGGGCAAAGCGGGGTAGATGATTTTGAGGCTTTCCGCGCAAACCTTAGAAGCATGAAGATAGAAGAGGCTCTTCAGACAGCCCAAAACGCCTTGGACAGATATAACGCGAGGTAGTATAATATTGAATGCGCATATGCAGCGTTTTTGAGGCCGGAGCATCAACGGAACGGAGCCATTAAGAGCTTATACGCATGCCGATTTTCATCAAAGCTCCTTTTTTGTCCCTTGACTCGATTGAGCGGTGCGAAATGCCGATATCAATCCACTCGCTGTATAATCAAGAGACAAAAGAGGTAATTTTAAATGAAAATCAGCATAAATAAAGCGAATAGCTTGGAATTTAGGAATCTTTGATATTTCAAGCGAGGATTTGCGCAAATGAGGACGAGGTGCGGAATATGCCGATTTGCATATGAAGCCGCATCTCTTTGAGCTTGATTTTGAAGGGTGTAAATGGGGCCTTGCTTAATTTAAGAGCATTTGACTGCTAGTAGGCATAGTTTAGATTTCAGGTTGCATTACTCTATGAGAAAGCGGATAATTAAAGCCTGAAATCGGAGAATTGGCTTATCAGCATGTTTGCGGTAAAGCTCGACGCATTGAAAATCTGAGCTTTTTAAAGCGCCCGGCTGCAACGCTGCTGAAGCTCAGCCGAACACATGCAGTGGCGGGAAAGCGCGACGCGAGGTGGCGGCATGAGGATTTTGCCTGAAAGGAAAGCGGAGCATTCAAATAAGACATTTATAGGTCTTCTCTTGTCCTACATGTTCATTTTGGCGGCCACTCTGATTACAGGAAGCATTGTTTACATCAACGCTTCACTGATAATACGCGAGCAGGAGCATCATGCAGAGTCTATCAGAATCAAGCAGATTGCCTCCAATATCGACGCGCGCTTTTCCGAGCTTTATACAATGGCAAAGAGCGCGGCGATGAATCAGGATATACAAAATTTTCTCGCTGTGAGGGCGAATATGACTGAAAGCCAGCGATTTATGGCTTTCAACGTCATAAAGGCCCTTAGGTCTCACAGAAACGGAAATAACTTTATTGAAGACATGTTCGTCTACTTCGTCAACAGCGATGTCGTTATTAATACGAACAGCATGACTCAGCCAAGCCAGTTTTACAATTATATCTTTTCATACGCTGGCATGGATTATGAAACATGGAGAGGCGAAGCGCTCATCAACCAATCCGGAAGCTACTTGCCGTTACAGGATGTCCGCATAACTGGAAGAAGCGAGCGCCTCATGACGCTGATGCAAAGGATACCCATTACAGAAAGCTATTCACCCTCGGCCGTCATTTTCATGCTGATTTCCGAGGAGAAGCTGAGGGGGATGGTGGAAGGCGTTCCGGAGGACGGCGCCATTTTCATCGTTGATGAGAAGGAAGGCTTGGTGTTCAGCTTTGGAAACTTCATGCTAATGGAAAGCGTCTTGTCGCAGGTCGAGCAATCATCATCAAGCGTAATAAGCCTATCCGGAAGCTCGGGAAGGTTTCTCGTATCCAGCGCCGATTCAGCGCATAATAGCTGGAGGTATATTTCCGCCATACCCGAATCGACTTTCGTAAAAGACGCGTACGCGATTCAATTTACAGCCATTGGGGTGCTGGTTGCATCACTAATGATTGGCGTTCTCATGGCTGTCTTTTTCGCCAGGCGAAGCTACAGCCCGATTCAGCAGATTCTAGAGCTTCTGAGAAATCAGAAGAGAGACTCTCGTCCAAAGCCGGAACTGCCATACGGCAATGAACTAGATTTTATAAAGCATTCGATTGCGGATGTTTATGAAGAAAATGACATGCTTGCCTCTACATTCGAGGATATGAGCAAAAAGAACAGCGAGTTGATGGAAAGTTTCGCTAGGAACATGAATTCGCTGAAGAACAGCTTCATAAGCGACTTGCTAAGAGGCAGAGTCAAGAGCCAAGACTCATTTGAGAGCTTATGCCTCTTCCATCAAATAAGCTTTACATCTGAGATTTTTATTTCGCTCCTTTTCAGCGAAGATCAAAAGAGCGGAGATTTTTCCAGGAATGACGGCAGCTTGAGGTTCTTTATCATCTCCTTTCTGGAAGAGCGCCTTTGTCCGCTTGCAACGGCCAATGCGGCCGAGATGGACGAAGGGGTAATCGGAGTGCTTATTAACAGGACGAAAGATCCGTATCCCGAAGGCAGAAGCATGATTTCTGACTTGCAGGACGTAGCTTCCAAGGTTCAGCAGGCAATCAGCAATTTCAGGAAAATATCCATGACAGTCGGGATCGGGGGAATTCATGACGGTTTGGCTGGGATTGAGGCTTCTTGCAAAGAGGCGTTCATAGCCCTGGATTACCGCATAGTCCGAGGCAGGGGCCAAGTTATAGCCTTTGATGAAATAGCCGGCATAAAATCCAAAGAGGATGCATCGGCTAGAAATATACTGGTGCCGGCAGGCGTGGAGATGAAGCTTTTAAATTATGTAAAATCAGGTGATATCGAAAAGTGCAGGCAATTATTGACGTCTATATTGGAAGAGCATAAAAGCTGGCGCAATGATATCAAGTACGCCAAGTGCCTTTTCTTCAATCAGATATGCATAGCTTTAAAGATATTGGATGAATCCGGAATACGTTATTCAGACATGCCTGAAATGGATAAAGATCCGCTTGATATTCTGCTGGAGAGCGAGAGCGTTGAAGAAATCTTCGACGCCATTATGTTTCTTTTCAGCGCGACTTGCAGGCATTTCAGAAAAAGTCAAGAGAATTGCCTGCAGAGCCACAAGAATCAGATAATAAACTATATAGAGGAGAATTTCTGCAACTCTGAATTGTGTCAAACCGCCATTGCCGAGCATTTCAGCATAACGCCCCAATATCTTTCCAAATTATTCAGGCAAGCGCTTGGCAAGAATATGGTCGATTACATCAATTGGAGGAGGGTTGAAAAGGTAAAGGAGCTTCTTGCGGAACCGATGCGACCCATTTCAGAGATTTCCGAAATGGTCGGATTCGGGACGGTTAGGAATATGGATAGGGTTTTCAAGCGCTATGAAGGAGTTACTCCTGGAATGTTTAGAAGTTTAGTTGCGTCAAAGGAAGAAAAATGATTGGGGATGTTTTGGATGCCTGGGAACCTAAAGGATATAAAAGCTGTATTGGCAACGGTTCAGTATGAGCCAAAGCACTTGAAAACAATGATTGACGCTTTCGCGCCCGCGCCGGTTTTTCATTTTTCGCCTAGAGACTCTAAAGGAATCCAGGCGGTGTTGGACAAAGTGGATGTTGCGGTGCTGGATTCTGATTTAAATGACCTGATTCTTCAGGCGCCAGGACTCAAATGGATTCACTGCAATCATGCCGGGCTTGCAAAATCCGCAAGGCCGGAGGTATTCATCAGAGGCATAATACTAACTGGAGCAGCCGGGCGATCCGCTCCATCTCTTTCGGAGCACGTGTTCTTTTTCGCGCTGAGCCATGTATATGACGCCCCTAGGTTGCATGAGGCGCAGAAAGAAGGAGACTGGAGCCGATTCGCCAAGCAGTTCGCTGCTTCTAAAGGCCTTTCTTCAAAGACAATGGGAATTATAGGCCTCGGAAATACAGGACGCGCTGTAGCAACACGCGCAAAAGCCTTTCAAATGCGCGCCTTGGGATACAACAGAAGCGATTTGAATCCGATTCCTGAGGGCATTGATGAATTCTACTGCAAGCAGCGCGGAGACGGTTTCGAGCGCCTGCTTAAGGAAAGCGACTTTATTGTTTTATCATGCGGATTGACTGATGAAACCTATCATATGATAGGAACTGAAGAATTTAGCGTGATGAAGCCGACAGCCTGCCTTATAAACATTTCGCGCGGCGCGGTGGTCGACGAGGAAGCCCTGCTTGCCGCTTTAGAGAATAATGTCATCGCCAGAGCCGCAAGCGATGTATTTGAGACTGAGCCCCTTCCAAAGGAGAGTCCGTTGTGGAGGCTGCCAAACATGATGATTACGCCGCACGCTACGCCGCGTGTGGCTGACATCCAGTTCAGCGCGCTGCAAATACTGCTGGAGAACATAGAGCATTACCGCAGAGGCGAGCCTATGAAAAACCGGCTGACTGATCGTGATGTCTACACGAAGGCGTGATTGCTGAAAACAAAGGGAGGAGGCATAGCGTGAAGGTGAAAGTGCAGGATTTGGTTCCGGGCGTTGTAGACGGGCTTGACATGCATATCCCCGGCTCAGGCGTTCCTGTAAGGGAAAAATGGTACGAATGGGTGCCGGTAGCTATAGAAGCGCAATTTCAGACATGCGCGGTAAGCGGCGGCGTGCTCAAGGGATGGAAGCACGCTCCGGTTTTTACGGATTTGGAGTTCTACCCCGACAAGAGGCTGGTATTTGTAGTGATGGGTTGCGGAATCTTCCCATTCGCTGATGTCAAAGATGGAGTTGTCGATATGGAGTCAGTTCAGCTGATTCGAGCAAAGAGGGGCTCTAAATTTGTTGTTCCCGCTTATAAAGCCAGCTTTGCTCCTGTCGCTGAAAATGAGCTTGAAGTAATCTGCGTGATTGCGTCTGCGCGCATGGAGCCGAAGCGAATCGTACTTGCGGAGGAGATAGAAGGCTGCTCCTAGTGCTGTCGCTCTTAACTGCGCCATATAATGCTTATTTACAGCCAAATAGGACTGCATCGCATTTAAGACTGTCTGCACTAGGGGGCGAAGTAGATAAAGATGCGGTTAAATGAGGCGATTTTGAGGCAAGGTGGGGATTAGGGCCGGATTATTTACTGAAGCGCGGTATAATCCAGCCCCGAATTCGCAGCTTTTTAATTCACAGGATGACATGCATGCACGCCGATTTCTGCCAGCCCGATCTGATGTCTGATTCAACGAAGCCGTCAAGATTGTTCGCGTAGCTTGGCTAAAGAGCGCAAGCAAGCGAACGCCTCCGACATAGTCAACCGTCTGGCGAGGCCGAGGTTCACAGCCTGGGAAGCAAGAAAAATTTCTCAATCTCCGCAGACAGAGTGGTTTAGCTCTGAGGAGTCGAATCCATCGCGCGATCCCTCAAAATCTCAAAAATAAAAATCCCCAGGCACCCTGCAAAATAGCATGCTATATCCTTTATGTCGAATACCGAGCCTAAAATTATCATTGCAATTCTGTTGCCGCTAAACCCCAGGTGTTCAGGCAAACGAAAAAGTTGCAGAGCTTCTATAAAAACGGAGAAAAAGAAAATATACAAGGGCAGGAGCTTTATTTCTTTCCATAAAAAGATTTTGATGCTAAAGTACATAAGGATCACAACGATCATGTCGCCTACATATGGACGAATGAATTGATCATGTACGAAAGCGGCAATTATTGCTTCAATGGCAAGTGAGATGATAAAAGCGCATAGATATTTTATATTGATCTTAATGAGCTTGCTTTTCATCATATACCTGCACTTTCTGGATCTTCAAGCTATCGCTGGGTAATCTATTCAAATGCAAATGCGTTGATGCATTCACAGTGAAACTAATAAAAGTCATGATACGATTATTCATCAGATTTGGCGCAGGAGACTCCCGCCTCAAATTCCATTAGGCGGAAGTCTCATGCGCCCCGCTGATTCCGCGTTGCCGCGGCTGGCCGCCCTTCGCCAACGCCATTCCAAGGCTTTGCATGCTTGCGGCGCCGTCCCCGCCCGCCAGGGCTGTCCAGCCGCGAGCCGCAGGGCTCGGAGCCGGGGCAGGCGCCCCGGAGCGCCTGTATATTCTTGGGCGGCGCAGCTTCCCAGCGGAAGCTTAGGCTGGCCGATCAGGACTTGCAGCTGCAAGCCGCCGCCTCAAATAACAAAAGGCTTTAACTTTGAGATATTAGGCGGTGGGTTATTGGCAAAGCAAAGGAAGCTAAGCGGTTCGGATTTCCACAGGCCACTCACAGTATACACCATCCTCAAGCGGGTCTGCAATACAGAGTCAGTCAGTTTCATTAACGCATGCTAATCGCCCCCGTGTCTGTCCGACAGCTCCAGATCGGAAAAGAAGCCGAGGATCTCAGATGAGCAGGAAGCTCAGATCACTCTCTAGGATTCTTTACTGGAGGCCGATGAGCAAAGCGTTTTGTAGCGTATTGGTTATTTGACAAAATGTAATAATGCTGTGTTTTAAAACCTATTCCAAATGTGCATTTCCGCCAAGCCCGCCGCCTTCCGCAAATGGCCTATGCGGCGGGCGTTCAGGTTGCGTACAGCTTTAAATCTCTTCATCCTCTATGTTTTTCCCCTTCTTGTGTCGTTGACGGTGTTTTCTGCATACTCCCTTAGGCTTTGCGTGCGCATCATTTCGATTCCTTCGCTGAATTTCGTCTCCGCTCCGAGTCCGATGCGGCAAGCAACGTGGAAAATGCCGAACAGGCTCCAATAGTTCGCAATCGTCTGCATGTCCCGCACTTGATATGAGTCGAATTCAACCGCTTTCATGCTTTGAAAAAAAGTTCCAATCCGCCATCTCCATCCGCAGATCTCTAAAATTCTTTTTGATTCGATTGATTTGTCGGCGCAGACGGACGCCTTGGGCGCCTGCTCTTGAAACTCGCCTTCAGTCCAAGTTGCGGTTGCCGCTGCATTTTTTATGCCGTTCAAGCTTCCTTCATATACTACTTTTCATTGGTAATTAATAGCTCTAAATGAGTTCTTTTTTTCCGCCTATTTCCATCATTAAATTTCTCGCGCCATCGGGATGGCTTATGTCGCTGAGAACCCAATAATATCCAATGTTTTTTGATATGTACAGCCAGTCCATAGAGAGGCGCGCGTATTTTCCCGAAACAATATCGCTTTTCATGCATTCGGAGTACTGGCTCGCAATATCCTCCACGGAAGAAACGCCTGTTCCAGTCTGCATGGCAAGTTCGCCCTTAGTGATCGCGCACTTTTTACAGAGCCAAAAAACAATTACAGGAGGGTTTGAATTGAAAACATCATTTGCGGTTATAAGGGATTTGCTTTCGCTGTATCATGACGCGGTTTGCAGTAACGAGAGCAAAACGCTGGTTGAAAAACACCTTATGGGGTGTGATGGTTGCAAGGCCGAATTAAAAGCGATGGACGACACGCTTCCCATTGATGCTACGGAGCGTAACCTAAAGGAAGCGGAAACCTTCAAAAACTGGAATAATGGTATGCGGAAATCCGTGTTAAATGGTGCGTTGTTCGCTATTGCGGCCGTCATTGTCATTCTGCGATACCGCTTGTAATCTCGTTATTATGCGCTTCAATCGTCATATGAGCGAGTTTTCCTAACTTGTTACGCTGCGCGGCATAAGTATTTATGAACGCTTTTTCCCGATGGTCGGCGTTTCGGTCAGCATTATGTGGCTGCGCTTCATTCCCCTATAATCTTCACCAGTACGCGCTTGTCGCGCATACCGTCGAACTCGCCATAGAAAATCTGCTCCCAAGTCCCGAAGTCAAGCTTACCGTCCGTGACGGCAACTACCACCTCGCGCCCCATAACCGTGCGCTTCAAGTGCGCGTCGGCGTTGTCCTCGTAACCGTTATGGTCGTACTGGTCATAAGGCTTTTCCGGCGCGAGCTTTTCGAGCCACCGTTCAAAATCGCGATGCAGTCCGCTTTCGTTATCGTTAATAAACACGCTCGCGGTAATATTCTTAGCGTTCACAAGGCACAAGCCCTCGCGTATTCCGCTCTCGGCGAGCGCGGTTTCGACTTGCGGTGTGATATTGACATACGCGCGGTGGGTCTTGGTGTGGAAAGTCAGTTCTTGACGGTAGGTTTTCATAAATTTTCCCCATTCAGCTTGCTTAGATTTCTTAACACCGACTTCACTTTGACATTGAGCGCGCTGTATATTTCTTCAGCCCGCACCGCGTGTCTTTTGATTGATAAGCGCGTATTTTTTGTTTATAGCGGTTACTTTCGCAAGCACTAGGCCCGCCGCAGAAATCCGAAAGAGCCGCTTCGAGGCTTTCTCCGCTGCGCCCCCTTTCATATATGGATTCCGCGCGATTTTCCGCATTTTCATTCCTCAGCTTCCGAAGCCCCGCGCTAAAGGGCGTTTGGGAGTCCGCAGCCGCGCGGCAGACTGAATGGCAAAGGGACGCCGGCTCAGAGGCGCTCCATCCCTTTGATTGAGCGGATTTGACTCTTTCCGAATCCAAGGCCGCCTTTCGCCTGCAAAAAAAGCGTCTCGATGCGCCGCCTGTCTCCATAATAATAAAGCATTGCCTCGATGCCCAGGCTGGCGTCCGCACAAATGAAGGCCCTCAAAGCGGCGGGCTTGCCGAAGGAATCCTTCGGATGCGGCAATGATGCCGCGGCGCTTTCGATTCCGTTCAGCTTGCCTTCATATCTATAGGCGCGGCATTCTGATTTTTTCGCGAAATCTTCAAGCCGCCTTGAAATGCAGCCCTGTCCGCCCTGAGCGCGCCTATGCGGCGCCAGCCGTTTTTCAGGCGGGAATCTACGGTTCCGCGGCTGTCGGCCATGAAACAGGCTTTCCCCGCAGGTTCCGGCAGCGGCAGGGCCGTGTCCGAGGCGCATTTTATTTTGGAGCCGCCTTGCCAAGCTCCTTGCCGCGCCTTTGGATTGCGCGGTCAAGCGCGACGCCTCCGCAGCCTGCCGCCCCCGCCGCAGCTTGGCGCCCCCGGGCGGCCTTCCCTTCGAGGCGGAAGAAAACATGCGCCGCCCCTTGAACGGGGCGCCTCGCCTGCCTCGAAGGCTTGGCCTCCGCATCCGCGGCAGCGTCGAAGCTGAAGAGAGTCGGCTTTTCAATTTCTAGGGAATGCTTGAGCATGCATTCATGCGCTGCGTTTTTTATGCAGTCCCAGATTGCCCCTTCATCCCATTTTCCAATTGAAATGAAGCGGCCCAAGGCTGTGCGGCGGCAATCGGCCCGCTCTGCGGCGCCGGAAATCTTGCCTGTGGAGCCTTTTTCAAGCATAGACGCCGCAATCGCGGCGATGCGGCGGATTTGGGAATCGGAAAAATCAGATGCTGATTTCGGCTCTTCCAGGCATTCGGCAATCCAAGAAATATCGACTATAATAGAATTAGTGCAGCCCCCGCTCAATTGGCATATTAGTTTCTCTGGCAGGATCTGATATATACCATTTTGCGCAGGTTGCCGCTATATTTCCACGCTCCTTACAAATAGAAAAGAGCAATTCTTCTTCGCTACGCTTGTTTGTTTTTGATAAACTAAAAGTACAGCAAAGGCGCACGAAAAATACAGCGCTTAAGGCGGGATAAAAGAGAGCCAATGCCAACACCGAAACAATATGCCATCCTTGAGGTGGAGTCTCAAACCACAAATAAGGAGGCAAAGGAAGGTGATGCGCATGGCTCAGAAACAGTATGTCAAAGATCTCTACGAAAACGAAGGCAAATCGTTGCGAGAGATTGCAAAGATAACAGGGATGGACTTTCGAACGGTGAAGAAATACGCCTATCCGGAGGATTGGCGGCCAGAGGTACTGCCAGGCATAAAAGCAGAGAGCCGCCCTGTAATGGGACCGTACATTGAAAAGATAGGCGAGTGGCTGGAGCAGGATATAAAAGAGCCGCGCAAGCAACGGCATGCAACCGCAAAAATCTACCGTCGGCTAAAGAACGAATGCGAATTTGCAGGCAGCTGCGCCACTGTTAAGCGGCATGCAGCAAAAAAGAAGCTCATGCCGGGCAGGCGGAATGAAGGATTTTTGCCGTTGGCGCGGCCAATGGCAAATGCACAAGTAAGCTTTGGGGATTTCAAGCATTATGATGCCGGAGGAGTTTCGCATGAAGGACATGCGCTCATTGCGTCCCTTCCATACTCGAACAGCGGTTGGATGCAGTTTTTCCCTCAGAGAGCCAGGAGTGCCTGCTTGAAGGATTGAAACATATTCTCTATCATATGGGCGGCGTCCCCATTCGCGTAAGCTGCGACAATATGAGCGCCGCAATAGTGCGGATGCTAGGGCGCCGAGCGCACAGCCTCAGATGGATTCTGCCGATTCATGCCGCATCATCGCTTTCTCGCTGAAATTTGCAATCCCAACAGCGGAAATGAAAAAGGAAGCATTGAAAGCAAAGTTGGCCATTCTAGACGAAATATGCTTGTACCAGTGCCAACAATAGATGTTTTTACAGCTTTTAACAAAGAAATGTTTGCGCTATGAGATGCTGATCATGATCGGGAGCATTATCTCCGTGGCGATGCGATTGAAAATCTATGGGAGCAGGAGAAAAAATACCTGCTGACTCTGCCGGAGCATGAGTGCGAGGCGTTTCGCTATGAACCGCTTTCGGCAGGCAAGACCGGATTTGCCACGCTGGACAAGAAAAAATATTGACTGTCGCCGATGTTTAAAGGAAAGCGCGTGCAGGCTAAAATCCACTTCGACAAAATAGATTTTTTTTATGAACGCCAGCTGTTGAAAACCTGCACCCGCCGCTATGGCGCGAATGAACCAGCGCTCGACTGGAAGCGGCATTTGTCCACACTTGACAGAGGAAATTTCAGCTTTATGATAAAGCGCGTCAAGCAAGAGCTGCGTAATTTTTCAGAGCCTTCGGCAGCTGCAAGAAAGCAGAGAAAAAAGGAGGTTGGCTTTTTATACGTTCGCCTGTGCAGAGCAAGAGATGCAGAGGAAGCCGCGAGGGATAATGCGCCCGAGAATCTCCAGGGCTCTGCCGGGTATGATGCAGCGGAAGAATG
This sequence comes from Clostridiales bacterium, assembly GCA_031269465.1. Classification (GTDB taxonomy): domain Bacteria; phylum Bacillota; class Clostridia; order Lachnospirales; family WQUN01; genus JAISWZ01. The sequence goes on along the minus strand of JAISZB010000335.1, from coordinate 47,655 downwards.
CATAGAAGCCTAGGAAACGACCTTGGAATTCCTCTTAAGCATTTACGCCTGAACATACTGGCGCTATAGAATCGACCTTGGATTTTAGCTGGAGAAAACACACCCATATTATCTTTCTGCAACATGGACAAGAGCGGGCAATCCCATTGGATTGTCCGCTCTTTTTCGCTGTACTGGCTGACTACATTTTGACTGCAAATTTGTTTCCAATTAATTTTTCTGACTTAAAAATTGTTAGAGCTTGTCCCTAAAAACTGCTTATTTCCAGGGCTTCAATGTACCCGACATGATTCGAACACGCGACCTTCTGGTCCGTAGCCAGACGCTCTATCCAGCTGAGCTACGGGTACATGGTGGAATTGAATTTGATGGTGTGCTTGTTCCGCAATCGGAAGTTCTATCCAGCTGAGCTGCAAGCGTATGAAACATATAGGAACCAGCTCATAAAGGAGTACAATGAAGTCTTTACATTGGATTTTTCAACCTCAAAAATTATAGCATGGAACGAGATTGTTTGCAAGCAGTTTTTTAAATTTATTCAAAATATCTGTTGCTATAAGTAAATTTATAAAGAGATCCATTATAAGAGATCCATTATCAAAGTTACTATGCGGCGGATACCCCTGCCTTTAGGCATGGGGAGGAAGCCACACGCCCCTTTCCGTCAATATTGCCTTGCGCTTTTCTAAAGGGCTCGGGCTTTTTGCAGCCGGTTCCCGCAGGCGGCTTTGCTCCGTCCAGCGTGCGAACGCCGAAGCCTCCGCTTGAGCGCCGCCCGAAAATGAATCCCTTTTGCCCGTCCGGCATTTGAACCCTGCCGAACAGCTGATAGCCATGTACATATTTCAGCGCTTGGTTCAGCCTCCTCTTTCCACCTTTGTTGATAGTCGCCTTATGAAGCTGGCGGTTGCGCTTCCTTGCCGCCTTCTGCATATAGATTGCTTCCAGCGGAATTGATTTTGGGTTTCCGCTAATACGCCTCGCGCCTGCCGCATGATCTTTTTCCAAGCCATTTCTGATTCTCGCGTTCATTGCGGTATAGCCGTATGCCGTGCCCGCATTCGGATATTCTTCCTTCAGCCTGCTGCAGAACGCCCGCCTCATAATCTCCATGAACGCGGCGTTTCTGAAAGATCGCCATCTCCTCAAATTTAGCTTCAACTTTCCTGCGTGATGCCGAAAGCGGCGCCCCGATGCCAATGAAAGCGGCATCCCGATAGTCGCTGTGGCAATCCGTGCACAGAGCTGTAAGGTTGTTCGGAGCGTCGCATCCTACTCTGCGGGTTTCTATATGATGGACATTCAGAATGGGATTCTTGCAATTCTTTCTCCCCTGGCACACATGTCCGTCGCGGAATAAAACAGATTCCCGAACATTCCAGAAACCAAGTTGCTCTCCGTTTTGACAGTCCTTTTCTGACATATCAGGATTTTTGATTTTCTGCATGTCAAATGAGGCAACCTCAACTATTGTTTTAGTTATAGGCAAGATTTTATGTGCGTTGGATACAGTCTTAATGCGGGTCTGAATCTTATTTTCAATCGATGGGCAAGCCAGCCCTTTTGCTTCGAGAGGATGCGATTGTTGAAACGAGGTTTGCGGCATCTTGTCTTCCTATTGCGCCTTGCGCTCCTGAAAACTCTTCTCGTTGAGAGCAAGTCCGCTATGCCGGTCCTCAGCTCTGCCTCAGCGGCGTACAACTCTTCTTTCTCATGCAAAGGCAGCGTTTTTGATAAAAGCGTGCGGAAAAGCCGAGCAGCGCAGAGGAAAGGCTCAAAGACTAAAGAAGCTTCTTCTGTACCGGAACCACCTGCCCAAGAGTCATTTCATCGAACTTCCGCGCAATACTCTATTGCCATCAATCCCTGCGGCAGGCTGGCGCTTTATTCATTCAGCCTGTAATTCCTCAATTACGCAGGAATGGATTTTTGCAACCTTATCGTAGTTGATCCCCACAATCAGCAGATTGCCTGCGTACGCCTTCAATGCCTGGGGGTAGTTTTTTTCCTTTATCCGCTCGATCGCAGTCTGCGCGGTCTTATTCCATTTGAGTTCAATGATCATCGCCGGCTTGTCTTGATGCGCAGGCGATGGTATGAGCACCAGATCTGCAAACCCTTCGCCGGCAGGCATTTCCCGCGTTATGGTGTAATACTCACGAGCGGCGTAGTACGCGAGCGATACTACGTAGGACAATGCGTTTTCGTCATTGTACGTCAGGATGGACGTTTCAGCGTGGACTGCGCCGACAGCGTTGGCAACCGTCGCAGCATCTTTCCTCCATGTAGCCTTCAGAAGCGCCTGCGATGCTTCGACCGCTTTGATTACGCCGCTCCATCCAGCGCTTCGGATTGATGTCACGAATTCTGACATGATCTCATCGTTCGGTATGGAGGCTTCCTTAGTTGAAGAATTGTAATTGAGATAGCCGAGGTGCATCAGAAGGGTTAGGACATCGTCAGCGGAAGAGAATGTGGACATGTCATTCTGAAAGCCTCCGATCCTGATCTTGGCGGATCCTCCGCCCATCAGACGGCAGACAGTGTCTTTTAGGCCGTCGAAGCCTAGCACTATATAATCTTTCAAAGCTTCAAAGGTTTCCGTCGCGCTCCAGTAATTCATCAGACACTTGTCCGTCAATGCGCTTACGACCGCTAAAGGGTTGTAGACATGCTCAGCGCTTGGAAAGCTGTATCCGTCGTACCATTTCTCGATCTCTTCGAAGCTCATTCCATGCCTTTCGCACAGAGACCTCACTTCAGAATCGGTGAAGCCCACGTATTCCGCCAGATTCAGAGGGGCAGTCATGGAGAACTCCTTGAACATGTTGAGCGCGGAGTGCCGGCCATACTTCTTGATAGGCAGAATCCCTGTCATATAAGCCAAGCCCACATATGCCCTGTCCTTAAACAGCAGGCGAAGATAGTCCAAATAATCCTTCTGTCCGTCGTCGCCTATGTCAGATGTCCGGAATATGCAGTCCCATTCATCAACCAGGAATACAAACGGAATTCTTGTGCAGTTGAAGATGTCCTTCAGAGTTTCATTAAGAGATTTGGCGTTTTTATACTTCAAATCTGGATATTCATCAATCAGTTCATCCAAAACCAACTCTTCTATCAATCTTATCATTGCTTTGACCAAGGCAGGATCTTTGATTTTAGAGGATTGGCTCACGTCTGCCAAAGCAACTCCCGCTTTGGTCAAAAACTCCTGCATATCCAAATAAATGACATTGCATTCATTCAGATGAGATTCAAACGATGGGCTTTTTGATATTTTAAATGGCTCGAATAATTCTTTTGACTCTATATCGCGGCTGTAATAGGCCGCAAGCATGCCAACAGCCATGGATTTTCCGAAACGTCGAGGGCGGCTTATGCAAATGAATCTCTGCTGAGAACAGAATACCTTGTTGGTATATGATATCAAATTGGTTTTATCGACATAAATCTCGCTTGCTAGTGACAATTTGAACCAATCAGCCCCTGGATTCAAATAACTTCCCATCAGGTTGTTATGCGGCGGGTACCCCTGCCTATAGGCAGGAGGAGGAAGCCGCATGCTCCTTTCTGTTAATATTGTTTTGCGCCTCTCCAAAGGCTTGAGTTCTTTGCGGCTGATTCTCTCAGACAGCTTCGTTCCGTCCAGCGTCCGCACGCCGAAGCTTCCGCTTAGCCGCCTCGCGAAAATGAATCCTTTTCGTCCATCCGGAATGCATGCCCTGTTAAACAGCTGATAGCCATGCACATAATTGGGAGCTTGATTCAGCCTCCTCTTTCCGCCTTTGTTGATGGCCGCGCCTTCATGCCGCTTTCTGCATATAGATTGAATCGCGCAGCGGCGGCATATTGCCTTCCGGCTGGTCGCTGCCGTCGGCGCCCAGCCGCGGATAATTTCGGAACCTGACAGCTTTCAGGCCTAGCGCTCAGTTGCCGACGCTTAGGATGCCCCACTGCCAGAACATTGCCGCGGCTCGCTGCCAGCGGCATGGCTGTGCCTTAACTGGACGGAGTTTACACCCGCTAATGTGTGCGGCCTTGCTCTCTCGATCCGCCTATGTATTTTCGGACAGCGTAGTCAATTAAGACTTAGGCTAGTCAATCAAGACTTTTGCAAGCCCCTTGCTTTAGCTATGGGGTGATTGACTGACCTGCTTCCTCGGATCCTATATACTGATTTGCATATGAAATTCCTATTTTAGCTTGACTGTACAGCGAGTGCGATTGATACAGGCATTTCGCACCTTGAAAGTGGATAATTAAACTCCGGTTGCACTATTATAGCTTAAAGTATGCGGCCCGGTCAAGTATACTGATTGCATGGGCGCATATGAAAATAGTAGGCAGTTATAGCAATACACAGGCTTTAAAAGGCCATCAGCGACATTGTTTTAGCTTATACGTTTTCGCCATATTCAGCATATTTTAGTTATTCCTACATTTTATGTAACACCACATGTGGACTTCATCTCAGGCCGGGACGGATGCTCAGGATCTCTCGGGGTCATTTAAACATTTGGTTGCAATCAGTATAGAATATCAATAATCTACTAAGAGAGTTTTAATCTCAAAGGGCCTGAAATTTAAAACAGCAATGTCGCCGCATATCGATTCGCCGCAAGGCTCCTCCAAAAGATTTACGGGCGTGATTCTTTTTGCGCAGAAAACGTTTATTTCGGCATGAGCTGTTGAGCCTTCTGATTCATACATTCTGAGGATAAAGGCATTTGCGCTGTCTTCTGGGGGCTTTACGGACTCGATTATCACGGCGGGGTTTCCCGCATCGGCAAGAGGAGGCGAAGCGCATCCGCCCTTATGGCAAAGAACGGGATAGTTAAACTCATATGCGGCATGCACTACGGATGCGGATGAGAAGCCGCAGCTATGCGGCAGGAATCCGAAGCTCATGAAATGTCTTCCCAAATCGCCTTTTATATCGGGACGATTGCCTCCTTTGTGAAGCGTAAGGCGCATTTGTCCGTCCCGCACGGATATGCCGTACTTGCAATCGTTAAGGATTGCTGCGCCGTACTGAGATTCTGACAGATCGGTGTACTTGTGGTTGCATACTTCAAACTTGGCTTTTTCTATGTCAGTATTTCGATGGGTAGCTCTTTTTATGTGTCCGAATTGGATCTCAAACCGAGCGTCTTGGGCCTTTATTGAAGTGTCGAAAGCAACTTTCAGAAGCCTGTGGTGATTCTGCCAGTCAATCATGAGTTCAAAGCGCACTAGAGGGCTGTCCGCATACGCTATAAAGTCCTGTTGCAGCGAACTTTCGGGGGTCAGCTGATACAAACTTCTGATTCTGAATTCGACAGCCCCGCAACTTACGGTTTCGCGGCTTATAAGCTTGGCTTTAGGCTCAAGCTTTCGTTCTATGTCGGCGTCTATATCCCAGTTGTCGTATATGAGCGGCACATCCTCAGCGACGAGGTATGTTCCGAGCGGGAATCCTTCTCCCCTAAGCTCCCTGTTGTATGAAGTTTTGTCCAGAAATGAGGAAATGAATCCATTCTCATCAAATGTTATAGTAGCGAAAGGAGTCTCTAGAACGCTGTTTTCATATTTAAACGGGTTTTGCGGAGATATTGCGGTATTTCCTTCTCCTATAATCAAGCTTGAGAGCGGTTCAAGCTTCAGCCCGCCAACTGCCAGCTTGGGGCCGAAAAGTGTATCCGTCTCCTGAGCGAGGGCGCCTTCGGGCAAGTTATAGCCTCCAAGCGGAAGATAGACAGGATCCGATCTTGAGAAAGAAAGCGTATTGGTAAGGCTAAGTCCGTGATTTTCTCCTTCAAGCAATGCCCTTGTCCTTTCGCGGGCCTCGATAATAAGCGCTGATGTCTCTTTCAGCGAGAGTTCATGGACTTCCTCAATGCAAGTTCCCGGCAAAATGTCGTGGAACTGGTTTACAAGAAGGATTTGAGTCAAATCGCGGATGTTGTCGGAGCTGCATGCCTTGCCTTTAGAGGCGGCATCTCTGACTGCGGCGTATTCCAGGTCATGAAGGGCTATTTCCGAGAGCCTGTTGTTCCTTTTTATCTGGTGCTGGTTAGTCAAAGTTCCCCTATGAAGCTCAAGGTACAGCTCTCCGAAATAGATAGAAGGCTCTTTAAGCTGCGTTTCCAGCTCCTGCATGAATTCGCTGGCTGTCCGGTACCCGCTTCTTGGAAGCCCATCCAAGTCTTCCAGGCGCCTTGCCATTTCGAGCATTTGAAATTGGGGGCCGCCGCCTCCGTCGCCGTATCCGAAGGAAAGCAGCCTCTGCCTAGAGACGGTTTTTTCTCTTACGCAGCTTCCCGAAATCTCGCCGCTTACAACGTATTCCTGGAGGTTTTGCGGGGTGGGCCAAAGATGGGACTGGTTAAGATGCGCAAGTACTTTGGTTGAGTCAATTCCCTGCCAGACAAAGGTGTCGTATGGAAATCTATTGGTGTCGTTCCAGCTCATTTTGGTGGTAAGGAAATATTTCACCCCTGCCAGCTTCATTATCTGCGGTATGGCGGCGCTGTACCCGAATGTATCCGGAAGCCAGAATACGTCTGCGGTATAAGAGAAATGCCTGCGAGTGAACCGCTGCCCCCAGATGAACTGCCTTGCCAGCGATTCGCCTGAAACCAGGTTGCAGTCGCACTCCACCCATATGCCGCCGTTTGGCTCATAGCGGCCTTCGAGAACCTTTTCTTTAATCCTTTCAAACAGGCCCGGATAATTCAGCCTCATTGCGTCGCTATGGAAAGCGGAGCTTTGGATGAAGAGATACTCAGGGTATTGCTCCATGAGAGCCAGCTGGTTTGCATAGGTTCTAGCGCATTTTTTTATAGTTTCCTCAACCGGCCAAAGCCATGCCGTATCCATGTGGCTGTGGCCGATGAGTCCGGCAAACGGAGCGCTTGCGGAATTCTTTGACGAAAGGATTTCTTTAAGCGCTGGATGAGCGATTTTTAAGGATTGCCTGAATTCTTCCTCGTCCGCATTGTCAGGATCAACGAGGACAATGGAATGGACTTGAGACAAGGCGTTTATAGCGTCAGCCCTGCGGAAGCTTCTTTCATCCAAAGCGTCGATTAAACCGCAAACTGTGAGCAAGTCAAAGAGAAAATCGCTTATCAGCTCGTCTTTTAAACATATGTCAGTAGGGCCTATCAGGTATTTGTAATTGGGATGCTCAGTTACTAGCGGCATGGTTCCGGGATTAGGATGCCCCGCGTAGTATTCCAGGGCAATGGCGAGCGATTTGCCGGGTTCCGCCTTTATGGACAGAAGATCGCAGTAATGATTGCCTCGGCTTGCGTCGCGGGGCTTTTTGGAGGTGAAGATTCCAAATGGCTCTCCATCAACCCAGAGCATGCCTTCATTGCAAGTCGTCTTTGGATAAATGTAGAGCGTGCGTCCAGCCAGGGTTTCAGGCGGGGTGTATTCCCCAAAAAGCCAGAGCCAGGCGCGCTCCTCGCCCCAGGCGCAGCCTGGGGCGAAAGGCTGCGCTTGATCCGGATTCGGCATGGCGTGCCTTCTTTCTGAAACGTCAAGCCTTGACATGGATACTTCATCGACTTTTATAAACAGGCGATCCTCCAGCGTTGAAGCGAATCGCTCCATCTTTTTAATCGTGCGCTCTAATTGGGATGCGCTAATCATGGCAGTCCTCATTTCTTCATTTTTGATATTCCCTTAAAAAGCCCGCCCGCAAGTTGGTTTTACAGCCAATAAGCGGGAAGGCTTCATACTTTGCATAGAATACGCCGATTGCAATCAAACGCGCCGATTGAGGGCCGCAACCGGCACTTTCCTGCCCGAGCAAAGCAACAGCCATGCTGCTTTGCCGCGGCAAGGCGACCTATTGAGCAACTTGATCGCCTGTCTTGAACTTTCAACCGTCAGCGAGGGTCTACAGCGCCAAAAACGCGTCAATCTGCCTTTGGAATTCAGCCTTTACTTTATCCAAGCCCGCATTCTTCAAAGCTGTTTGAAGCTCAGCGACGACAGCGGAAGGCTCGCCTGCCAGCCCGACATCGAGCATCTTTTCAGCCGCGTCGTAAAGCTGGGAAATTTGAGCTATTTCGGTCGTTACCGGCTCTGTGTCGAAACTGAATCCTTCAAGAGGGGAAACAAAATTGTTGGGATTGCTTTCGGCGAAATCTTTCTCCTCTTTCCAGAAATCCTTTGCGTACTCGCTGTCGGGGCGCATGAACTGAGGCTTGAACAATGCCCAGCGGCCCTGCCAGAGCTGATAGTTTGAATTAGCCGCGTTCATGCCTTCAGGGAAAGCGACGAAATCATCCTGCATGACATAGGTCTTTCCCTCTATTCCGTAATGAACCATATCATAGAGCTCTTGGCTCGTTTCAAGAAGATTCAGGAACATCAAAGTGCGTTCAGGGTTTTCAGCTGTCCTGGGGATGGCCACTATGTTAGCCAACGGGGTTCTGTTGGCCCACATTTTGTCTTCATAGAGATGGTTGTATGCCCAGAAGGCGCTCGGTTCGACCCATGCGCGGGCGGAACGGGAGTATTCGAAAGTTCCAAATTTCGTGATCAGCTGGCCTTGGTTTATAAGCTGGTTGTGATCAAGCTGATCCACGAGCACATCAGCCCATATTAAGCCGTCATTCTGCCATTTGTAGGCATACTCGGCCCTTTCCAAGTAGGAGGGGGTTTCGGTTACGTGGTGGATCTCCACTTTGCTTGCGCGTGCGTCGAAGACGAAATTATGAGCAAGCGTGACCTGATCGTACTTGAGCTTGAATAAATCCAGGCCAGCGTTTTCTATTATGTATTTATCCGGATATTTTTCTTTCAGGGAGTAGAGAAGCTTCTCTATGTCTTCGATTGTTTTTATTGACGCGGGATCGGTGTCGTCGAGATCTCCGCGCCACTGGAAAAACGGCCTCGTGCTCATTACGTTGGTCCAAGGGAGGGCGACTATCTGGCCCTTTGAAGTTGCGGCCTTGAGTACGCCGGAGTCCTGGTAGACATTGTAGAGATCAGGAGCATATTGGGGTAGCAGATCATTAAGGCCCATATAAGCGTTCATATTGATCATTTGGAAATAAGACAGCCACTCGCCCTCGAAGTTCAGATCCCACTTGTCGCCAGCGCCTTGCTTTACCAGCATCCTGTCCTTGTAGTCGGTGCCGGCTATGAATTGCACGTCGAACTTGGCATTGAACTCGTTTTTGAATTTATCCCCTATTGCGGTCCAAACCTCGTCGGTGGCGGATTTCTTTCCGTCAAAGAAAATGAAGTGTAGAGTGACCTCTGGCAGGCCGGGATCAGACGCGGAGCTTTCGCCTTCTGAAGAGCTTGAAACGGGGGCTGGCGTGGCAGGCGAGGCGGTTGGGGCTTGGCCTCCGGAGCAAGCCGCGCATAGAATCATGAATAAACCAAGACATAGGCACATCAAACGCTGTTTCATTATTGATCCTCCTTATTATATCCGCGGCGCCATGCGAAACGCGGATGAAAGTTACGGCGCTTTCGGCAGAGCCGCAAAACGGCGCGCCTTTTTGTGAAGGCGGCATATGCGAGGCGGTTCAACCTTTAACTGATCCGATCATAATTCCCTTTACAAAATATCTCTGGACGAACGGATACAAGGCAATGATGGGGCCTGTAGTGATTACGACAAGAGCCATTCGGACGCCGTCTCCGGGGATGTTTGCCATCATAAGCTGCATTTGGGGCGAGGAGTCCATTGTTTGGAGGAATTGGATGTTTGAGATAATAGCCCTCAGAAGCATCTGCAAGGGCTGAAGCTCTTGCTTCTCAATGAGCATGAGTCCAAGCCACCAGTCGTTCCAGTATCCGAGAGCGGTGAATAGAAGCACAGTTGCAAGTACAGGCTTTGCCAGAGGGACGTAGATGCGGATGAATGCGTAAAAATCTCCCGCACCGTCTATCTTTGCCGACTCGTAAAGATCATAGGGGATGGACCTGAAATAGTTTCTTATAAGGAAGATGTTCCAGGCGCCCGCGAGCATAGGTATGATTAGCGCAAAAAGGCTGTCTTTCAGGTGGAGGTACCTAGTGCATACTATGTACCAGGGAACCATGCCGCCGTTGAAAAGCATGGTGATGAGGACATAGATGTTGAGCGCCTTTTTTCCTGGGAGGCTTGGCTGGGACAAGGCAAAGGCCATCATTGAGTTTGTCAGGATGGAGGCGGCTGTACCGATGAAAGTAACTGCCAATGTAACCTTGTAGCCATTGATGATAGCCCAGGAGTTGCTGAAGAGGATCTTGTATGCTTCAGTCGAGAACTCCCTTGGTACGAGCGTGAAGCCGTATGTAGCCGCAGCTTGCCTTGTAGTGAGAGATCCGCTTATGACCATGATGAAGGGATAAAGGCACGCCAGCGCGAAAGCGCCGGTAAACAGCATTGTAAGCGCGCGGCCTGGGGTTAGTTTTTGCGGTGATGCCATCGACGTCCCTCCTTTGATGGATGCTTCCTTTTTCCCCCTGAACTAGAGCGAACTGACGTGAAAGCGAAGGATCGAGCTATTAACGCAACTTCGCGCTAGCTAGAACAATGCCGAACCCTCTTCAACTCCGTTAGCAAGCTTATTGCTTGATAGCACCAGGATAAGTGAGACGACGGATTGGAAGAATCCTGTCGCGGAGGAAATGCCGATATCTCCGAGCTTGCGCAGCGCTCTATAGATGTAAGTGTCAATGACGTCGACCGTGGGGTACAGAGTCGGGATATCTCTGGTTACATTGAAGAACAAGCCGAAGTCAGAGTTCATGATTCTGCCTACCGCCATGATCGTAAGTATGATTACTGTGGGCCTTAGAAGCGGCAAAGTTATCCTCCAAATCTGTTGCATTCTCGAAGCGCCGTCTATTTCGGCCGCTTCGTAAAAAGCGGTGTCGATACCGGATATAGCCGCCAAATATACAATGGAGTTGTAGCCGGCGCCCTTCCAAATGTTTACAATTAGCATAATAAGCGGCCAGTACTCAGCTTTCATATAAAAGTTGACTCTGCGCAATCCTAGAGATTGAAGCATTCCATTTAAGGAGCCGGTCTCATATGCAAGCATGCCCGATACAAAAACTCCTACTACTACTGTTGATATGAAAAAGGGCAGAAAGCTTAGAGACTGCGTGATCCTTTTGTAAAGAGGGCTTCTAAGCTCGTTGAAGCTCAAAGCCAGCGCCAGCGCAAACACTGTTCCGGCTAAAATGAACATGGCGTTAAGGAACAAGGTGTTTCTCATGGCTGTGAAGGCGGCAGGATTGTTTTTGAATAGAATCTCAAAGTTTTTATACCAGGGATCCGCCCACGGACTTCCAAAGATGCCGGTATCGAAAGAATACCTTTTAAATGCCACCACAAGCCCCGCCATAGGAAGATAGGAAAATAAAAACAGCAGCATAGCCGCCGGAGCGGCCATCAGATACATCTGCCAGTTCTGCGCAACTGCTTTGAGCTTGCTTTTTCTCTTTCTAGGCGCAACGCGTGCCGCCGTCATGGCATCGCCTCCATTTGATATATTATTTGTCATGACAATCTGTCTTTATGATATATACTATACTAGCATTCTATATCTTTGTCAATACCTAATTCAAAAATAATATGAAAAAAATCATTGACTCATTGATTAATTGTACAAAAAGACGAAGCGCCAGCTCTTAAGGAAATAAAGTGCTGGCGCTATTACCAGAGCGTTTATTTTGAAGGAAACATTGATATAATGTTTTATATCAATGTTTTCATTGCAATTCAGATGTCAACCGGCTCATCGGAGCAGTATCCTGAAGAGGCCCTGGGTATAAGCTTTACAGGTATCCGTATGTGCTGGGGGCGGTATTCAGCAGCTGTAAGGACCTTCGCGATCGCTTGGCCGATGAGCGCGAAATTTTGGTCTATAGTTGTAATCTGGAGGCCGCTCGTAACTGACCACTCTGTGTTGTCAAAGCCTACGACGCTTATATTTTGCGGCACACTGAGGCCGAGGCTCATGCAGCACAAGTATACATAGAAGGCGACCTCGTCGTTTTCACATAGAAGCGCCGTGACGCCTTCATTTCTCAGGGTTATTATGATGTGGCGGAGCAGATCATGGCTCGGCGGGCTGTTGGGAGGGGTATCCAGCTTTATGAAGCGGGGTTGCAGTCCGCGTCCGCTTTCCTTCAGAGTATCGACGTAACCCTTGTAGCGATCCCTGACGCTTGAGAGCTTTTCTGTGAATCTTGACAAGTATGCTGTCTTCCGGTGGCCGTAGACAAGCAGATGCTTAGTCAAAAGCCTTCCGCCGTCGTAATTGTCGCAGGTGATGCTGCTGCAGGAAGGTTCGTTATGCGGCTTGTCAAGCACCACAACCGGCTTTCCGGACTCGATGAAAGGCTTCATTAGATCCATGCGCACCACTCCGGATGGGTAGTATAAGAGTCCTGAGATATCAAGCTTTCTAAGTGCCATCAGCATCTCATCCTCTTTTTTGTGCATGTGAAGGGAAAAAAAGCAGTCAGCTTCAGCCAAATCCAGAGCCGCCGCTTCGATAGCGATGAAAAGCCCTCCTTTGGTGATGCTAAAAGGCGCGACTAAAGCCACATTCTTTGGAAGATAAACATCAACAGGCTCCTTTATGATAACCGCGCCTTCCTTGACAAAGCTCCCCCTGCCGCGCATGCGGTAAATGAGCCCCTCTTTTTCGACCATCTCTATTGCCTTTTTTGCTGTTATTCGGCTGACGTTATAGCGCTGGCACAAGCTTTTCTCTGTGCACAGCGGTTTGCTAGCGTCATAGTCGCCAACTTTTATCTCCCTGATCAGATCCTCGGCAATTATTCGGTATAATGGAGATTCATCCAACTGAGCCATATTTCGCCTGCCTTTGCTTTTATATCAATGCGCTTAAATGCTTTTTGAAATGCAATGAGCGAGAGTTTGGACGGATGCGCATTGGAAAACCCTGATTTTTGGTCGGGGCGCTGCAATCTTCCTTGGATAATCCTGCTCGCAAATCAGTATATTAGACTGCGCTTCAGTATAAAAAACCCTAAAATCCCGCATTGGCTGCGCAAGAGATAAATACTTTTCTCGCGATTTCAAGCCCCTACATAGAATTATAAATGCTTGCGCCTGATATGTCAAACAAGTGCACGATGTAATCATTATTTTTCAGAATATTAGTCCAGATACTCCCTAATCACCGCTTTTTGCGCCAAAAAGCCCTCGAGTCCCGCGAAGCAAGCCATTTAATGCTTCAATCGATATGTTTGACATGCCAAATCATACATGATATACTTTGATATGTTTGATTAGATAAGCGCTTCCGGATTCTGCATTCATTTAAAAATCCGCCGCGCTGAAAGGTGAGAAGCATATGGCTGCGTCAATACGCGATATTCGGGTAATCCTTACCGCTCCTGCAGGCATTAATCTGATTGTTGTCAAAGTTGAAACCAGCGAGCCTGAACTCTATGGCCTGGGGTGCGCTACGTACTGCTACCGAGAGGAGACGGTTAAAAACTTGGTGGAGAATTACCTCAAGCCGCTCCTGGTCGGAAGAGATCCCGCTGATGTGGAGGATCTTTGGCATCTGATGAACCACAACGCCTATTGGAGAAACGGGCCGATAACCGGAAACGCCATTTCCGGCGTTGATATGGCGCTGTGGGACATAAAGGGAAAGGCTGCGAATATGCCCCTGTACGAACTCCTTGGTGGGAAGTCCAGGCCCGCTGTCGCAGTCTATAGGCATGCGGACGGGAAGACTCTGGAAGACGTCGCGGAAAATGTGCAGAAATTTCTGGATCAGAACATCAGGCATGTGCGCATCCAATGGGGCGGATACGGCGGCAAGGTGGATTCATTCAACAAGCCTGCCGGCGCGCCTGACGGAGTGTATTACAATCCTGAGCAGTACACCAGGGACACATTGAAGCTTTTCGGATACATAAGGGAAAAGCTGGGCTACGGATTTGAGCTTCTGCATGACGTTCACGAACGCCTGGCGCCGATAGAGGCTGTAAAGCTAGCCAAGGAGCTTGAACCTTTCAGGCTCTTCTTCCTTGAAGATCTGCTTTCTCCAGAGCAGGGGGAGTGGTTCAGGATGATTAGAGCGCAGTGCGCAACCCCGATTGCAAACGGAGAACTGTACAACAACCCAAAGGAATGGGATTATTTGATATCAAATCGGCTCATTGACTTTATACGCGTGCACATAAGCCAAATCGGAGGAATCACCCCGGCAAGGAAGCTTGCCATTTTATGCGAGGCCTTTGGAGTGAGAACCGCTTGGCATGGTCCAGGGGATGTCTCTCCTATTGGCCATGCGGCAAACATACATTTAGATTTGCATCATCATAATTTCGGCATTCAGGAATGGAGCGGCTTCAAGCCGGAAGCTATGGAAGTGTTCCCGGGATGCCCGGAGCTTAAGGACGGATTTGTATACGCAAACTCAAATCCTGGCCTGGGAATAGACATTGATGAAAAGACTGCGGCAAAATTCCCATGCAAAACTGACATAACCCGCTGGACTCAGACGCGCATTTCTGACGGCACGGCGTGGACGCCGTGAGTGCATCGTCCATTTATCGCAAAGGGAGACTTATATGAGAAGAAAAGCTTTCGTGACTGGTGGAAGCAGGGGAATAGGCGCGGGGATTGTTTCTGTTTTGGGTGAAAGCGGGTATGATGTGGCTTTCACGTATCACTCGCATAGGGATGAGGCAGAGGAAGTTCAAAGGATCGTCTCTTCAAGCGGAGCTAAATCATTCATCTATCAAGCTAGCCTTGAGGAGCCGGATGTTCCGGAGGCTGTCAGCAAAAAGGCCGTCCAGGATCTGGGCGGCGTGGATCTGCTTGTATGCTGCGCAGGGCTGACTAGGCACAATACAACGGCGGGGCTTGAAAGAGAGCTCATAGATTTCGTATACGGGCTTAACTTCCGTTCATACCTGCTCTGCTCAAAGGTTTGCGCCAATGACATGATAAGCCGCAAGAACGGCGGAAATATAATCTTCATAACTTCAACTCGCGGAGAAAGCGCGCATCCTGACGATTCCGTATACGGAGGGCTTAAGGCCGCCCTGAACCGGGCGGCTCAGACTATGGCGCTGGATTTGGCGCCCAGCGGCATAAGGGTGAACTGCGTGGCGCCTGGCGCCACCCGCGTGCGCGGAGATTCCGCGGATGCGGCAAGAGGCGCCTTCCCGGCGAGGATACCTTTGGGAAGGCTTGGCACCCCTAGAGAAGTGGGGTTTTTGGTCAGATTCGTGGCATCGGACGAGGCAAGCTATATGACTGGCAATACCATCAAGCTGGATGGAGGGCTTACCCTGCCGGGATTGCCTGAAAACAGCGAAAAAATAGAGATTTAAGCATCGCCGAGCGCTCGCAGGCGCACATGGAAAAGCTGCGATTTGAGGCTGCATTAGGTGGCCTTAATAAATGATCCCGTCCAAAATAGGTGATGCCTGCTTCAGTCAAGCCAGAAAAATAGGCATTTTCATATTCAAATCGGTATATTTGCCGCGATGACATCATACTTGAGGGCAAGAGCCTGGCTATCCATATATAAGTGGGCGGACAGGCTCTTTTTGCGCTTGAAAAGGAAGACTCCCAAGAAATCTCTTTCATGGGGAATGAAGCCCTAGGCCGGAAACCAAGCGCTATGCCGATTTGCAGTCATGTGCACCGATTTTGAAGCTTGACTTCCATAGAGGCGCTGTGTAATCAAGCTAAAAAAGGCAGTTTTCTATGGAAATCAATATCTTAGACTGCAAATAAGTACAATTCTCCTGAAAAAACCATTATTTGCCCTGATAAAAGCGCGGCAAAAAAACTTTGACGAATGAGCGGAAAAGCTGTACAATGATGCATACCCTATTTCCTAAAATTGAAGGGAGGCCTATATGGCTGATTTAAAAGGCAGAAATTTTCTTACTCTGGCAGATTATACAAAAGATGAAATCCGATCCCTGCTCGATCTTGCATATAGACTGAAGGAGTCTAAAAAAGCCGGGAAAGCGGAAAAGCATCTGGAAGGCAAAAATATAGTTCTTCTTTTTGAAAAAACCTCAACGAGAACCAGGTGCGCCTTTGAGGTTGCGGCATATGACGAAGGCGCTCAAGTAACTTATCTGGATCAAGCCGGCTCTCAAATGAACAAGAAGGAGTCGCTGGAAGACACCGCTCGCGTGCTGGGACGCTTTTACGACGGCATTGAATACCGGGGGTACGAGCAGTCATTTGTTGAGGCGCTTGCTGAGTTTTCGGGAGTGCCAGTCTTCAATGGGCTGACAGACTCAGATCACCCTACTCAGATACTTGCTGATCTGATGACTATGGAGGAGCATCTCAAAAAGCCATTGGAACAGTGCAAAGTTGTTTTTGTCGGAGACACCCGCAACAACATGTCCCTTGCGTGGATGATAGCTGCTTCAATATTGGGGTTTGACTATGTAGGCCTAGGCCCGAAGGAGCTTCATCCGAATAAGGAAGCTGTGGAGCTTTACGATAAAAAAGCCCGGGCGGAAGGCGGTTCGGTTTCCTTCGCGGATTCTATTTCAGATGTTTCAGGCGCTGATGCTATATATTCCGATGTTTGGGTCAGCATGGGCGAAGAAGCGAAGCTCGCTGAGCGGGTAAGTCTTCTGTCTCCCTACCGCATTGATAAAGATATGGTTCAAAAAGCGCTGAATGAGAATGGCATATTCATGCACTGCCTTCCGGCATTCCATGACTTTGAAACTGCAACGGCGAAAAAAGCTTTAGAGCAGGGCTTTGACATTAGAGAGGTAACAGACGAGGTTTTCAGAAGCGCCAGATCTGTCGTCTTTGATGAGGCGGAAAATCGCCTGCATACAATAAAGGCGGTATTGGTGGCGATACTTGCGTGATTTTTGAAACAAAAAAGCTGTTTTATGAGGACAGCCGCTTGTCATCATTCGATGCGACAGTGCTGGGTGTCGAACCGCTCAAGAAAGGATTCGGCATTATTCTGGACAAAACCGCGTTTTATCCTGAAGGCGGAGGGCAGCCTGCCGACAGGGGAAAGCTTTTTTGCTCTTCGGGAGAGGTTTCAATCTTTGATGTTTATGAGAAGGATGGGATCATTCTTCACCGCGCCGATAAGCCGGTTGGCGTGGGGGAAGCCGTATCAGGCCGAATTGATTGGCCTTGGCGCTTTGAGCTGATGCAGCACCATACGGCTGAGCATATTGTATCAGGCATCATTCATAGCATTCATAAGCTTGACAATGTTGGATTCCACATGGGGAGTGAATCGGTGACGATAGATGTCAGCGGGGCTTTGAATGACAGTCAGATAAGCGAGGTCGAAATTGCAGCCAACAAGGTCATATATGAAAATAAAGAGGTGCTCGCCAGCTTCCCGTCTGAGGAGGAACTGGAAAGGCTTTCTTACAGGTCAAAGAAAAAGCTTTCGGGACAAGTTCGGATAGTAAGCATTCCTGACGCGGACGTTTGCGCTTGCTGCGGCTTGCATGCAAGCCGGACGGGCGAGGTGGGGATTGTGAAAATCACATCTTTTCAAAAATACAAGGGAGGCACCAGGCTTTCGCTTCTTGCGGGGCTAAAGGCCTTTGCCGACTACTCCGAGAAGTCCTGCGGCATAGACGCCGCATCAAGCCTGCTCTCATCAAAGCAAGATGAAATTCCTGCTGCGATAAAGCGGATCCTGGATGAGAACGCGATCTTAAAGCAAGCTGTTTCGTCTTTCAAGGCTCAGGATAATGAGCGAAGAGCAGCCATGATCCCCGATGGCGCTCGGCTTGCCGTTTCATTTGAAGAGGGAGCGAGCGCTTTCGACATTAGGCTTTCCTGCCTCGCCCTGTGCAAGAAGGCTGAAATAGCTGCGGTATTTTCAGTATCTGCAGACGGGGTGAAGTATGCTATTGGAAGCTTTTCTTCGGATTGCCGCAGTCTTGCGGAAGATTTGAATAAAGCTTTCGGCGGGAGGGGAGGCGGAAAGCCGGAGCTGGTTCAAGGCGCCGCATATGCGGATCCTGAATCTTTAAGAAGCCATTTGCTAGAATATTTCGGTTCATTCGCTGAAGTATAGAAAAAGCCTTCGCGCCAGCGCGAAGGCTTTTTTGGGTGTAGATATAAATTTTGGGTAGTGGGTTTCAGCCAAGGCTTAGAAGGGCTGATATTAAGCGCGTGAATGAAGAATATAGCGACGTGTCGCTAAGAAACCCAAAATAAATATCTGCACCCGGCTTTTCTTTATAGAAGATCCCTTTTCCTGTAATGCGTATGAAGCAACTCATGGGCTATTTCGCCGTAGGGCTCTCCTAGAAAATCTTCGTAGATGGCTTGAACTTCTTTGTTCTCGTGCGAGCGGCGGATGGTTTTTTCCTCATCCTCTTTGTAGATTGCCGCCGCGCGTTTTTTTAGAACCTCAATGTTGTTTCCGTGGTACGGCTGTCCGCCGCCGCCTACGCAGCCTGAGGGGCAAGCCATTATCTCAATGGCGTCATAGTGAGCTTTGCCGTCTCGGATGTCTGTCAGAAGAGCGCGGGCGTTTCCAAGGCCATGGGCGATGGCGATTCTAAGAGTCTTGTCAGCTATTTTGACCTCGGCTTCCCGAATGCCTTCGATTCCGCGAAGCTGCTTGAAATCTATCGGCGGGTTCGGGTTGTCTTTGTCCAGCCATACAGCGGCGGATCTTACTACGGCTTCGATTACTCCGCCAGTAGTTCCGAAGATTACGGAAGCTCCGGTTGACTCTCCCATAATAGAGTCGAATTCTTCATCGGCCAATGCGTTGAAGTTTATTCCAGCTTCGCGGATCATGCGGGCAAGCTCTCTTGTGGAAAGCACATAGTCCACGTCGGAGCCGGCCTCCTTGCCTGCAAGCTCTTCCCTTTTAGCCTCGAACTTTTTGGCGAGGCAGGGCATGATGGAGACGATGACCATCTTTTCTGGCTGGATGCCAAGCTTTTTGGCAAGATAAGTCTTCGCGACGGCGCCGAACATTTCGTGAGGAGACTTGCAGGTGGACGGTATGTCCAACAAGTCCGGGAATTGGTGCTCAAAGAATTTCACCCATGCGGGACAGCAGCTCGTAAGTATCGGAAGGCGCCCTCCATGGGTTACACGGTGAAGGAATTCGTTCGCTTCCTCCATTATCGTAAGATCAGCGGCGAAATCTGTATCAAGCACTCTATCGAAGCCCATTTTCCTAAGGGCCGCAGCCATTTTTCCGGTCACTTGAGAACCTACGGGCATTCCGAAGGATTCGCCCAAAGCTACGCGGACGGCGGGCGCAGTCTGCGCTATGACAAACAAGTCGGGATTTGAGATTGCAGCCCATACATCAGCGGAGTCATCAGTCTCAGTCAAAGCGCCGGTGGGGCAGACGGAGACGCATTGCCCGCAGAATGTGCAGGCGGTATCGATCATAGGCAGATCGAACGCAGGCCCTATCACCGTTTCAAATCCGCGGTGGATGGCGGAATATACGCCGACTGTCTGAACTTCGTTGCACATAGTCTCGCAGCGGCGGCATAAAACGCATTTTTCTGAGTTTCGGACTATAGAATAGCTGGAAGTGTCCTTCTTGCTCTTGAGCCTGGGGCCTTCGTACTTTATTTCTCGAATGCCCATTTCCGCCGCCAAGCTCTGCAACTCGCAGTTTTGGTTTCTTTCGCAGGTGAGGCACTCTTTCGGATGATTTGAGAGCAGAAGCTCCACAATCGTCCTGCGGGCTCTGATTGCGCGGGAGGTATTGGTGCGGATGACCATGCCTTCAGTTGCCAGGGTTGAGCATGCGGGAAGGAGATTGCGCCTTCCTTCCACCTCAACCATGCATACGCGGCAGGTGCCGACGCGGTTGACCATTTTTATGTCATGAAGATTAAGATGGCACAGAGTGGGGATGTGCACGCCCAGGTCCCGGGCGGCTTCAAGTATAGTAGCGCCTTCAGGCGCAGATGCTTTCATGTTGTTTATTGTCAGATTAACCATTCAAACCGCCTCCCTTAACCCCTGACTATAGCCTTGAAGCGACATTTCTCAAGGCATGCGCCGCATTTGATGCATTTTTCCTGGTCGATAACATGAACCTTCTTGATGGATCCGGAGATGCAGTTCGCGGGGCAGTTGCGGGCGCAAACCGTGCACCCTGTGCATTTATCCGCAAGTATCTTGAACCCGATGAGCTTCTTGCAGGAGCCTGCGGGACACCTCTTGTCCTTGACATGAGCCGTGTATTCGTCCCTGAAAAACCTCAAAGTGGAAATTGCGGGGTTAGGGGAGCTTTGGCCAAGGCCGCAGAGCGCGGTGTCTTTAATGATATTTCCTAAGATGTCAAGCTCTTCAAGATCATTATCGGTGCCTTCGCCTTCGGTTATGCGGTCTAGGATCTCCAAAAGGCGCTTATTGCCTATGCGGCAGGGGGTGCACTTGCCGCAGCTTTCCTCTGCGGTGAAGGTGAGGTAGAATTTGGCGATATTGACCATGCAATCGTCTTCATCCATGACTATCATGCCGCCCGATCCCATCATGGAGCCTAGGCTTATGAGCGATTCGTAGTCTATCGGCGTGTCGAGATGCTCAGCCGGTATGCAGCCTCCCGAAGGACCGCCGGTCTGGACTGCCTTGTATCTTCTGCCGTTTCTGATGCCGCCGCCGATTCCCTCTATTATCGAGCGAAGCGGAGTGCCCATCGGCACTTCTACAAGTCCGACATTGTTAACTTTTCCCGCTAAAGCGAAAACCTTCGTGCCGGGACTCTTCTCGGTTCCGAATTTACGGAACCATTCCCAGCCGTTTCTTATAATCGGGGCTATGTTTGCATAAGTCTCGACGTTGTTTATGTTCGTGGGCTTGTTCCACAGGCCTGCGACAGCAGGGAACGGAGGCTTGATCCTCGGCTCGCCGCGACCGCCCTGAACGGAATTCATAAGGGAGGTCTCCTCGCCGCAGACAAACGCCCCTGCGCCGAAGTACAGCCTTAGGCTGAATGAGAAGCTGCTTCCCAGGATATTCTCTCCGAGAAGGCCGAGATCAGTGGCTTGGTCGATTGCGATCTGAAGGCGCTTGACAGCAAGCGGGTATTCCGCGCGCACATAGATGATGCCTTGGCTCGCGCCGATGGCATAGCCGCATAGGGCCATGGCTTCAAGCACGGAGTGCGGATCTCCCTCAAGAACCGAACGATCCATGAATGCGCCGGGGTCGCCCTCGTCAGCGTTGCAGAGAACGTATTTTACATCGCTTTGAGACTTCTTCGCAGTCTCCCATTTGATGCCTGTCGGGAAGCCCGCGCCGCCGCGGCCGCGAAGGCCGCTCTTTTTGACGATGTCTACTACATCATCCGGAGTGAGCGTGAATATGGCCTTTGCGAGAGCATCATAGCCGTCGGTTGCAATATAGTCGTTTATGCTTTCTGGATCTATTACGCCGCAGTTGCGCAGCGCGATTCGAGTTTGGCTTACTCCGCTCACGGTATCTGCACCTCCACATGAAGAACGTTTTCTTCAACCGGAGAACCGGCAACCAAATGCCTGGCGACAATGGACTTGGCTACGCTCTCCGTGACATAGCCGTAATAGACGGAAGGCTTTCCGGCTTCGCGCACTTCAACCATCGGCTCGGCATAACACATGCCATAGCAGCCGGTGGCAATGATGGATATATTTTCGAGCCCCTTATTCTCTATTTCGCTTTGCAGGACTGCCGCAATTTCCTTGGCGCCTGCGGCAATGCCGCAAGTCGCTTCGCCAACCGCGAGAACGATGCGATTCGAGTCCGGGGAAAGAAGGCTCGTCCGGCTTTTTGAATCTTCACGATGCTGTTTAAGTTCGTCCCATGATGCGAGTTTCGGCAACTCACTCGCCTCCTTTGCCCAAATATTCATCGACGATGCCCTTGACGTCTTCAGGTGCGACTCTTCCGTATACTTTGTCATTGACCATTACAACAGGCGCCAGGCCGCAGGCGCCTACGCAGCGTATGGAGCCGATGGTGAACAGGCCGTCTTTTGTTGTTGCTGATCTTTCAACCCCAAGCTCTTTTTCGAACTCATTCAAGATGTTCTCCGAGCCTCTGACGAAGCAGGCTGTGCCCAGGCACACATTGACGCGGTAGCTTCCCTTTTTCTCCAAGTTGAAGAGAGAGTAGAACGTCGCTACGCCGTATACCTTGGATGCGGGAATGCCCAGCTTGTGCGCCACATAGAGCTGAACGTCCTGCGATAGAAAGCCATAGGCTTCCTGAGCTTTATGCAGCACCGGAATGAGCGCTCCGTTCTTGTCGGGCAAGCTGTCGTAGAACTTGTCGATCTCCGGGTATGATGCCCGCTGTTCAGCAGTTTCTTGCGCCATAGGAATTCCTCCTGTTCTTTGATATGAAATTCTAGCGGTTTTGCTATGCCGGCGCTTAAAAGCCCGCCGATTATGGGGATGGCCTCGAAATCGGCGCTTTTAACGCGCTCGGAGTGATTAGGAAGCGCAAAAGATAAAAAAGCTGCGCGGCATTGCGAATGCCGAATATATTCAGCCTGCGTAAAAAACATATTTTTTATCTTTAAGCTCCCTTAATTAAAGAAGCTCTTCAATTTTAACATTCATCAGCCGCCGCCGCAATACACTTACGACTTGCCAGAACAGAAATAAGCGAGCATTGAAGCGTTAAAAGTAAAAATATGGACTCCTGCATGCAGTCAAATGTATCGATATTGGAGCTTGATTATCATAGAGGCTCTGTATAATCAAGCTCCAATATCGAAACTTCCAAATGCAAATCAGCATAAATGAGAGCATGGCTTGAGCGGATGGCGAAAATGGGAATTTCCGCCATCCAAAATTCATTGGGGTGGTTTGATTTGCAGTCAGATGCACCTAACTGGCCGGAGCTTGATTATACAGCGAGTGCGATTGATATCGGCATTTTGCGCCGCTCAATGGATAATCAACAAAAAAAAGGGACATTTGATGAAAATCGGTATATTTCTGAGCTTGACTGTCCGCTGGCTCTGGTATTCTTAAATGCATGAATTCAGCGCTTTCAAGGCGCGAAATGACGATATCAATCGCGCTCGCAGCACAGTCAAGCTCCCAAGATAGGAACTTAGAACGAAAATGCCCGCAGGGCTTGGCATATTGCTTTGCATTGGATAGTTCAGATTTTGATGCCGGGTTATACAATTAGTGCGAAATGTGGATATAGTCATTTCGCACCCTTCACTGGACTCTCAGGCATCAAAATCGGAACATTTGACTGCAAAGCGATATAAAACCAGCCATTAAGCGCTAGCATTCTATAAATCCAGACGATAAGCTGCGATATTCTGCTGATGTATTCGGCTGCTTTCAATCTTGACTGTGGCGCGCAGCGTAACAGGGGTTCGCATGCACTCAGCGCCCGACCTTTTATTCGCCTTAAGGGGTGAGGGCTTGCGCGAGTCGGTGACAAATTCAATAATAGCGTACCCTTCGACAGGATTGTCTATGCATAAAGAGAGCATGCGACGGAGCTTTAAAGCGTGAAAGCAAGCTTATTTTTTGGCGCTGGCGTCCTTTTCCCTGATTTCCACCCTTTTTATTTTTCCGCTTATGGTTTTTGGAAGCTCGTCGACGAACTCTATAATTCTCGGATATTTGTAAGGCGCTGTATGGGTCTTTACATAATTCTGAAGCTCTTTAGCCAGATCAGGTCCCGGAATGGAGTCCTTGACTGGAACTACAGTCGCCTTGACGCTGAAGCCGCGAATAGGATCCGGTACTCCGGTTACTGCCGCTTCGAGTACGGCAGGGTGCTCTGCGAGTACGCTTTCAACCTCAAACGGTCCGATGCGGTATCCGGATGATTTTATGATGTCGTCGTTTCTTCCCACATACCAGAGATATCCGTCCTCATCCTTGTAAGCGGTGTCTCCGCTATGGTAGAAGCCGTTTGCGAAGGCAGTCTCAGTAGCTTCGCGGTTTCTATAGTAGCCCCGGAAAAGCCCCTTAGGCCTGCTTTCATATACGGCGTCCGCCGTCGCGCTAAAGCAAAGCTCGCCAGTGACGCCGGCGGGAACTGGGTTGCACGAGCCATCTAAAACTTGCATGCCGTAGCTCGGGATAGGCAGTCCCATGGAACCTGGCTTGGGTTCTACAAAGGGGTAGAGCGTTCCGATAGTTATGGTTGTTTCAGTTTGCCCGAAGCCCTCATGAATCTTTAGTCCTGTGAAGTTGAGCCATTTGTAGAACAAATCCGGGTTCAGGGCCTCGCCAGCCGTGCAGCAGTGCTTCAGGGCGGACAGGTCGTACGACCCCATGTCTTCGTTGACCATCATGCGAAGCATGGTGGGAGGGGCGCAAAAGGTTGTTACTTTATACTTTTCAAGCTTTGTTAGAATGTCCGCCGCATTGAACTTGTCGAAGTCGTAGGTGAATATGGCGGATTCCCCTAGCCATTGGCCGTACATTTTGCCCCAGAGGGATTTGAGCCATCCCGTGTCGGAGATGGTGAAGTGAAGGCCTCCGTCAATCACTCGGTGCCAGAATACCCCTGTCATCAAGTGCCCGAGGGCGTAGGTGAAATCATGGGAGACCATTTTAGGGTATCCGGTCGTGCCGGAGGAGAAGCTGACAAGCATCGTGTCTGTCGCGACGGTGGCTTTTTCGCCGGAGGGCCTTTCCCATTCATCGCTTTGGGCGTACATTCCCGCCTCAAAGTCAAGCCAGCCTTCACCCGCTTGCTTGTGCTTCGTGACAGCTTTTATCTCTACCGTTTCATAGGGCTGCCCGAGATCGAACTGCTCGGCGCAGTCTCCGTCTCCTGTTATGACCGCCATTTTTATTCCCGCAGCGTTGCATCTGTAGATGTAGTCCTTGGAGGTTAGGAGGTTTGTCGCTTGAACCGCCACAGAGCCGATTTTGTGGAGGGCCATCATGCAGTACCAGAACATATAGCTGCGCTTCAGAACCAAAAGGACGAAATCGCCCTTGACAATTCCTAGGCTGGTGAAATAGTTCGCCGCTTGGTTTGATCTTTTGGACATTTCTGAAAAAGTGATGAATTTTTCCTCTCCGCTTGCGCCAACCCAGGCCATGCATAGCTTGTCCGGCTTATCCTGAGCCAGTTTGTCCAAAACGTCGTAAGCGAAGTTGAAATCCTCAGGATGGGTTACTTTGTACCTTCTCTTTAAATCTTCGTATGATTTGTAGCTTTCTCTGGGCATGCCCGTAAAGCGTTCGTATATCGCCACGTACGGCCTCCTATTTGATCACAACCGCCAGAAAGCGCGCGGTTCCCTCCGCCGCCTTCATTGCGTGGGGCGCGGATGAGTCGTAATAGACGCTGTCTCCGGGGTTCAGAGTAGTCACCATGTCATTCAGGTAAAAAAGCATGCTGCCGGTAAGCATGTAGTCGAATTCCTGGCCTTCATGAGAATGCAGCTTGACGAGCTCCTCGGAGTTGGGCTCGACTGAAACCAGGAAGGGCTCGGCTTTTTTATTGCGGAATGTGTAAGCCAGATGCTTGTAGTTGTATGCTTTGCGCCGGGAAATGTCGTATCCGTCTCCAGCGCGGACAATTGTGAAAGATGAAAGCTTCGGGGACTCCCCGCTCATCAGATCCAGAACGTCCACTCCCAGGATGTTCGCCGCAGTGTACAGGAAGCTGAAGGAGAAGTCTACTTCCCCCTCTTCGTACTTCGTATACTCCTCTTCAGTTATGCCCATTTTTTCGGCGAGGGCGGAGGGCGTAAACTCCATTATCTCCCGCAAAGCCCTTAGCCTTGAGCCGATGTCTTTCAGCTGCTCGGTCATTTAATCACCTTCCGTAGTTGTATCCGAGAAAAACAGCGCGCATGTTTGAATCAAAGAGGCTTTTTTTTCGCTCAGGGACGGTTTTTGCCATAGCTTCCGCTATTTCGCCCTGAGTGCAGATGCCGGCCTCTCTTATGGCTTTTCCAACCATTATCATGTTTGAGAGGCCTTTTAAGCCGTTCTCTTCAGCCAGACTCGACGCAGGTATGAAAACGCCTTGAATATCGGTTCGATGAAGCCCCCTTGGGATTAAGGAGCTGTCTGAGGCGGCAAGCCCGGACTCCTCGACGCTGTCTTCGTAGCGGTCAAGGGACGGAAGATTCATCGCTATAAGTATGTTGGGCTTGGTTACTATGGGGGAGCCTATCGGCTCGTCTGAAATGATGACGCTGCAGTTGGCGGTTCCTCCGCGCATCTCCGGACCGTAGGAAGGCAGCCAGCTGACCTGCCTGCCTTGGATCAGCCCTGCGTAGACTATGAATTTCCCGGCGAAAAGCACTCCCTGCCCTCCGAATCCCGCGATCAGAATGTTGAAGGCGTTCATTCTCACTCCCCCTTGCTCTTAGCAGACTTATCCTTGAACACGCCCAAGGGATAATACGGGATCATGCTCGCGCGTATCCAATCCAGAGCCTGGCTTGGCGTCAAGCCCCAATTCGTTGGGCAGCTTGACAGCACTTCGACAAGCGAGAAGCCCCTTGACTCCAACTGGACTTGGAAGGCTTTCTTTATGGCCTTTTTAGCCTCCCTGACATTTTTGACGCTGTCTGCGGCGACTCTCTGAATGAAGCTTGCGCCTTCCAAGGTTGAGAGAAGCTCGCATACGCGAATGGGATAGCCTGCGGAGACTACATCCCTGCCATACGGGGTTGTTTGGGTTATCTGCCCGGGAAGCGTCGTCGGCGCCATTTGGCCTCCGGTCATGCCGTATATGGCGTTGTTTACGAATATGATCGTTATATTCTCCCCGCGCGCGGCCGCATGCACTGTCTCTGCGCATCCGATGGCCGCGAGGTCGCCGTCGCCTTGGTATGTGAATACTATGCTCTCAGGCTTCGCGCGCTTTACTCCTGTGGCTACTGCAGGAGCCCGTCCGTGGGCCGCCTCTATCATATCGCATTCGAAGTAGTCATAAGCCATGACAGCGCAGCCAACAGGCGCTATCCCTACCGTCCTTCCCGCTATATCAAGCTCATCCATGGCTTCTGCGACCAGCCTGTGTATGATTCCGTGCGTGCAGCCGGGACAGTAGTGCGTTGGGACATCGGAGAGCGCCTTTGGGCGATCAAATACAATGCTCATTAATAACGCCTCCATTCGCGTCTTCAATCTTTTTTAGAATCTCTTCGGGGGAATGAACCATGCCGCCTGTTCTCCCGCAGAAATATACAGGCTTTGAACACTTCACCGCAAGCTTTACATCATCTATCATCTGACCCATGCTCATTTCGACGCAGACAAAGGATTTCGCTCTGCAAGAGGCGTTTGCCAGGGCTTTTTCCGGGAAGGGCCATAAAGTGACAGGCCTTATGAGTCCAGCCTTTATGCCCTTTGATCTGGCCATGGATATCGCGTTTTTGCAGATTCGGGACGTAGCTCCGTAAGCGACAAGAACCACGTCGGCATCATCCATAAGGTGCTCCTCGTACATAGCTTCACTTTCAGAAATCGCTTTGTAGCGCTCATAGCGCTCCAAGTTCTTCCTTTCCAGCTGGTCGGGCTGGAGGTAGAGGGAATTGATTATGTTCTTCTTCCGCGTTCCGCCTGTGCCAGTCGCCGCCCAAGGCTTCTCGGCGGGCTTTTGTTCCTCGGGTGCGGATAGGACTATGGGTTCCATCATCTGGCCTAGGATTCCGTCTCCCAGAATCATTGCGGGCATTCGGTGCTTGTCGGCCAGATCGAAGGCCTTCATGGTCAAATCAGCCATTTCTTGAACGCTGTTTGGCGCCAGCACCAGAATTCTGAAGTCCCCGTGCCCGGAAGACCTTGTGGCTTGGTAATAGTCGGCTTGAGAAGGCTGTATGCCTCCAAGGCCCGGCCCTCCGCGCTGGATGTTGACTAAGACTGCAGGCAAGTCGCATCCCGCGATGTAGGACAATCCTTCGCTCATAAGCGATATGCCGGGGCTGGATGAAGAGGTCAGGACGCGAACACCGGCGGAGGAGGCCCCAAGCACCATGTTTATAGAAGCAATTTCGCTTTCGGCCTGAAGATACACTCCACCGACCTGTGGCAGCCGCTTGGACATGTAAGCGGCGACCTCTGTCTGCGGCGTTATGGGGTATCCGAAGAAGTGGCGGCAGCCAGCCATTATGGCTGCCTCTGCGATAGCTTCATTTCCTTTCATCAAAACCTTTTCCATACAATTCTCCTTTGCCTGGAATTTACTCTCGGTCGCGCCCCAAAACGAGGGGATTCGTCATTTCTCCACTGAAATGACGGCGTCGGGACACATGATTGCGCAGAACGCGCATGCTATGCACGAGGCTTGATCAGTAATTTCGGCTGGATGGAACCCTTTGCTGTTCATCGCTTTGCGGGAGAGAGCCAAAATTTTCTTCGGGCAGGCATCCACGCAAAGGCTGCAGCCCTTGCAACGTTCGATGTTGAATGTAACCTTGGGCATTGCTTAAATCCTCCACTTTTCAGTTCTGAAAATGTCTATCCCAACTAAGCCGGGCATCTTTCCCTCAAGTGAAGGAAGCAGATCCCGCCTGGCGGCGGTGAAAACTACGGGCAGGCCGCAGGCGGCCGATGCGGCGTCGATGAAATCCATGGATTTCAACACATCCTCCGCCGTAGTCTCAGAGCCGAGGTTGGAATTGTTCACCATGCCTGTGAAGCGTACGTTTGCCGCTGCCTCGATCTCCCTTTTGAAGGATTCTATCTGAAGGGGGCTTTTTGAAAGGGGTCGGAAGCAGTTGCAGACCAGCAGGATTTGCGCGCCTTCCTCCGCTATCCGCCCGGAGTACCTTCCAAGAGCGTATGCGCCGCGATCATCTCCGCCAACATCAATTATACCTAAAATATCTTTGCAGTCAAATATCGCCGAGACGGAGCTTGGGATTGACGGAGCTTCCAAGTTGGAGTTGGAGAAGCCCGACGCTATCATTTCGATATTGGAAATTTCAAGGGCTTTTTTGCTGTCGAGCGCGCGAAAGTACGGATTGGCGATGTCCAGATCGCAAACGGCTATTCTTTTGTCCGGATGGCTCTTTCTAAGTTGAAAGGCATGGTTTACGGCCAGGTTGGTCTTTCCGCTTCCATAATGCCCGGCGAATATGGTTATCCTATGCATGAGAGCCTCCTTGCGGCGATGCGCATGCTTTGTGGCGGGGATGTAGTCCCTGTGGCGGAGACGCGTCGGCGGCGGCTCTTAAAATGCCCTTGATATGCTGACTCGCACGCAAAATCGGTGCATGTGGTTTAAAATCAGTTTAGCCGTTAAGGCGTTTCGAGGGCATGCGGAGTTGACAAGGCTTTTCATTTGGCGTGAAAAAAGATATACTTGCAGTTGGCGCCAAGCAAGGCTCGCTTGCATCCCGGGACATTATAATGCAAGTTCAGGCATCTTGCAAGCGCGCTTAATCTGAAAATCAGCATATCTACACCCTAAATGAAAGGCAGCCCCCATTTGCCGTTTACGCCGAGGGATTGGGGCGCTTAAAGCAATGACCCCTTTAGCGCTGCGCTTAAGTTTGAAGTTTTCTGGCAAATGCAAATCAATAATGATTTTCGTATGAGACTGCCTATTTTGGAGATTGGCGATGACCATTTGCGCATGAACCCCTATGACGCTGCGCTTCACCGCCAAGGGTGAAAATATTAAGTCAATTGTGTATTTGAGGCATGGACAAATGTCCATAAAATGTATTTTCATACTAAACTGGCTGTATTGCTAAAAAAGCGCGAGGAGCGCTAAAGTGGATGCTAAACCTCAAAAATCGCCGCGGTTGACTGCGCGTCTGCATGCAATGCTTCAGTGGGACTATCCGGCCTCAAAATCTTTTAATTTGACTGCTCATCAGTATAAGAGAATGTAAATGCTTCAAAGCTTGCGCCGCTTTGGCTCTATGCCGCGCTAGCTTTGAAGCTGATTGGAAGGAGGAGCTTTTATGCCTATGGACGGCGTTTCTGTAGCAAGCATTGTCCGCGAGTTGAACGAGAAGCTGGCCGGGGGAAGAGTTGATAAGATCTTTCAGCCTGAAAGAGATGAGATAGTTTTGTCCATACGCGCCAAGGGAGGCAACCACAAGCTTCTTTTGACTGCGGAAGCCCAAGCTCCCAGGATTCACCTGACAAAGGCCGCCAAGCTCAACCCGGCGCAAGCTCCGCTGTTTTGCATGGTGCTTAGGAAGCATTTAACAGGCGGAAGGATTATTGGATTCGAGCAGCCTGATTTCGAAAGAATCGTTTCTATGCAAGTGGAATCAATGAGCGAAATGATGGATCTCTCCATCAAGCGGCTGGTGGTTGAATTAATGGGAAAGCACAGCAACATCATGCTGTTGGGCGAAAACGGCGCTGTGCTTGACTGCGTCAAACGCATTTCAGCGGATATCAGCTCAGTCAGGGTGATGCTTCCTGGCGTCAAGTACCTTCCGCCTCCAGGCGGAAAAGCAAATCCTTTGAATTTCTCAAGCGACGAGTTTGCAGCCGTCATAGAAGAGTCAGGGAGCATTAGGATTCAGGAAGCCATCTTTAAGTCCTTCAATGGCATAAGCCCTCTCATGGCAAGCGAGATATGCGAGGAAGCCGACGTGATGGCTGACAATTATGCGCAGATGCTGACCATGGAGGAGAAACTCAGGCTGCGCGAGGCATTTGCCTCCTTGACAGGCTTTATACGGCAAGGCAGCTTCAGAATGGGCATTTATTACGATGAAAAAGGAAAAATGAAAGATTTTTCAAGCGTTTCTCTTAGCGTGTATAGAGGCTTGGAAAAGAAAGCCTTTGAATCTCCCTCTGAGATGATTGAAGAATTCTATCAGGAAAAAGCAGGCGCATTCAGGCTTGCGCAGAAGACTGCTGATTTGAGGAAGATTCTTCAAAACAACATCGAACGCTGCGCCAAGAAGGCGAATATTTATATGAAGACCTTGGATGAGATAAAGGACAGGGAGATCAACAAGATAAAGGGCGAGCTTCTCACAGCCAATATATATTCCCTGAAGAAAGGGATGACCAGCTTCAAGGCGCAAAACTACTATTCAGAGGATGGGTGCGAAATTGATATCGATCTGAACCCTCTCATGACCCCCTCCGAAAATGCGCAGAGATACTACAAGAAATACAACAAGCAGAAGAGGACTCTGGCTGCGCTAAGCGATCAGATAAAAGCGAACGACGAGGAGCTCAGCTACCTGGACGGGGTGCTGTCGGGGCTTTCATTAGCTGCGGACGAGAGCGACATAGCGGATATACGAGAGGAGCTTGCACAGAGCGGATTCATTAAGAAGAAACGCGTTGGAAAAGGCGCTAAAGCGCAAAGCCGCAAAAAATCTTCGCCTCTTCACTTTCTTTCATCAGATGGATTTGATATATACGTGGGCAAGAATAATATTCAAAATGACTTTCTTACAATGCGCTTCGCTCAAGCCGGGGACTTGTGGCTGCATGCGAAGGACATGCCAGGCTCCCATGTAATCATTTCCTCAAACGGCAAACAGCCTCCTGAAAAAACTATTTACGAAGCGGCGCATTTGGCCGCTTACTACAGCAAGGGGAAAAACTCAACGCAGGTTCCTGTGGATTACACCTTGAAAAGAAACGTGAAAAAGCCGAACGGGGCAAAGCCTGGGTACGTAATTTATGAGGCTAATAAAACCGCCTATATCACGCCGGATGAAAAATTCGTAAAGGAAGTGAAGGTTGCTCCTTGAACCCATGCTTAGCGGGGGCAAGGCGTAAAAAGACGCCGAAAGCCGGACGGCTCAGGCGTCTTTTTATACTGATTTTCATCAAATGCTCCTTTTTTGGAGCTTGATTATCCATTGAATGGTGCGAAATGCCGAAATCGGCATTTTGCACTCGCTGTATAATCAAGCTCCAAAAAAGGTAATTTTATATGAAAAGCAGTATAGTTAAGGAGTCTATGGCAAGAGACAAGCCCTCGTAAGTTGCTTAAAAAGTTGCAAGCGCTCAACAAAGCGCATTTCTGCTCCGGTATACAATTTTTTTGATGCTGGCTTCAGAGAGGCAGTGTTCAGCCATCAATTCGTCAACCGTAACGCCGCTTTTATACTGCTCAAAAATGTACTGGTTCCGATGGCGCACTTCTTCTCGAATTCCGCTGATCTGCCCCCAAGCAGCCTTATTATCCGCTTGCTTTGGGATATATATCAAATCGCCGCTGATGTAGTTCTGCACTTCATTTAATAAATCAGGGGGCAATACATCCCTCGCGTTCACATACTTCAAAAACGAAAACCTCCTTTTGCATTGCTTTTTCCGTATTGCTGTCAGAGATTTTCATTTACTCACCTCCTTGCATTATTTGCTTGATTCATATACTGACTTTCATAGATAACCGCCTCTTTCGGAGCATGATTATACGTGCGATTGATATCGGCATTTTGCACCGCTCAGTGGATAGTCAAGCTCCAAAAAGGTTCATTTGATGAAAATAGGCATATGCAAATCAGCGTAGCATAGGCATATGAATTCAAAAATAGGGAGGCTGGCGCCTCCCTATTTAAGTGTCCTGTGAGGCGGCTTCCTAAGAAGCCGCTCCGAGGGTCAGGACAAACCCCACCTCTTATCCAACAAAAAATACCAACCCCTTTCGATTGGACTCGCCTCAGCAGATTATGCTTTGACTGTACCTTTATGATAAACCATTTATGATTTTATTTCAATATAAAAAACATTTATAATAAAGATTACTTTTTAAGCTTCGCGGCGCAGCGCAGCTAAAGCGCATCGGCATATTGATAAGTTCATGGATGGCGAATATAATAGAAGCTGGACATCGCTGCTGCAACCATGGGCGCAACTGGGCAGTTTCGAGGAGGCTGTTAGATGAAAGCTATGAAGGACATTCCTTACAGAAATACTGATGATCCAAGCCACCGCCTGGATGTATACTCGCCTGATGAACCGGCTGAAGGGATCATCATCTACTTTTACGGCGGAGGGTTCGAGAGCGGCTCGAAGGAAGATCTCAGCTTCATGAATGTGCTTGCGGAAAGGGGATATACGCTGGCGCTGCCGAATTACCGGCTGTATCCGAATGCGAGGTACCCTGATTACATTGAAGACGCGGCATCGGCGGTTGCTTGGGTGGTTAAGAGAAGAAAAGAATTTTCCGAAAGCGGGAAAGTAATTCTCGGAGGGATTTCAGCAGGGGCGTACCTTGCAATGATGCTGTGCTTTGAAAAGCGCTGGCTCGGAGAGCATGCGATTGATCCTGAAAGCTTTGCGGGGTTCATCTTTGATGCGGGACAGCCTACGCTTCATTTTAACATTCTTAAAGAAGACGGGCTGCCGCCTACAGCCGTTGTCGTAGATGAGCGAGCTCCGCTCTTTCATGTTCGCGAAGGCCGGATTTGCCAGCCAATGCTGTTTATATGCGCGGATGACGACATTCCGGGAAGATACGAGCAGACGCTTTTGATGATGGCTACGCTTAAAGCCATAGGTTGCGAAGATTGCGTGAGCTTTCGCTATAAGAGGGGCTTCGGGCACTGCGCCTACGTCATAGAGCCAGATTACTTAAAAGATGTAGAGAACTTTGCCAGAAATTTGAAGCTGGACTAATAAAGGCATTAGAGGGTTCATATGCCGATTCGCAGCCATAGCCGCTAATTTTGCATTTTGGCCATCTATGCTGATTTTCATAAGGAACATTGAATGAAAATCAGCATATCGCGCGCTGTGCAGCCAAGCTTCTAAACAGGAATTTTATATGTAACTCCTAATGTGCATTTTGAAAAATCACAAAATATCTACCAATATAAACATGACTATTGAAATCAGACTTAAAATTAATTGTGAGAAATGTATAACGATCCAAGCAACAAAGTCTGAATTATAGTTGCAATTCAGTTCATTATACTTAAAAAGCATCGACTATTGAAAATATTTCTGCTAGATCTAAAAATGCACATTAGGGGTATGTAAATAAACATATCCCATGCGGCGATCCTTGAGCTTGATTATCCCCATGGCGGCGTTTCACAGCCAAGCATGAAAATCGGAGTATACTAATGCGCGTCAGCATTGCCGGGCGAATGCCCGGCGGGGGATGAAACGCAGGCGGATATGGCGATGCGCAGTCAAATGCGCCAATTTAGCTTGTCTGTCCCCTTTCAATGCGCGAAATGTCGATTTCTTAATTTCGCGCTCGCTGTACAGTCAAGCTCTAAGCTTTATGTTTTCATATGCGCATAAGCATAGACAGGCTCGGAGCATAGAGTCCGCTGCGCTGCGGACTCTATGCTCCGTTGTCTGAAATCTCAAGACTGATGCCATTCATCCCTTAATTGGGCCTGAATGCCATTTTTCTGTTGTAGAGATTTGCGACAGCGCCGATGAACTCACTGTTGGTGGGCTTAATCAAATGTGAGTTCGGCACTCCTGTGAGATAGAAGTAATTGGTGCCTGAGCCTTTGGACCAAGCGGTGTTCAAGGCGTGGCGGATGGCTCTTTCGACTCTGGTGGGGGTGCTGCCGCACAGTCTTGCCACCTCTGGATAGAGCGTCTTAGTTACGCTCTTTAAGAGCAAGCCGTTGTTTATGACGAGAGATATGGCGCAGTGAAGATAGCTGAAGCCCTTTACGTTTGACGGGATGGGGATTCTGGTCAGGATGATGTCGATGTACTCATCAGGGCTTGCATCCATCTCGTCTATTTTTTGGATTACATCAACGCCTCTCCTGCGCCCGTTGGATTGATTTTTGAATTCATAGATCTCCTTTACCCGGGTTATCAGAAGACTCAAGTCAAAAGGCTTGACAATGAAATAATCGGCGCCGAGCTGAAGGGCTTTCCTGATGATGCTGCTCTGATTCACATCCGAAAGGATGATGCATGTCGGTTTCCTAAGGGGATCCTTCCTTAGCTCCTCAAGTATGAACAGTCCGTCTTTAATTGGTAGAAGGATGTCTATGAGGGCGACATCAACCTGGTTCTTGCGGATCATATCCAAGCCGGTAACACCGTCATTAGCGGATCCGATGACTTCAAAATCAGCATCCTCGAGGAGCGTCTCCTTGATGCTTACATAGAAATCGATATTGTCAACTACAATGAGAACTTTTATTCTGCGATTGTGCATATGCACCCGATGCGCAAAATCTTTAGGAGGTCAAGGTCACAGTCGACGCACTTAGTATTTTGACGCAGCGGTTTTTCACCTCCTTTATATAAGTAAGCGCAGGCTGGCCTGGGGTTAAGCCCAGCCATCGGCTGGCGCTTTCAGGGTTCGACCCAAAACGCGTCAATCGACTTGCTTCTGTAATGAATATCGACATAACTGCTCAGTTTACTTAGTGGCAAATCTTGATCGATCCGCAAGGCGATTGAGTCGAAAAAAGGCAGCGGCAAGGCGTGGACTCTTAAAATCGCAAGCATTCTCGACTGCCCTGTAGCGGCAATGCAGATGTCGGATATCCCAGCTAATCGACAAATGAGTAAGACGTCTGGCGCCGCGAATTGGAAAAAAGGCTTAAAAAGCAATGAGCAGGGATTTTTGAAAGAGCGGCGACGCCGAGCTTGAAGCATAAGGAATAAGATTTGCAGTCAAGCGCGCCTATTTTGAGCTTGGTTATCCTGTGCAGTCAAGCTCAAAACAGGCGGCTTCAAATGCAAATATGTAAATCAGTATAAACGGCCCATGCTGTTTGAGACGGGCGTTGAAAAGCGCAATGGAGGGCGTTGTCGAAGCGCCATAGCAGGCGCTGCCGAAATCGACGTCTTCTGCTGTGAGGCGGCTCTATATGATGGGTTCCAGGAATTTTGCCCATTACGTCAAAGAGCATTCTGATGCAAATGATTGACGTTTGAAATTGCCATCCAGTTTTGGAGCTTGATTTTTTAAAGCTGACGGTGATTTGAAATTCAGTAGGCAAAATAGGTCCATTAGACTGCAAATATGCATTTCGAGAGTAAAAATAACTATATTGATTTTAGTAAACATCGATACATTAGCAATTTGATTCTGAGTTGAAACAACCTGATGACAAATTATATCATAAATACTGCTAAAAGCATAGAATAATACAATCATATCAAACTAAATCATCACTATTTAACAAAACGGACTAAAACAAGAAATTATTTACATTATTTATGTATATATTGAGAGGTTAGGAGTATGCCTCATTGAAATTGCTAATTAGTTTTATTATTAGCGACTTCTTGATTCTGCATTAAAAGTAAGCGCCAGAACATTACTGGCTGTGCCTCTATGGATTATAAAGCTCTAAAATGGCATATTTCAAGACATAGCCGAAAACGGATGACTCCACCTTAAGCTAAAATTTTGGGGCCTGATTATCCAATCTTCATTGGATAATCAGGCCCCAAAATCGGCACATGTGAGTTCATCAATATATGCAAAATCAGGCTTTTTTTCAAGCCTCTAAAATTCCTCATCCAAGATTCTTCTCCTGCTTCAGCATATTTTCAATGAATATGCCGTATCCCTTGGATGGATCTCTTACAAATACATGTGTTACCGCTCCTATAATCCTGTCGTCTTGAATGATTGGGCTTCCGCTCATGCCTTGTACTATTCCGTTGGTTTTCCTTAGCAAAGAAGGGTCTGTTATCCTTATTACCATACCCTTGGTTTCATCATTGGAAAATTTGTTTACACTTTCTATAAAAACGTCATACATTGATATATCACTGTCTACATTGGAGTAAATAGTTGCTGGACCCTCATGAACTTGATCCTGCAAGCCTATCTTCATCTTTTCATGACCAACTTTGCTCATGCCAATAATATCCATGAACCCATATATTCCATATGGGGTGTTTATTTTTATCTCGCCAAGAACCGCCTTGTTCTGAGGTGTTCCCACAAGCTCTCCAGGAGCGCCCTTGCCTCCCTTTTTGACCTCTGTAATCTTTGCTTCAGTAATTATGCCATCTTTTACGCTCATAAGCTTTTTCGTGTCCACATCCAGTATGCCATGCCCCAGCGCGCCAAATACGCGCGTAGAAGGATTGAAATAAGTAATGGTTCCTATGCCCTGCGTTGTGTCCCTCACCCAAACGCCCAATTTATTCTTGTTGTCTTTCGCGCTTTTGACTGGGGTCACGATTGTAGTCAGAAGAGTGTCATTTCGCTTAACTTTAAGCTCGACCTCAGAATCGCTGTTGATTACGGCAGCTATAAGCTCCTCTTTATTGGAGAGGCTCTCGCCGTTCGCGTCCAAAATTATATCTCCTGAGAGCAGCTTGCCTTCGCTGGGAGCGCAAGATGTGCCGTCCTCAGCGTTGACTTTGTCGGTTCCAAGGACAAGGATGCCGTCAGTGTTTATATGGACTCCTACAGTAAGCCCGCAGGGAACTATTTCTATGTCAGGCAGTATATCCAAGGTTACTTTTTTAATAGGAATGCCGAATGCGCTGAGCGTCATCTGAGCTGTGCCTGTTTCTTGAGACTCAATTGTGAAGTCTTCGCTAAGGCTTATATTTATTGTGCCTTCTACAGGTTTGCTGTTGACATTAAGCGCGCTGATGGTTTCAGGTTCTATAGTAGCCGTAAACGGTCCTTTGAATGCAAGGCTATGCAGAGTTTTTTCGGTTAAATTTATCTCATTTGGGAAATTAATAATGCTGAAGGCAAAGTAAAATAAAATCATGCTTATAGTAAACATTCCCATAAAAGGAACGATTGTCTTTATCCTAGACTTCAAATTCTCACATCCTATCCTTTAGAGATTGCAGCTCGAAAACAAGCGCTGCGGTCACCTATAAGTTAACCTTTTTACGTGGTTCTTATACTCTTTAAAAAGCTCTTGAAGCCATTGACTGCGCTGTATTATTACTGGTTGGCATACATTGCACATGGGATATTTTTATTAAATATTAAAATATACGTTTTAAAAGTATAGAAATATATAAAGTTTGCCTATAAGAATAATAAGCAAAACTAAACCTCTTTTCATCGAATGTTCCTTTTGATCTTGATTATCCATTGAGTGGTGCAAAACCGATATCGGCATTTTGCACTCGCCGTATAATCAAATAAGGTGATTTAGTTCTAAAATACATTTTATGGACATTTGTCCATGCTTCAAACACACAAATGACTTAATATTTTCATCCTTAGTGGTGAAGCGAAGCTTCATGGGGGTTTATATGAAAAGCAGTATAACTTTAGTGAATGGTTTAAAAATGAGTTTTCCAAAGAACGATTTTACTTATGCTTATGGGAACTCTAAAAATAGTCACTGCTGTCCACGCTCATATATTTACGAATTTGGCTGTTAATATTATAAAACGAAACTTGAAAATCATAAGCATAGAGCGAAAAGGCCGTTAAACAAGGGAGTTACTAATGCTAGCGCCTTATTTAGGCCGCCCTCTTTTTTTCTTGACTGCGACATATGCATATGAGAAAATAAAAATCGCAAGGCATTCAAAGAGAAAAGCCAAGGCCTTGGATGATGGAGGAGAAAAATGACTGACGAGCCAACGCGAATAGACTCGCTGGCGGCAAGGCGCGAGCAAGCTAGGAGAAGGCATGAGGAAATGAAAGCTTTGAAGCTTTCGCTTGACATGTCAAGAGGCAAGCCTTCGCCTGAGCAATTAGACTTATCTGCGGGATTAATGGATATACTTTCACGAAATGACTATAAATCGGCTGCTGGAATTGACTGCAGAAACTACGGCATAGTAGACGGATTGCCTGAAATGAAAGAGATTTTCGCTCAAATGCTCGGCGTCTCCCCATCTGAGGTGATAGTCGGCGGAAATTCCAGCCTTAGCATGCTGCATGACAGCATATCTGGCTATATGCAGCGCGGAGTGAAAAATGGGGTTCCATGGAGCAGGCAGGGAAAAGTCAAGTTCATCTGTCCTTCCCCTGGATATGATCGCCATTTCTACATGTGTGAATATTTAGACATAGAACTCGTGCCGATAGGCATGAGCGTAAGCGGCCCAGACATGGACGCCGCTTGCAGGCTGGCTCAAAGCGATGCGATGGTCAAAGGCATGTGGTGCGTACCTGTTTTTTCAAACCCGACAGGATGCATCTACTCCGAAGAGACGGTGAAAAGGCTGGCGGCTCTTTCGCCTAAAGCGGATGACTTCAGGCTCTATTGGGACAATGCGTACTGCGTCCATAATTTTTCAGGTTCGAGGCCCCAGATCCCGAATATACTTAGAGAATGCGAAAAAGCCGGAAATCCTGACATGCCGCTGATTTTCACATCCTTGTCAAAGGTCAGCTTTCCCGGCGCCGCAATTGCGGCATTCGCGGCCTCGCAAGCAAACTG
Organism: Clostridiales bacterium; assembly: GCA_031269465.1. Taxonomy (GTDB): domain Bacteria; phylum Bacillota; class Clostridia; order Lachnospirales; family WQUN01; genus JAISWZ01. The sequence goes on along the minus strand of JAISZB010000335.1, from coordinate 8,461 downwards.
CGCTCAGATGCGGGAGTCGCTAAGCGCGAGAATCATAGGGCCTGATAAGCTGAATCAGCTTCGGCACGTACGCTTCTTCAAGGACTTTGATGGAATATTGAGGCACATGGAAAAGATGGCTGAACTCATAAGGCCGAAATTTGAAGCGGCGCTTTCCATACTTGAAAGCAACCTTGGCGGAAAAGGCGTTGCGGCATGGCAAAATCCAAAGGGCGGCTATTTCATCAGCCTCGATACGCTGGATGGATGCGCGAAGAGAACGGTCGAGCTGTGCCGTGAAGCCGGAGTGATTCTGACCGAGGCTGGCGCCACTTTTCCATATAAAAAAGATCCAAGGGATCGAAATATAAGGATTGCTCCGACATATCCTGCATTGGAGCAGCTCAAGCAGGCGATGGAGGTCTTCTGCGTGGCCTGCGAAATGGCCGCCCTTGAGAAGATCGCGGATGACTGGATTGGTTTTGGGGCGGAGAAGGCTGATGCATAAATAAATATACCGCTTTTCATCAAATGTTCCTTTTTTGGAGCTTGACTGTCCACTGAGTGGTGCGATTGATATCGGCAGTTCGCACTCGCGGCATAATATCAAGCTCCAAAAAAGGCAGTTTAGTACGAAAATACATTTATGGACATTTGTACATGCCTCAAACGCACAAATGGCTTAATATTTTCATTTTTAGTGGTGAAGCGAAGCTTCATAGGGGTTTATATGAAAAGCAGTATATCTAAGCATACTGATTGCAGTCATATGATGCAAACCAGTATAACTGCATTAAAGGCATGGCGCGAAGCGCCATGCCTTTGCCAAGCTTAAGCCGTTTGCGGGCCTAGCAGAGAATAGTGGCTTCCTCCAAAACGCTGGAAGCGTCCATCCCGCAGTTTCTTGATGAAAAATAGACGCAATCCTTGCAGTTTACCTCGTGAATGTTGGAGAGAGATGCCGGGAGTTCCCTTTCAATTGACTTGAAATTCACGCAGGATTTTATCTTGCAGGTTCCTGTCATAGTATTTCAGCCTGCTCCTTTCATTGTGAGTCGAGCTGCTTTAAGTATGTCCCGGCGAAAAAATATTATTCCCAAGCTCTCAGCTGCCGTAATCCTCCAGGACTTTAGCCAGCTTGTCGTCTCCGATCACTTTAATCCCTTCATTGAGCTTCTTCTGTTCTTCAGGAGAAAGCGACTCGACAGGCATGCCGGTTATCTCCTTTAAAGTGACAATTCCAGATGCCGATTCTGAGTATACAGCTACATATTGATCCTTTACCCCCAAGATGTATCGCTTGGCGCTGCTTCCGGGCATCGTCTTGCGCAAAACTACTCTGGATTCTGAGAATTCAATGACTTTCCAGTCGAAAAACTGCTCCTGCAGCTTCTCCTGCGTCATATTCAAAAGAAAGTACGGAGGGTTCTCAGTGCTGCTTTCTATTTTTTCATCGCCTTGATAATAATATTCGTATATTATCTTTGTTTCAGGGCGAATGCGGATGGGGTCGGGGGTAGGGGTCGGCGCAATGGCGGCGGCTGATTCGGACGGCGGAGGGCTTGTCTGGACGGCGGAGCGGGTGGCAGGATTCGGAGAGGCTCCTCCTTTGTCCGGGGGGCTGAACATCTGGTAGCCTATGAACAAGCCCAAGCCGCATACGGCAATTCCTACGCATGTGACTATAAGAACATACTTTTTTATCTTCATTGAAGCTTCACTTCCTTTTTTGGACGCCTGAGGGCGCTATGCCGATTTATAGCCTTACTGATTTGCATATGAAAGTTCCGATTTTGGAGCTTGATTATACAACGCCCCAGTGGATAATCAAGCTTTAAAACCGGTGCATTTGACTTGTTTTGGAACTTGTTTTGGAACAAGATGCAGTCAGGCTTCAAAATAGGAGATTCCATGTGCAACAGCATAAATGCTGAATACAGATGCAAAGGCGCATACTTTCTTGCTTAAGCCATCGTAATATTTCTTAACCGCCTCTGCGGTTTGAATCGCAGCTATGCTTAAGAGCCCTTAGAGGCTGGAAAACAAGCCCGCGCTCGCATAGGCCTGGCAATATCTTATTATGAGCATTTCCAATTTTGCCAATCTTATACCAAATTATTAAAAAAGATTGACATATTCCTATAATGCCGGCCATAAATTTCTTAAGGAGATCATCCGCAAGGATTGGCGCGCCTATTCGCCCCCCGGCGAAAAACTAGTGCAGACAGTCTTAATTGCGCTACAGTCCTATTTGGCTATAATTAAGCATTTTATAGGCTAAAAGCGTGTTACGCAATTAAGAGCGACAGCACTAGAGGCTCCGGCCTTGTCGGCCTATGCAATGAGCGTTGCGAGCATTGACGCTCAAAACGGCATATTTGGGAAGTATATGCATTGGCATTTTCTGCTTCTAAGAGCTTATCCGTATATAAGGCTAACGCCAAATTAAGGATTCTTTGAAATTGCAAATGGCTCCAAACAACCCTTCCCCTTATTTACGGATAAGCTCTTATTCTCAGGCGGTTTTATGAAAGGGATGCAAGCTATGAAGCATGGGAATAGTCTTCGCCGCCTCGTAAAGAGGAAAAAAGGCATAAGCATTAGCGCTCTAAAAGTAAATCGACTGGCTTTAATATACGCCTCTGCGGTTTTTGCCCTGGTATTGGCATACTGGTTCATTCCTATCAATCGCGGCTCGGAATTTTCAGCCGGCGAAGAGCAGAGCGCATTGCCGGTTGAGGAGTTAGAGCCTCTTATCGCGCCGTTTTACCCGACATTTGAAAATGCAGCCATCCTCACAACAATGGAGGAAAAGACGAAATATATCTATACTATAGATGAAACCGCATATGTGTATGAGGATGAGCTGGACATTCAGTCATACCTTCAGGCGGACTTGTCGACGCCCCTCACGGGGCCTGAACCTAAAATCCTCATATTCCACACGCATTCCAGAGAAGCCTTCATAGATTCAAGGCCGGGGGAAGATGATGACACCGTCATTGGAGTGGGATCCACTTTAGCCGATATTCTGTCCAGAGACTACCATGTTCCTGTCGTCCATGATGTAGGGCGCTATGATGTGGTAAATGGCAGGGAGATGCGGGATGGCAGCTATGAGCGCATGAATCCCGCCGTAAAAAACATTTTGGACAAATACCCTTCAATAGAAGTGACCATAGACGTGCACAGGGACGGAGTGCCTGACGGCGTTCGCCTCGTGCGCGAGGTGAATGGGCTTCCCACGGCCCGCATGATGTTTTTCAACGGCATAACCAGGCTTAACGACAATGGAAGGCCTAAAAGCATGCCTGAATTGGTCAACCCATACATAAAGGAGAACTTGGCTCTCAGCCTTCAGCTTCAACTGACTGCCAATGAATTCTACCCGGGGCTGATGAGGAATGTATACATAAAGCCGTATAGGTACAGCTTGGCTTTAAAGCCCAAGTCTATTCTTGTTGAAGTCGGGGCGAATACCAGCACTGTGCGCGAGGCGAAAAACGCCATGGCTCCCCTGGCTGAGATTTTGATGTCTGTTCTTCAGGAAAAGGATTGACAATGCGGCGGTTCAAAAATATACTTCTAGAAGACAGCCGCTTTTAGGCAGGCGGATTCAAAGGGCGGAGCCTTTGGCTCCGCCCTTTGAATCGAATCATATCCCGTTTTGGAGGAAGCCGAATGTTGCATGACCAATCAAAGATAAGGAATTTCTGCATTATCGCTCACATAGACCACGGAAAGTCAACGCTGGCCGACAGGCTTATTGAGAAGTCCGGCCTGCTGACTCAGCGGGAAATGCAGGATCAGGTTTTAGATACAATGGATCTGGAGAGGGAGCGGGGGATAACCATCAAGGCGCAGGCTGTGAGGCTTGTGCATAAGGCGGATTCTGGGGATGAGTACATTTTAAACCTCATAGACACTCCGGGGCATGTAGACTTCAGCTACGAGGTTTCCCGCAGCCTTGCCGCGTGCGAAGGCGCGGTCCTCGTGGTTGACGCCGCTCAGGGGGTGGAGGCCCAGACGCTTGCAAATGTGTACATGGCTCTTGAACACGAGCTGGAGATCGTTCCGGTTGTAAATAAAATAGATTTGGCAAGCGCCAACCCTGAGGAAGCTATAAGGGAGATAGAAGATTTCATAGGGATTCCCGCTGCGGACGCGCCTCTTATTTCAGCAAAGAACGACATAAATATTGATCTGGTTTTCGAAAAAATCATTGCGGGAATACCGTCTCCAAAAGGGGATGAGAACGCGCCCCTAAAAGCCATGATCTTCGACAGCGTATATGACTCGTACAAAGGAGTCATAGTCTTTATGAGAATTATGGATGGGAAGCTGAAAAAGGGCACTAAAGCCTACTTCATGGCTACGGAAAAAATGTATGAGGCGGTTGAGGTGGGTTTTTTCGGACCTGGGAAATTCGTGCCGTGCGATGAGCTCATGGCGGGGGATGTAGGCTATATGACCGCAAGCATAAAGAGCGTCGGCGACACTAGGCCGGGAGATACGGTTACGGAGTTTGAAAGAAGGGCGGACAAGCCGCTTGCCGGCTACAAAAGCGTCAATCCTATGGTTTACTGCGGTATATTTCCTGCAGACGGCGCAAAATACCAGGATCTCAGAGACGCCTTGGACAAGCTGAAGCTAAATGACGCTTCTCTTCAGTTCGAACCAGAGAATTCAATCGCTTTGGGATTTGGATTTCGGTGCGGCTTTCTGGGGCTTTTGCATCTGGAGGTGATAGAGGAGAGGCTTGAAAGGGAGTACAACCTTGATTTGGTGACTACTGCCCCAAGCGTAATCTATAGGATTTACAAGCACGATGAAAGCATGATGGAGCTTTCAAATCCTTCGGACATGCCTGATCCCTCAGTCGTATCCCGTATGGAAGAGCCAATTGTAAAAGCTGAGATAATACTCCCGTCCGAGTATATCGGCGCGATAATGGAGCTGTGCCAGCAGAGGCGGGGGGAGTACCTGTCAATGGAGTATGTGGAACAGACAAGGGCGATACTGCGCTATGAGCTGCCGCTTAACGAGATAATATACGATTTCTTCGACACTTTGAAGTCTAGGAGCCGAGGATACGCGTCATTTGATTACGAGCTAATAGGATATAAAGAATCGAATCTTGTCAGATTGGATATTTTGGTTAATCATGAGTTGGTGGATGCCCTTTCATTCGTAGTGCACGCCTCGGGCGCGTATGAAAGAGGAAGGAAAATCGCTGAGAAGCTAAAAAAAGAGATTCCCAGGCATCTGTTCGAAGTTCCGATACAGGCATGCATAGGAAGCAAGATTATTGCAAGGGAAACAGTAAGCGCCATGCGCAAGGACGTCTTGGCCAAGTGCTATGGCGGGGATATCACCAGAAAGAAAAAGTTGCTGGAGAAACAGAAAGAGGGCAAAAAGCGCATGAGGCTGGTAGGAAGCGTAGAAGTTCCCCAGAAAGCGTTCATGAGCGTTTTGAAGCTGGAAGAGGAATAAAATGAAACCGGGTATGGGAGTATACATTCACATTCCATTCTGCATTAAAAAGTGCCTGTATTGCGACTTTCCCTCTTTCGCGGGGAGGCAGGGCCGCTACGAGGCGTATAAAAACGCTTTGATTAAGGAGCTCGAAGCATCGGAGGAGCTGGCGGAAGCGGCGGTCGAGACCGTCTATATCGGGGGCGGAACGCCTACGGCCCTTCCTGCGGGTTTTCTCGGAGAAATCCTTGAAGCCGCGTCGAAACGAGGATTGGAAGCCGGGGCTGAGGTGAGCGTTGAAGCTAATCCCGGCACCTTGACGAAAGAAAAGCTTGAGGTTCTAAGGTCATGCGGAGCCAACAGGCTGAGCATCGGCATGCAGGCGAAGCAGGACAGGCTTTTGAAAGCGCTGGGAAGGATTCACGGCTGGGATGATTTCCTGGCGTCCTGGGAGCTGGCGTTGAAAGCTGGATTTGAGAACATGAATGTAGATATCATGTTCTGCCTTCCGGGGCAGACTATGGATGATTGGCGCGAGACCCTTTGCGAGATCGCCAGGCTCTTGCCCCGCCACGTTTCGGCTTACAGCCTGAGCGTAGAGGAGGGAACCGCGTTTTTTGAACTTCAAAGAACTGGGAAGCTTAAACTTCCAAGTGAAGAAGAGGATCGGGCGATGTTTGCGGAAGCATCGCTGGAGCTTGGAAAAATAGGATTGCGCCAGTACGAGATTTCAAATTTCGCCGTCCCTGGAAGCGAGTCCCGCCACAACTGCAGGTACTGGAAGCGCGAAGGCACATTGGGATTCGGGTTGGGAGCCCATTCTTTTTGGAATGGCGATAGATGGAGAAACTCCTATGATTTGAATGAGTACGTTAGGAGCGCGGGGCAAGGCCGCAAGGAAGGCCTAGCTAGGCCAGGCCTCAGGGAATCTATGGAGGAGGCGATGTTTCTGGGACTGAGGCTGAACGAGGGTGTAAGCGCTGAGAAATTCAAAGCGGAATTCGGTCTGGCGCTGGAAGGCGTCTTTGGCTCCGCGATTCATAAGATGGCTGCTCTGGGCTTGATGGAAAACAGTGGAAGCCGGGTATTTCTCACTGACAAGGGAAGGGACTTGTCGAATGCTGTTTTCTTGGAATTCCTGCTGGACTAGAGGAACTGGATTCGGAGCGCGGCGCAGCATAGGTTTTAAGCGTTATTTCGGAGATATCGCCTTAGCTTCCTTTCGGCAAAAATGCCTGCAAGGGGATATTTATCACGGTATTTATCACGGTATTGATCATTGCAAATGTAGAAAAAGAGAAAATCATGGCTTTACTGGGAATTAGCAAGTGCACCTGCAATAAATATGAAAAAATATTAGAAAATCGCTCATTTTTCCTTGGTTTTCGAAAAGGGGAAGGCTGCGAGAAAGCCAAGGCTTGAGGGCATCAGGGCGAAATAGATTGCATATTCAGACGCGAATCCGCCAAGAACTCGCAGGGAAGCGGCCTGCGCAATAAAAGCCTAGTTCGGCGCAACAGCTTTAATTCCCCCGGTTTATGGATTTTTGAAGACCAACGCCGCAGAAAGGCTTAAAGCCGGAAGCTTTCCGTCTAAGTCCAACCCTCAGAGGGATAAGGAATACTTGAATTCAGCCTCGCTCCGCCAGCCGACGCCGCGAAAAAAGGGGCGGAGCGCTTGCTTTTTGCCGGAGCCCCGCATTTCATCCATGCCTTCCACCTGGCCTGTGTTTGGCCGGGGAAGAGAGGCTTTCACCGAAACCGCAAGCGGAAGGAAGCGGCATAATGCGCCCGGAGCATTGAATTTCGCGGCGAAAGCCATATCCGCAACAGGCAGCGGCTCCTGCATAAATGCAGCTTCAGCCGTAGATCTGTTCAATAAACTTTGGGTTGAATATCCCGGATCGATCTTGAATATCGCGCCTATGTACTGCCCGTAATCGACAAGGTGATTTCCGCCCTGCTTAGGGTTCAAAGGGCAAAGATCTCTTATAGCCTGCATAAATTTCCATAATTGCCAATGAAAAAGCAGTATGACAAAAAGCCGCTGGAAATCGCAACGAAGGGAATGGTAGAGTATATGCAGCAGATCGACAGGATCAGCGTTGAGGAATTGAGGAAGATGTCTAAGAAATTACTCGACCCGCTTGTCAAGGCCGTTGTTGACGTGCGGCGAAAGATAGTCGTTGTTGACGCCGACCTGCACGTTGATGAAGAGCTGTTTTTGCTTGAGAACGGCTCTGCGAAGGAGGATCTGTGGGGTATAAACCTATGGCCGGAGCTCTATGGCGGCTGCGGGTTTATAGAGTTTGACGCGCTGATAAACATGCGGCCTTTTCAAAATAACCGATCGAGAGGCGTTGAGGATGAGAGTGTCAGGCGGAGGATACAGGAGATTGTAGGAGGCGTTGTATATGCCGGGTAAGCCGATGGACCGCGACTGCTGGGCGAAATGCACGATAGTCGAGCAGCTTGGGAATATAGGCTCCGAGGTTGGGCGCGCAATTAAGGCAAAGCGTGAAAGCATGCCCGATCGCATGGAGGGCGCAATAAACCGCGCGCTGGATTTATTCAGCGCTACGGTTGAGGTGCTCATACGCGACAAAGGCAACATGCAAAATCATTACAGGGCTCGCGAGGTTCTGCTGGCCCGTGATCAGTTTTTGTCGCTGTTTTGCGGAGGCGATTTTCAAGACGCCGATAAAGTTGAATCGTATTTCATGAACTTCGCCTATATGGCGCGCATGAAGCACTACGCCGCGCTTGGGCAAAGCAAAGCCACATGACCAGCATCCCGCCCTCCTCCGTTCCGGCGGGCCTCAACCCATAAACCATGAGTTGCGGCAAGTTGCAAAAAGCCACGCCAAAACAACTTTATGAGGCGGCATCTATACTGCTTTTCATATAAACCCCTATGAAGCTTCGCTTCACCACTAAGGATGAAAATATTAAGCCATTTGTGTGTTTGAGGCATGTACAATTGTCCATAAAATGTATTTTCGTACTAA
>JAISZB010000324.1 GCA_031269465.1 Clostridiales bacterium | reverse complement strand
AAAGATATAATTAACTGTAATATTATTCTTTAATTTACATGTTTTAGCATAAATTATTGAGTGTAATCTATTAACATTAATTTACTTATAATGTCGATAATAGATTCCAAACAGGTTCTAAGATGGGATGCGCGTCTTTGAAGCCATCAGCAATAATCGCCTTCAGCTGGAGAGCAGTCAAATGCACCTGTTATGGAGTTGGCTGTCCACTTTCAAGGCGCTTCCTCATCTCATTTCATGGCTGGGGCCGCGAGATCTTTTTTTAACCGCTGGCCATTGCAGCAACCAACGTATAACAGTCTTAATTAAATTAACAGTTAAGCGCTTTTTAACAAATAAGCGCGTTTAAATATAGAATTCCTTTTGTGGAGCTTGACTGTACAACGAGTGTGAAATGGCTAATCGTAATGGTAATCAAGCTCAAAAATCGGTACATTTGACTGCAAATCGGTATATGCAAGCTTCCGGGGGATGAACGCGAGCAGGGTGCCTGCAAGCGTTGGGCGGAAGGCCTTCGCCTGAAAGGCGCTGCGCATATGGAGAAAGCGGCGCGCTTGCCATGGCTTCTAAACCGGAATGCAATTATTGGAGGAATTGAAGCCGTCGCCCCTTGTCGCTTCAATCCGCAGCCGCCCATCGGCTGCATGCCTTTTCTTAGCCAGCAGCGAGCTTAATTCCCCATGGCTTAGTTTTGCTATGCAGCTCTTTTTCCTGAGATTTTTTGTAACGCTCTGGGACATCTTTTCATATAATGCCATCATAGCGGTTGTTCCGGACATCTGCCTTCCAACAGATAAACACTTAAACGCTTATGAAACTATAGATCGCGCTGCGCTCGAGAAGGCGTAATTGTACCGCCTGTGCTCGAAATGAAGCCCTCCCTGAATGATCTTGACGGGAAGCCGGCGCAAGAGCGGCTCCTGCGCGGCATTTAAAGGCGTTTGCAGCACAAAAGACTAGACATTGAAGTTATCTTTCTCTCCAACCCTGCGGGCAGGGAAATCTTGACGCAGATCTCTAAAGGCCTTGCCTGGCAAGGCCTTCTTTTTGTTCTTTGAGATCCTTCTTTCATCTTCAAGCAGGCTTATGCTTGATTGCGCCAAAAATCCTACATTTTTTAAAGAGCCTGCTTCAGATGCGACTAAAAATAAATGCCTACTAGAATTCAAACGTATCTTTTCTGAATTTAATCATCCATTTTCAAGATGAGAAGACGATTTCATATGAAAATCAATATAATATTCCTAAAAAGCTTTTATTTTTCTAATCGCAAGCAAGCAAGTTCATCATGTTTCAAAAAATCACACGGATCTCCTTGAAAAGATCACTATGAGTGCTATACAATTAATTAATGGAAGGCAAGCAGTAAAAGCGAATGAATATTTACTGAATAGCTAATTGACTGGTCGCTGTTTGCAATATACCGCTTTTCATCAAATGTTCCTTTTTTGGAGCTTGATTATCCATTGAATGGTGCGAAATGCCGAAATCGGCATGCACTCGCTGTATAATCAAGCTCCAAAAAAGGTAATTTTATATGAAAAGCAGTATAGTTATTGGAATTGAAAACATCCAGAAAGGAGAGCGTCCATATGCTCAAAATCGAGCAGTTTGGATCTTGGCGCATGGGCGCAAGTCAACAGCAATGATATACAGAGAATTCGGAAAGCTCGGCTATGAAGTTTCACTTCTGGGAATGGGATGCATGAGGCTTCCCAGAAATGGCGACGGCACCGTAAATCGCGAAAAGTCCTATGAAATGATACGCTATGCAGTTGATCACGGTGTGAATTACTTTGACTCCGCCTATGGCTACCATAACCAAACAAGCGAGGAAGTTCTGGGCGAGGCTCTTGAAGGCGGAAGGCGAGACGGCGTAAAAATAGCTACAAAGCAGCCTTTCGGAGTCATGAGAACCAAAGACGCCATTAGGAGAAACCTGGAAGCTACATTAAGAAAGCTAAGAACGGATCATCTGGACTTGTATTTGATACACGGAATAAATGGAGGAGCCTGGCCGGACATTAAGAAGCAGGAAGTTTTGCGGGAATATGAAAAGTTCAAGGAAGAAGGGCTTATTCGAGGCATAGCGTTCTCTTACCATGGCAGATACGAACACTTTGAAGACATAATGTCATCGTATGAATGGGACATGTGTCAGGTGCAGCACAATTTTCTGGACACTGAGCGCGAGGTGACAACAAAGGGGATTGAGCTTGCGGGAAAGATAGGCTGCGCCCTGGTCATAATGGAGCCTCTTCGCGGAGGAAATCTTGGAAGCGCCATAGATTCAGTCAAAAAGATCTATGACTCCCATCCTATAAAGCTCTCTCCAGTGGAGTGGGCATTCAAGTTTGTCGCGAATTATCCTCAGGTCAGCACTATATTAAGCGGGATGAGCACGCTTGAGCAGGTAAAGGAGAACATCGAGCTTTTTTCCAAAGGCGACATGGCTCCCGGCAATCTCTCTCAGCGTGATCTGAGCATGCTTGAGGATGTAAAGAAAACATACGAGTCGATTGAAGCCATTCCATGCACTGTATGCGAGTACTGTCTGCCTTGCCCGCAAGGCGTGTCCATACCGGGGGTGTTTCAAAGATATAATACCTCAGTGATGTTTGGGAATTTTGAACCGTCAAGGCGCACATACATGTTCCTGAGCAGGGCTGGGAGCGACGCGTCCAAATGTGTGGAGTGCGGGGTTTGCGAGAAGAAGTGCCCTCAGGGCATTGATATAATCCAAAAACTCAAAACCAGCCATGAAGCGCTTAAGGGATGGGTTGAAAACTGAGGGGACTCTTAGCGCCTGCATGCGACAATGCCGCAAGGGAGAGAGCTTAGGCGCAAGATATGGCTGAAGTGGCAGTCGCACGGGATTAGGGAAACCTCGAATGGAGCAGCCAGGCGTTTGCGCATTCCGGCTAACGCTATGGAGCCTTCAGGCAACCGCCGATGATGAAAAGGCAGGCTCGCGTTGCAATTTGAATGCGCCCAGCAAAGACGCAACGCTGTTTTTTTAGTTCCTTTAGTGAAGAAAGTAATCAAAATATGGTAGACACGGCTTTTGTGCCTACCATATTTTGTTGCTCTTTTATACTGATTTTCATTGAAGATTACCTTTTGGGGAGCTTGATTATACAGCTAGCGCGATTGATGTCGGCATTTCGTACCGGCCAATGGATAATCAAGCTCCAAAAAAGGAACATTTGATGAAAATCGGTATAGCATATTGAGATTTAGCTGATTCTTTGCCTCATAGGCTTGATCAGCTCCTATGAGCGCGTATTCATCTAGGGAAGGATATTCACACCCACGGGAAGACAAACTCACATAGCATCAAATTTCTGAATTTACCCGCATTCCCTGCGGGAGGAGAATGCATCGACAAAATCATCGCGACGCTAGCAATCGGAACTGAGAAGTGGTACTGCCGGGCCGAAATTCCGTCATGCTTGTCTGCACCACAAATGCGCGGGACGGACAGAAATGGCCGGACAAAATCGCGCGGACATGTATTGGCAGCGCTTGATGAGCTGGCAGTTCAATCAATTGCAATGACAATCCGAACGCGCCGGATGCTTACCCGGAGTCGTATGCACCCGAAGCAAAATAGATCAACGGCTCGCTGGTGTCGGCGTCTTCGCTGGACGCCGCGAACTTTTGGTAGAGGCATAATTGGGGCGACCTCGCTAATGCAGGTACGGGTGATTTTGGTATGAATAATCTACCCGCGAGCGATGCCGCTTCCAATTATGGCTTTGTTGAAGGCGATAACTATACTGATTTTCATGGAAAACTGCCTTTTTGGGAGCTTGATTATACAGCGAGTCTGAAATGCCGATATCAATCGCGCCACTCAGTGGATAATCAAGCTCTAAAAAAGAAACATTTGATGAAATCAGTATAACATGATAATGAAGAACGGTAGCGCAGGAGCGTCCACCATGCTTGAAATCGTATCCTTGGTGGACGTCGGCGCGAAGACCACCATCAAGAACCCGTCCACAAACAACTTATATGTTGACGCGACGGCAGTTCCAGCGGCCAAGAACAGAGAGGCCGTCATGAGTCTTCGGCTAACCGGCCTGGGCAGCGAACCGATGAGCAACATCAGAGTCTATGATGCTCTAAAGGAGAGCTTACATAAATAATATGCAGAATTCACAATTAATTTAAATACTACAATTATATATTTTCTAAAATATAGAGAATCGCCAAAGCCTGCATTTTTAAAACAACTTCAGAAGTTGCAAGCTCATTTTGGACAAGTTGCACAGAAATGTTTAAACAGCCGCCGCACCGATCGGCGAATCATCCCTTGCAGGCTGTGGAAATCCGGGAATCGCCCCGCGCAGCATTCGCAGGCGTAGCGGGTCTGATAAAGACGCAAAGTTGCGTCTTCGGCCGTTTAAAATTCCCGGCGGCCTGCTTGAATGGGTCGCCAGTCCCGAAAATCTCCATAAGCGGGCGCCTCCACCCGTAAAAAGCGGACTAAAAGTTGCAGAATCTAGCCTTTCGGCGAATCCGCAGGCGGCACTCCGCCTTGGATGGCGAAAACTTATTGGCCTGCAGCCAGGCTTGCAGGCCTGCCGCAGAAATCCGAAAGGGCCGCTTCGAGGCTTTCTTGGCTCAAGCTCCAAAAAAGGAACATTTGATGAAAAGCTTTACAGCTCAGCGACGTCTGCAGTTTTGGCTGTGAAGCCTTTTTCCACCATAGACACCGCAATCGTCGCAAAATGTTGAATTTAGGCATGAAAAATTCGCTGCTGATTTTGACTCTTTAAGGTATTCGACAATCTAAGAAATATCGGCTATAATAGGATTCATAGTACAACCTCAGCTCTATTGGCATATTAGTTTGCATGGCAGGAACTAATATATGCTATTTTGCGCAGGCTGCCGCTATTTTTTCAATCAAGGCATAGCTAAATTTAAAGGGCCGGCGCAATATTCCCAATTCCAAAACTCACATGGCATTCCTGAACTGAATCTGCTTGACAGTGGTGAGTTTTATGTATTAAAATTACATAAATGGACAATTTTTCCAACAGAGAAGTCAAATATTAGGGAGAACCTGAATATTTCTTAATATTCCTGGATTTTGCTGACGGG
>JAISZB010000323.1 GCA_031269465.1 Clostridiales bacterium | reverse complement strand
GTCTTGCAGGAAAAGCTCTCCAGCTGGAGCTTCGACTTGACCGGCCGGCATTCGCCCTCAACCCCCCAGCGCATGAATGCGGCTCTTTAAAGGCCTTCATCCCCATGCGCCGCTGCTATTTGCTAAGTATTGACGTCGGCGTGTATCAGCTTATCTCTCTCTACGCCCCTGAAGCGGAAAGCTCGGCAAGTGAACTCCCCACCGCTTTGACGACGAAGTGAAATTAACACATACTCAACAAGGTTTTCAATTTCCAGATGCTGCTGGGAGCGTTACGATCCCAAATGCTGCTGTACAGAGCAAATGCTCGATATCAACCTTATATTGTTTTCTTGAATGGACTATGAGCTTCTGCGTCACACGCAGGGTCGGCTAGACACTTTCCCGGTTTATGGACGCGTCCAAAGCGCGCGAGGCGTAATGCGCTGATTGTCGTTATTTTATACGATGTTATTGCGTTCGCGTTCAATAAGACGCTCGACGTCGTCAACAGCAGAGTATGGAGGAAAGCTTACAACTGATATCATTCCTCGTAGAATCGCTAAACGGTATCTAAGGGTTCAAGGCATTAAACTCCGAGCGTTAGGCGCGCATCGAAACCGAGCGAAAATTCCTCAAGTTGCTACGTACCATTTCTAAATATGGACGGCTCAATAACTTCTTGGGTCGCTGCAAGGTTTTATTCCCACGATAGGCGGCGGCATCATTCTCTGGGCTGTCGAGTTGATCGTGATACGGAGATATGACAATTAGCCAACTGCTCGCATTCAACGCTCTGCTGGAATATTTTCTCGGCCCGTTGAAGAGCCTGATAAACCTTCAGCCGACTAATCCTTGCTATGATTTCGCGCTTCGGCAAGAAAGCCGTTTCAGGCTTCACCGCCGCAGAAATTGCGTCGATCCTCCTTTGTAAGGGGACTCGGATCTTACCGAAAAGCAAAGGTAAAAAAATGCCAAGCAATTGAGCAATGGGCGTTAATGAATGCCCTGCTCCAAAATCGCGGAGCTGGAGTATGCACTCTGCATTTCTGGAGGGAAATGCCCGTCGGAGTCAAAATAAGCTTTGCAGGCAAGGAAGCATGCAAGGCTTATTTTGATGTAAAAATAACCTATTTATTCTAAGATTATACCAATAGATATTATGAAAAGGATCATATACTATACAAAACAAATATGCACTTAGCGCCTTCCGAAAGCGCAAGCGCCCTCCCGAAAGCGCAAGGCGCTGGTGACTATTGATTATTCAGCGGCCAATGGGCAGTCCAGCTCAAAAATCTAATCTTAACGATCGAATTGCATGGAGTGGATTCAATATATGAAATTTGTGTGAAAGATTCAAACTTCAACTCTATGAAAATATTTCTAATGATATTTGAGTGCTGAGATGCTGAATTGCATGAAATGTCTAGTTATACAGCGAAAGCGAAATGACAGTATCTACATTTTGCGCCTTGAAAGCGAATGTTAAAGCTCCTGAATTAGCTATATTTCAGCTGTCAGCATAGTGGCGATGATGCAGGAATGCCTAACTCTCAAAGGCATTATGCTGATTTGCATATGATTATGCAGTGCCCATATGGTAAATGAAGCTCCTAGAATAGGCTGGTTTACTGCAATTTCCTTATCTTAAAAGCTGTTTAAGCCCATTGGGGCGCGTATGAAACCCGCCTGAATCATTGCCTTAAAAGAGGGATAGATCAATGCAATTTTAATGCGAATGACATTCTCATTTGACAAAACGGTTAAATAGTAATAATATAATATAAAAATTCCGCTTGCTGTTTCAGCTCCTTCTTGCAAGCGCCAAAATAGCGGCGCCAACCCTTCCGCAGCCTCAGAATATTTAGCCGTTGAATGCGAAATTGCTTTTAGCTTTGAAGGAGCGAAATAATTAGTTCGGATTTGCGGCCTTTCACTGAGTGCGGCATTTTTAAGCAAGCCGCCATTATTTAAGAATAAAAGGCGCATAAGGACGGGGGGATGATATGCTAAAGTTTGTTTCTTTTCGCTTTGCATCTGCCGTTGTCACTTTATTCATTGTGATAACAGCAACGTTCTTTTTGATGTTTCTGGTGCCTGGCGGCCCGTTTTTAAGCGAGCGCGTCAACCAGCAGACACTAGACGCCATGAACAAGAGATACGGACTGGATAAGCCGATTTACGTGCAGTATGGAAATTACCTCAAGAACTTGCTCCAAGGAGATATGGGCATAAGCTACAAGCGAAGAGGCTATACCATAACTGAGATCATATTTGAAAAATTCCCCGTTTCCGCCCGCATGGGCGCCCTCGCAATACTGAGCGCGCTGATCATAGGCATACCTGCCGGCATACTTGCCGCATACAAGAGAAACACTATTATAGACAGGATCATAATGGTAATATGCACATTGGGGATTGCGCTTCCAAGCTTTATCATATCAGCATCGCTTCTCTATATTGTCGGGATGCATTTAAAGCTTCTGCCCACAATAGGGCTGGCGAAGCCGCAGAACTATATAATGCCCGTCTTCGCGCTGAGCCTGTCGCCTACATGCTACATTATACGTCTTTTGCGCTCCGGAATCCTGGACGTGCAAGGGCAGGACTATCTGAAGACGGCTAGATCGAAGGGCTTGTCGGAACGGAAGGTTATGTTCAAGCACGCGATGAAAAACGCAATAATTCCGGTTATCACATATCTTGGCCCTATGACTGCGGGCGTCCTAACCGGAAGCTTCGTCATTGAGAAAATTTTCTCAATCCCGGGCCTGGGAAAATATTTCATCGATTCAATTGAAGGCAGGGACTACACGATGATAATGGGTACTACCATATTTTTCGCGGCTATCCTGATCGCGGCGAACCTTATAGTTGACATTCTCTACTGCGTTATTGATCCGAGAATCAAGTATTGAGGGAGGGCGAGAGAATGAGCCGAAAAATCAGCGAGAACGAAAAACTTAACGGCAGCGTGTCAATTGGCAAGTATACCCAGCCCATGAGCATGATGCTAAATGTCTCAGACACCGCTCCCGCTTCAGACGAGGAGAAGATGAGCAGGATCAAGATGCGGGAAAGCACCACATATTGGCAGGATGCCTACAAGAGATTCATGAAGAATAAAGTCGCTCTTTTCTCTTTCGGGATTATAGTCTTCCTCGCTCTGTTCGCGTTCATAGGCCCGTACTTGTCGCCATACAGCAACGAACAGCAGGTAAGGGGCAGCGAAAGGCTCTTTCCATGCTGGGAGCATCCGTTCGGAACGGACAATTTGGGAAGGGATCTTCTGGTGCGCACAATGGTAGGAACTAGGATATCCCTGGCTATTGGAATCTTCTGCTCTATAATAGTTCTTGTGATAGGGACGACTGTAGGCGCGGTTTCAGGGTACTTCGGCGGGTGGATAGACAACCTGGTGATGAGGGTATGCGAAATCATATATTCGGTGCCCGACATCCTGATAATAATAATTCTTCAAATAAGCCTCAAGAATTTTCTGGACAGCACTTTTCCCAATATGAGCATAGGTTCTGCGATTTTTTCGATATTTGTCGCATTCGCCTTAATATACTGGGTCAGCATGGCTAGAATGGTCAGAGGCCAGATGCTTGCTTTGAAGGAGAGGGAATATGTTTTGGCCGCCAAGGCGCAGGGCGCCTCGAGCGGGCGCATAATCAGGAAGCATCTGCTTCCGAACGCCGTTGGAACCATAATAGTCACAGCGATGTTTCAAATCCCTTCGGCAATATTTACTGAAAGCTTCTTGAGCTTCATGGGCCTGGGCGCGTCAGCGCCGCTGGCATCATTGGGTTCTCTAGCCAACACGGCCCTTTCGGGGCTTAGCAGCTATCCGTATCTGATGTTTTTTCCTGCGCTTTTAATAGCTCTTATCATATTCTCTTTCAACAACTTTGGAGATGGACTAAGAGACGCTTTGGATCCCCGCATGAAGGAATAGCAGGAAGCTAATAAAGCTATCTGCTCTAAAGAGAGCAGTGAATTGGCTTGCGAATTTGGAAATGCAGATTTGAAGCCAAATGCGCCTGTTTTGGAGCTATTCATAGAGTCGCGCTCCCAAATAGGAATTTCATATGCAATCAGTATAAATGAAAGGCGGGGTGCTTATGCCTGCTCAAGCTTCCAGCGAAGCGGATGCCGCGCTGCTGTCCATCAGCGATCTCCGAATCTCCTTCTTTACCCCTGCGGGAGAAGTGAAGGCTGTCAACGGAGTTTCATATGATCTACGCCAGGGCGAAGTCTTAGGCATTGTAGGAGAGTCTGGCTCTGGAAAGAGCGTTTCCGTGACAGCCCTTATGAAGCTTCTGGTTCCGCCCGGCAGAGTCATAGGAGGAGGCATAACCTTCTCCGGCATGGATGTAAACAGCCTTACGTCAAAGCAGATGCAGAAGGTGCGGGGCAAGGATATATCTATGATTTTCCAGGATCCCATGACTAGCCTAAACCCAGTGTACACTATCGGGAATCAGCTTATGGAGACCATAAGGATTCATACCGGAATGCCAAAGGAGCAAGCTAGAAAGCGGAGCGTCACGATGCTCTCCCTAGTAGGGATCAGCAATCCGGAAAGGCGCATGCGGCAGCATCCGCATGAATTGTCCGGAGGAATGCGCCAGCGCGTCATGATTGCGATGGCTCTAAGCTGCAATCCGAAGCTTTTGATTGCGGATGAACCCACAACTTCCCTTGATGTAACGATTCAGGCGCAAATACTTGCGCTTATTAAGAAAATGAGGGATGAGACTGGGACTGCGATAATACTTATAACGCATGATCTTGGAATAGTTACTGAGATTTGCGACAGAATAATAATAATGTACGCAGGGAAAATAGTAGAGAAGGGTTCTGTGGAGGATATATACTACAGAACATCCCATCCCTATACCAAAGGGCTCCTTGGATGCCTGCCGCAGAACACCGGAGCCAAGAGGCAGCCTCTCAAGGCGATAGAGGGGAATCCGGTCGATCTTTTAGATCTGCCCAAGGGGTGCGGATTCGCTTCGCGATGCGAGAAGTGCATGAAAATATGCTTGAAGGAAGCGCCCCCTGACTTTATCGTGGGCGAGGGGCATGCATCATCGTGCTGGCTGCATACAGTGCAGACTCTTAAAGAGGTATGACTCATGGATAATGGCGATGTAGTGTTGAAAGTCACAGAACTGGCTCAGCATTTTCGAGTGGTGGGCGAGAATCTCTTTTCAAGCGTAATGCTCAAGGCGGTTGACGGCGTCAGCTTTTCCATAAAAAGAGGCGAAACATTCGGCCTGGTCGGCGAGTCGGGCTGCGGCAAATCGACCATTGGAAGAACTATACTTCGCTTGTACGAACCGACATCCGGAAAAATCTATTTCGACGGAGCGGATATTACGCATGTGAACATGAAGCCGTACCGCAAACGCATGCAAATAGTGTTTCAGGATCCATACTCATCCCTTAATCCCCGCATGACTGTGGGCGAGATTGTGGGAGAGCCCCTGGACATAAATAAAGCTTATTCCTCAATGAATGACAGGCGCGAAAAAATCATCGACTCGTTGAATTTGGTCGGGCTCAACACTGAGCATATGAACCGATACCCGCATGAATTTTCAGGCGGCCAGAGGCAGCGCATATCAATTGCGAGGGCTTTGGCCCTAAACCCGGAGTTCATTGTCTGCGACGAGCCGATATCAGCGCTGGATGTCTCCATTCAAGCGCAGGTCATAAACAAGCTCATAGAGCTTCAAAGCGAGCTTGGATTAACGTATCTGTTCATAGCCCATGACCTGGCGGTGGTAAGGTACATATCCAACCGAATCGGAGTCATGTATCTGGGAAAGCTGGTTGAGCTGGCAGATGCGGATGAGCTGTTCGCGCATCCGCTTCACCCGTACACGAAGGCGCTTTTGTCGGCGGCCCCTGTCCCTGACCCTAAAGCCGGCAAGGAATCTCGGATAATACTTGAGGGTGAGGTTCCCAGCCCCATTTCTCCGCCAAGCGGATGCTGCTTTAGAACCAGGTGTCTTTATGCGGCTCCTGAGTGCTCGGAGTCTAAGCCGGAAATGAAAGAGGCGGGGCCTGAACATTTTGCGTCGTGCCTGCGCTTGGACGCCCTAAACTGAAAATCAGAGGCGGGAATTTGGCAGCAAGCGCGGCGGCATGCCGCCGCGTTTTATAATATAAAGGAGGCAACATATGAAAAGATTACTAGCTTTTATTTTAGCGGGAGCGATGGTTTTTGCGGCTTCAGCCTGCTCGAACAACAACGCGGCCCCAACTCAGCCGCCAGCGGCGGAAAGCACGGCTGACAATTCAAGCGCTCCGACGGATGCGCCGGCGACGAGCGAAGCCGCTTCTGAGCCGGTTCAAGCCGATGCGAGCAAGGAGCTGAACATCTTCCTTGCTACTACGCCTGAGACGATTGATCCAAACTTAGGATCCGCTCTGGATAGCGGCAACTATTCCAACCACACCTTTGAAGGCCTGATGAGGTACAAGTGGGACGGCTCTGGAGTAGAGCCCGGAATGGCGGAAAGCTATACCGTATCAGACGACGGCCTT
Source organism: Clostridiales bacterium (assembly GCA_031269465.1). Taxonomy (GTDB): domain Bacteria; phylum Bacillota; class Clostridia; order Lachnospirales; family WQUN01; genus JAISWZ01. The sequence goes on along the minus strand of JAISZB010000323.1, from coordinate 18,301 downwards.
GTTTGGACATTCAAGCTGCGCGACTCTCTATGGTCGGACGGACAGCCCGTCACTGCGGATGATTTTGTGTATTCGTGGCGCAGGCTTGTTGATCCGGATACAGCAGCTCCGTATGCCGTAGACATGGGCGCGTTCATCAAAAACGGCATGGCTGTGACAGAAGGCCAAGTGCCAAAGGAGGATCTCGGAGTATCCGCTATTGACCAGAAGACGCTTGAGGTGACTTTGGAAAACCCATGCCCGTTCTTTGAGCAGATTGCCGCGTTTGCGACATTCTCTCCGATACGCCAGGATACTGTGGAAGCGAATGGCGACAACTGGACTAAGACGGCTGAAACATTCATTTCCAACGGGCCGTTTAAAATGGAGTCATACGCCACCGACGACAAAATGGTCATAGTTCCGAATCCCGGCTATTGGGACGCGGCAAGCGTTGTTCCTGAAAAGATAAATTTCCTATTCCTTTCCGATGACAACGCGGCTCTGGCCGCATTCCGCTCTGGAGAGCTTGACTATCAGGATGTGCCTCCGGAAGAGGAAGTGCTTGCGCTGAAAAATGACGGTTTCTACGGAGACACGCCTGAAAATGGAACATATTATATAAGCTTCAATACCCAAAAAGCTCCCCTTGACAATGTTTTAGTCAGAAAAGCCCTTACATTGGCAGTCGATACGCAGTTCATAGCGGATACAGTAAGAAACGGCAACGTTAAGCCTGCTGAAGCCTTCATCGGAGACGGATTCTACACTTCTGGCCACTCAGAACCGTTTAGGGGACAATGGCAGACATACGTCTCTCCCTCAAAATATGAGGAAAATAAAGCGCTCGCGCAGCAAGCGCTTGCCGATGCGGGATATCCGGGCGGCGAAGGCTTTCCGAAATTGTCCTACCTCTACAACACAAACTCAACCCACGCCGTAATAGGCGAGGCTCTTCAGGACATGTGGAAAAACGTGCTGGGAATTGAAATTGAGCTCCGTTCGGCTGAATGGGCTACAGTCCTTCAGGACAGAAGAAACGGAAACTTTGACATCTCCAGAAACGGCTGGATTGCAGACTACAATGATCCGGTTACGATGCTCAACCTGTTTACGTCAACATCTGGAAACAACGACGGAAAATACAGTTCTGCCGAGTATGACGCCAAGATAGAGGCTTCAAACAGGGAGACCGATCCAGCCAAGCGCGATCAGCTGCTTCATGAGGCTGAGGACATCCTTCTTGGTCAAGATTGGGCTCTGGCCCCGATTTACTACTACACCATCTCTTGGGCAATAAATCCAGCCCTAAAGGATTGGGGCGTAACTCCGCTGGGATACAAGTTCTTCCAGAAAGCCTACAAGGAATAGGTATACTGCTTTTCATATGAAATTACCTTTTTTGGAGCTTGATTATACAGCGAGTAGCCGATATCAATCGCACCACTCAATGGATAATCAGGCTTCAAAAAAGGAACATTTGATGAAAAGCTGCATAGAATTGAATAAAAAGCCATAAAGGGAAAAAGCGGCGATTTTCGCCGCTTTTTCCCTTTTATTTCAGCTTTATTTCCACCGATATGTCGTAGCCTTCCGCTTGCTCTTCATTGAATATGAATTCAATGAAATCCAAGCCTGATGCGTTTATCGTAAACAGCTCTCTTTGAGTCAGCTCCAAAGGGCCGGTATCAAGCAAGGCCTCACCACTGTCTCCTATAGCCAGAACCGATGTTTTTGAGCTTGCCGCAACATTCTCCATGCACAGGTACGCTTCGTCAAACTGACCTCCCAGATAAAGCTTGAATCTTCCGGAATCGCAGTTTTGCGCGATCACAAAATTGTCCCTGTAGGGGAGGATGTCCGTGCCCAAGGGCATGTCAATATCATAGAAGCGCGTGTAGATGGAGTTGTTTTCATGCAGGAAAGGATAGCCGGGATACGCATTTTCGAATTCGGTTGCGATTAGCCGCGTAAACTCCCTGCTATAAGGCTTCACTTTTTCATATACATATGCTGCGACTCCGCCGTCAAGTTCGAATGTTCCCTTGATTTTCAAGGAGTCGCCCGCTTTTCCTGAAAAAATGGCGTCTGAGATTATTCCGATGCTTCTTTGCGAGCCAGGCTCTAGGTGGTACGGTACAGGCTGCGCCGCCACAATATAATCAGCAAGGTAGAAATGGTATGGAAACCCGTCCCTCATGTCGACGTCATAGGTATAGAGAAGCTTTTTCAAGGCGTATCTCGTCTGGGGAAGGCGGCAGTTGCTTAAAATGTCGGAGTTCAAGACATCGCCGCTGGCAAGGGCGTATGTATATTTTCTGCCCTGGGTCCAAGCGTTTATGCTGTCGGCCATGCGCCTTATTTCATCCGTGTCTCCTCTTTCCCTCCTGAACATCTTTTTTTGTGAAAATAACGGGCCTGCAAGCTTAAGCGCGGGCTGCGCCTCAAGTACGTAGGAGGAAAGGAAATTGGCGGCGGCAAGAGCCAGAAGAAAGGCGAAAGCCGCCCTCCTCGCAAGGGGCTTATTGAAAAGCTTCGGCAGCTCTGTTAAAAAAGAAACGCCAAAGAATAGGAACATAGGCGCAAACAGGTACAGATGCTGTATTCCCAGGCTTTGTATCCTCGTGAAGGAAAGCAGGCATATTAAGCTTTGGAGGATGAAAAACAGAGCGATGGATCTTTTTCGCCTGTTCGCCGCTAGAAGAGCCGCTCCTATTGCTATGGCGGCGGCCATGAGGATGCCTGTCTGAGAAAGCATGAATTTCAGGCTGTAGGCCAAGCCTCCGAAATCATAAGCCGAATAGGCTGTTGAGTAGTCGAATGAGAAGATTTTCTCTAAAAACTCCCTGAAGAAGATGAAAAGGGTCAAAATCCAGAGGCTTCCCGACAAAAAGAGGCTTATAAGGCAGTACGCGCTTTCCCTTAAGTTTCTTTCTAAAGCTTTGACTGCCGCAAAGGAAATGAAAAAGGAAAATATCCAAAAGACGTACCAGCGCCTTAAGAAAGCCAGAGCAAGCGTTAGGAAAGCGAGGGCTGCAATCCTTGCAGGGCTTATTGAGACGAACTTCCAGCGCCAGGCAAGATGAAGGATGACAGCCGCAACCGCAAGTCCGGAAACATCCAGATAGCCTCCCATAAGAGGAGTAAGCACTACAGTGAATGTGAAGATAAAAAGCAAGGCGGCGAATCTTCCGGCTATATGGGAAATCTCGAGCTCCCTTATGCAGAAGGCGTAAAAGAGCAGCATGAAGGGAATGCCGTATATATTATACGTAGCCATCACAAATGCCATATTTGAGCTTGAAATGAACTTAAACACAAAGACGTATAATACTGCGGGCAGCATGGTGTAGTCGCTAGAGGAAAGGCTCTGTCTAAGGCTGGAAAGGGCTGCGGAGCGATTTGAGAAGAAAAGGGCCGTGAAGTCCATGGCCTTAATCCAATAGCCCCCAATGTCCCAGTAATAAATGTAATTTTCTCCGGATTTATAAAAATAGAGGAGAATGTTGCCAGTCACCGCAAAAAGGATGACAAGCAAGATATTTGCGGCTAAATGCTTCTTTTTGGCCATCTCTTTTGAACTGCCTCCAAATCCTGCATTTCCCAAGGGCAATGATGAAAACCCTGAGCGCTTGCCCAAGGTTTTTTGCATTCGTCATCTAAACTGCTTCTAATAACGGCGTTTTGCAAGTTGCTGAATGATCCCCGCTTCAAGGGCTAATATAATCCCCCTATTGCCATGAATTGAAAAAATCGCTGTAATCCTGCAACAACCATTGACAATCCCCCGCAATGCCAAGGACTTCCTTCAAGGTCCCCGTATGAGGAGTCGCTTCCCATCTACCAGTGCTGGAAGCTACATCAAAGCTGTATTCAAAGGAGCCAAGCTTTGTGAATCTGCAGCGGTTTTCTCTTTTCCCTTCAGATTCACAGTATAGAGCGATGCTCATGCCTCTTTTAGCGATTTTAATGTGAGTCAGATCTTTAGCTTTTAGAAATTTAATTATGGTGAACAACTCAAATTCGCTTGGTCTGTCAGTAATTTTTCTCTCCCCCTTACTGCGGTTGCCTTTGAGCGGTTTAAATGACAGGTGCTGCCTTTGCCCTTGCTTCCTGCGCGAATCCTCCTGGTGCGCCTGAATGCGCCAAGCAGGGATTGAATGCGGCAACGGTTTCATGCGGGCTTAAGGAGCATGAAGACCTAATCAGACTTTTTAAACATGCCAGGAAAGAGGGCAGCTAAGCGGACTCTCCGAACTGCAATATCCAGCTGTACTGATGCGCGGTCAAGTGCATCGATTTTGGGGCTGGGTTATCTATACTGATTTTCATAGAAACCTACCTTTTTTGGAGCTTGATTTTAAAGCGAGTGCAAAATGCAGATATCAATCCCACCATTCTATGGATAATCAACAAAAACAGGATCATTTGGTGAAAATCGTTATACCTCAAGGTGCATAGTGGCGATATAGGCATTTTGCGCTTATTGTAGAATCCAGATCCAAATAGGAACATTCCAATGCGCATGAGTATACATTGCGGCAAAAACTTCTTGTCAATAATATTATAAACTAAAAATATACCAAATACAATCATAAAATTTAAAAACTTTAAAGCATTCGAGTTAAACTTTAAAATAGCGACTATAGATATGATTAAAAACGACATTCAACCCTTTGATTTGTGCATCATATATGTCGGATGTTTGATTACAAGCAAAAAGCCGGACTTTAAGCTCCTGGCCTCCAGCCCTAAAACGAATCGGCGCTGGAGCCTTTGTCGAATAAGCATGATATTATGCTACTGCGAAGGTGAATAAAATCATGCCTAATCACCCAAAATAGACTTAGGTTATGAAAACAATGCCGTTGTTGCCAGATTGAAGAAAGGAACTTATCAATGTCAAACACAAGCAGCAAAATCTCAAGGAGAAGCTCGACCTCCAAAAAGCTTATTTTTGCTTTTCTATTTCTTTTAGCATGCATTCTTATCGCGGGAATATATCTAAGCGGAGGCTTCACTAAGAAAACTCGCGTGTTCAAGGCTACATTCGTCCTGGAGGAAGAAGCGCCCGTTAGAAACTCATCAGAAGCTGTGTTTGCGTAAATCCTATGGATATATACATCAAGCCCAAGGAAAAGCATGCTGAGACGAAGCCGAAGGCGCTTCGGATTGCGGATTTGGCTAAAGTGATAGCGCAGGATGATCTGACAAAGAAGATAAACGCCATGAAAGTGCTGGAAATAGAGTCAAAGGAGACTAGAAGCTACGTAGTCAGCATTACCGACTTCGTATTGTTAATCAAAAAGAAATATCCTGAAGCGACCGTATACAACTTGGGAGCTCAGGATACAGTCGTCTTTTTCGATCCGAAAAAGAGAAACCCCAATCCTTTGTGGACTTTTCTTAAAATCACTTTCGTGAGCATAATCCTTCTTGCAGGTTCAGCCACAGCAATAATGAGCTTTCATACTGATGCGCAGATACCAAAGGTTTTTCAGAACTATTACAGGATCTTCTTTGGAGAAGACAGTGAAAAGCCTCTTTTGCTGGACATACCTTATTCAGTGGGACTGGCCGCAGGAATCATAATTTTCTTCAACCATTTCTTGGGCAAGAAAGTCGTACAGGATCCTACGCCTATTGATGTTGAGATGACTCTTTATGATCAAGATGTCGTAGAAACAGTAGTAGCCATGCAAAGCGAAGGCAACGGCAGGCAAGACGGCTGAGGCGCTTGAGTGCAGGTGGATGGCATAAAGCCAATGCGCATATACTGATTTTCATCAAATGCTCCTTTTTGCTGATTATCCCTTGAGCGGCGTGAAATGTCGAATCTTCATTTCGCACCGCTCAATGGATAATCAAGCTCCAAAAAAGGAGCATTTGATGAAAAGCTGTAAAGCTTCGATTTTGGGGTTTAATTATATACTGGGTTGCAATTAAGCTTGCCGATGCCTAAATCGAAACTTTATAATGCAAATCAGAATGCAATTATAAGGTGGATGCCACACCCCGAAATCAATGCATTTGACTGAGCGTCAGCATAAAAAGAAGAAGATCTGCATTGGAAGTGTGAAAATGCTTATACTGAAAATAGCGGCATGCGTCATATTCGGATTTGGATCCGGCGCGGTCATATCCGGGGCCGTATTCGCATTTATAGCGGTTATAGGCGTAATCCCTAGAATTGCGGATAAGACGGGAACCTCAAAGCATATTCACATTTATGAAGAGGCAGTGGTGTTTGGAGGCATATTGGGGGCTTTGGAAGGCTTTTTCGAGTTCTCCATACCTCTGCCTAAAGTGGCTGGAATGTTGATAAGCTTCTGCATAGGGGTTTTCTACGGATGCTTTGCCGTTTCGCTTGCAGAGGTCATTAATGTGATACCTATTCTTACGAGAAGGCTTAGAATAGAAAAGGGCCTGTTTTTTTTCATCTTGGCAATTGCTTTGGGAAAGCTTATGGGTTCGCTCCTTTACTACGTTATTCCAGGATTTTTCACTCAAGACTGATTGAACACGATTTGCATATGCCGATTTGCAGCCGAATGAGGAGCTTTCATAGGTGAATCAACATATGAAGCCGCCTATTCTGGAGGCTGGCTGCACAATAAGCGCAATTGATATCGTCATTTCGCGCCTTGAAAGCGCTGAATTCTGCATTTAAGAATATCGCCTGTGGACAGCCAACCACCAAATAGGAACATTTGACTGCAAATCGCCATGAGTTTCACCCGCGCATTGACCTCAAGCTCTTCGCATATCACATCACAATATCACATCATTTCTCCATGCGCAGCTGAGTCCCTATTTTGAAGCTGGCTTTCCTGTTGCTGCAGGGTCAGGGGGCCTAAATTTGAAATCTACGCAAGACGCTTGGAAAATTGGCATAAAACAAGCAGGCGCTATTTTTTGGGAACGCCGGTCTATGCTGATTTCCATTTGAAATCCTATGATTCCTCACTGCACATGATGAAAACTATCATATATAGAATATTATCAACTAATTTTATCAAATTTCGCCTGCGCCCTAAAGTTCCTTTTTAGCTTGACTGTGCAGCGCGAGGATAATCAAGCTCCAAAATAGTCGCGCAGGACTGCGAATCGGCATGCGGCAAGTTGCTTATTATTGGAATCGGTATAATATGCCGCTTATTAAGGATGCGATCAAGCCGCATTTGAGCGCGTCCCACTGGGGGAGGCTTACTATTGGATAGTTCGGAACTCTCAAAAAAGAAGTATAAAAACCTTGTAGACGAAGCATCGCCAAACAGCAATGTCTACCGGGATTGCCTAAAGGCTTTCGCAGTTGGGGGAGCTATATGCTGCATCGGACAGGCGCTTAATAATCTGTGGGTCAATCTTGGCGCTTCTATGGACGAAGCCGGCGCCTATACTGCCATAGCTCTTGTGCTTTCAAGCGTTCTGCTTACCGGCCTGGGCGTGTACGACAAACTGGGGAAGCATGCGGGAGCGGGATCCTTTGTTCCAATTACAGGCTTCGCCAACGCAATGGCGGCGCCTGCCGTGGAGTTCAAGAGAGAAGGCTTCATCATGGGAGTAGGGGCCAAGATGTTTACTGTCGCGGGCCCTGTCATTGTTTACGGAACCCTTGCGTCGATAGTTGTCGGGCTGGTGTATTATATATTGAAGTGAGGGGAGATAATGCGGCGACATGTCGGAAAACAAAGCATCCGTTTCGACTTGCCTCCTGTCATAAGAGCGGCGGCCTCTGTTGTGGGTCCTAAAGAAGGAGACGGCCCACTTAAGGATCGCTTCGACAGAATCATGCCTGACATGCTTTCCGGGACGAACAGCTGGGAAAAGGCGGAAAGCGCTTTGGCCAGGCAGGGAATTGAGCTGGCTGTGGACAAGGCAGGCCTTAGCATGCCTGAGATAGATTATATATTGGCGGGGGATTTGCTGAATCAATCAATCGGCTCCACATATGCGGTGCGCTCTCTGGAACGGCCTTTTTTTGGATTGTTTTCAGCCTGCTCTACGATAGGAGAGGCGATGACGCTAGGCTGCGTCCTGGTTGACGGAGAATACGCGGATAATATAGCGGCGGCTGCTTCCAGCCACTTCTGCGCAGCTGAAAAAACTTTCAGAAACCCCCTGGAGCTAGGCGGGCAGCGTCCGCTTACATCCTCATGGACTGTGACCGGAGACGGCTGCGTGATTATATCCAGCAGCGGCAAAGGGCCGAGAATCACGGCTGCCACAACCGGAAAAATCATTGACATGGGCATAAAGGATGTAAACAACATGGGCGCAGCTATGGCGCCGGCTGCAGCGGACGTATTGATTCATCATTTTGAGGACTTTAACGCGCAGCCTAGCGGCTATGACGCCATAGTCACCGGCGATCTCGGAAGCACGGGGCTTAAGCTGCTTAAAACCCTTATGGCTGAGAAAGGATATGATATAGGGGAGAATGCTTTTGACTGCGGGGTTGAGATATTCGACGCTAAAACCCAAGACACTCATGCGGGGGGAAGCGGGCCGGCATGCTCCGCAGTTACATTTGCAAGCTTGTTTTATCCCAAGCTGTGCGAGGGGCGTATAAAAAGGCTTCTGTTTGTGCCGACAGGGGCTCTTATGAACAGCACGACCGCGATGCAGGGCGAAACCATGCCTTCGATAGCGCATGCATTGAGGATTGAGGCATGAAGGCGTCGGTTTGAAGATGAAAAGAAGGTGCGCGATGGATTATGTCAAAGCGTTTGCTGTAGGAGGGCTTATCTGCGTCATAGGGCAGATAGTGCTCGATAAGACTAAACTGACTTCCGCGAGGATTCTTGTTATCTTTGTGGTTGCAGGATGCGTTCTTGGAGGATTGGGTGTCTATGAAAAGCTGGTTGAGTTCGCTGGCGCAGGGGCAAGCGTGCCACTGCCAGGATTTGGAAATCTGCTTGCAAAGGGCGTTAAAAAGGAAATAGATGAAAACGGCTTCATAGGGGTGTTGACAGGAGGCTTCAAGAGCATGGCGGCAGGAGTCGCGGCTGCCATGCTCTTTAGCTTTTTAGCGTCGCTGATATTTACAGCCAAGGAGAAATAAGATGATATCAAGCGTCTTGGACGAAAATATAAGGCTTGTTGAAGAAGCTTTCAAGGACTGCGGGGATTTTGTCAAAAGAAAGCTTCCTATAGGCAGGAATAAAGACATCTGGCTTTATGTGGCGTACATGGACATGCTAGTCAGCAGGGATACCTTGGAAGGCCAAGTGCTGGATCATCTGATGATTTTTTTATGGGAGAATCCCCCAAGGGAAGAAAACCTGAAGGAACATCTTTTTGAGACGCTCAAGGATGGCGTTACAACTGCAGACATACAAGTCTCAGAGGACATGGGGGAGATTCGAGAGGCCATTCTTTCAGGAGATACGGTGATTTTCGTGGACGGCTGCGCAAGGGCGATGCTTGTATCCACTAAAGGCTGGCCAAGCAGAGGCGTGTCCGCCACAGATTCCGAGGTGGTGGTTCAGGGTTCCAAGGACGCCTTTACGGAATCATTCCGCGTAAACACCACCCTTGTTAGAAGAAGGATAAAAGACAGCAAGCTCAAGGTGAAGCAGTTCAAAGTGGGAAAGAGGACATTGACTAGTGTAGGCCTCATGTACCTTGAGGATGTTGTGAGAAAGGACGTTTTGCGGGATGCGGAGAGCAGGATTGAGTCGATAGACATAGACGCAATCCTGGACAGCGGATACATCGCCCAGCTCATTGAAGACGACTGGAAGTCTCCGTTTCCTCAATCACAGGTTACAGAGCGTCCTGACAAGGCGTCCGCGGCGATTTTGGAGGGGCGGATTGTGGTAGTGGTGGACAATTCGCCGTTTGTGCTTATCATACCCGCCACTATGAATACATTTTTCCAGGCATCAGACGACTATTACCAAAACTGGGAGATCATGTCCTTTGCCAGGCTCATTCGCTTTGCCGCAGGATTCATGGCGGCGTCCCTTCCAGGACTCTATATTGCCATAGCGTGCTTTCACCCGTCGATGATACCCATGCTTCTCATATTCAAAATGGCGGGCGCAAGGCAGGCTGTACCCTTTCCTGCGGTGGCGGAGATGCTTTTGATGGATCTTGCTTTCGAGCTTTTGCGGGAGGCAGGAATCAGGCTTCCAGGGCCGATAGGGCATGCAATAGGAATAGTGGGAGGGCTTATTATCGGCCAAGCGGCTGTCGAAGCCGGACTCGTAAGCCCAATTGTCGTAATAATCGTGGCTCTTTCCGGAATGTCTTCATTCGCCATACCCCATGTATCCTTAGTAGCCGGATTTCGTCTGACGAAATACCTTCTTCTTGCATGCTCGGCGGTTCTAGGGCTTTTCGGCTTCTGGATGGGCGCCCTTTTCACGCTCATTCACCTTGCCACGCTTAAAAGCTTCGGACTTCCCTACTTGTTCCCATTTGTTTCCGGAGATATCAACTGCTACTCTGACATGAAGGACACCCTTTTCAGGGTTCCGCTGTTTGCAATGAAGAAAAGGCCCATTTTCGCAAATCCCAGCGAATCCGTGAGAATTGGGCCGCATGACGCGCGCGTGAAGGAGTAATGCTATGTTCTCCATGAACAATAAAATATCTGTCAGGCAGTTGCAGATACTTTTAATAATAGACATATTCGGGACGGGAGTCATAATTTTGCCTCGGAGGGCTGTAGAGTTCGCAGGGCAGGATGGATGGATAATAGTCGCCATTCTAGCCTGCCTGGCGACTGGAAGCGCTTATCTCATGTCTTCGGTTGGGAGGCTTTTTCCTTCGGAGTCCTTTGTAAGGACTGCGTCCAAGCTTTTATCAAAGCCTGCCGGCAAAGCGCTGGGACTCATTTTCGCGGCGAAGCTCATTCTCAACTGCGCTTTGGAAATACGGATGTTCGGGGAGATTATACGCCAGACCATGCTTCCGAATACGCCGCTTGCCGTGGTAGCGGGGGCTGCGATCTCCATAAGCGCCTACGCTGCTTCCAAGGGCTATGAGGCGAGGGCGAGAATCGCCCAGATAATATTCCCTATTATTTTCATTCCGCTCATCATTGTTTTTATATTGGCTTTGCGCCAAATAGACATGACGAACCTTCTTCCGGTTTTTGTCGCGAAGCCGGCGGACATTTTTCGGGGAACCCTTCGCATGGGATCAGCTTTTTCTTGCATGGAACTCATACTTATAGCCCACCCTTTCTTCGCCAATCCGGAAAAAGCCAGAAAAGGCGCCTCAAGCGCAATACTTCTGGTTGGCGCGCTTATGCTTTTCATTACGATAATAACCATTGCGAAATTCGGCCCCTTTGATGTATCAAGGCAGCTTTGGCCTGTGCTTGAGATGATGGACATGGTTGAGATGCCCGGTTCGTTCATCGAAAGGCAAGACGCCTTGATGCTGAGCTTTTGGATCCTCTCAAATTTCGCTATAACAAACAGCTGCCTGTTTTTCTCTTCAATTCTTCTTAAAGATGTGATTGAGAAGGGGCGGCACCTGCCGTATATATGCGTCAGCGCTTTGATAACCGCGGCGATTGCCTTGATGATAACAAACGCGGAGCAGGTTTATCCCATAATAGATTTCCTGTTTCTGACGCTGGGCTTAGGATTTATGGTTGTTCTTCCAATTTTGCTTCTTGTTGTTGCCAGGATTAGAAAAAAGGGGGTTATTTATGAAAAGCAAACTTAAGTTGCTTTTTCCAATAGCCTTTCTTTTCCTAGCCAGCGGTTGCTGGGATAAAGTCGAGCTTGAAAGCCGCGGGTTCGTGGTTTCTTTAGGCATAGATCTCGGTGGCGGGGAATCCCCCTTTCGCTATAGCGTAAGCGCGTCTCTTCCCAGCGTAAACGGCATGAGGGATGAAGCCTCAAACGACAGCTCAAAAACCGTAAAAAAGGCTGACGGCCCCGACATTTCAAGCGCTCTTAGCCTAATGGGCATGTCGTCAAGCCAAAAGCTCTACCTAGGCCAGGCACGGCTTGTGATATTCGGGGCGGAGCTTCTTGGCGATGAGGAGCGTTTCAAGGAGGCGATAGACGCATGCGAAAGAAATCATGAAATAGGGCGGAAGATATTCGTGCTCTCGACAAAAGGAAAAGCTTCTGATATCCTTGAGGCTGACATAGGAGAAGAGCCTTCGGCAGGAATCTATATAGAAAATTATTACAGGAATGCAAGCTCTTCCGGAACCCTAAAGTCTCATCAAGGGCTTTCAAATATCATCTCAGATCTGAGGTCAGGCGGAAACACTCTGATACCAGAAGTTGAGCTGAAATACACGCAAGGCGGAGATGCCTATTTGGAATTGGGAGGATGCGCAGCAGTGAAAGGATTCAAGCTGGCGGGCTTTCTGGATTCGAAGCAAACAAGGGGATTTGAGTGGGTAATGGGCGATGCGCGCGGAGCGGAAGTTTCTGTGCCCTTTGAAAGCGGGAATGAACCGCTTTCTGTGTCATCCGGCAGATCGAAGATAAGGTTCCAAGAAATTGGAGGAAACCTTGAATGCAACGTGGATGTGAAGGTCAGAGGCTCTATCGCCGAGAGCGGCTTTTCTGAAGAATCTCTCTATGACGCATCTGCGCTTTCCAAGCGATCCGTAAAGTACGAAGAAGCCATCAAGCAGGAAATCCTGGACTGCGCGAAGCTGCTCCAAGAAGATTTTGGCGCTGATGCGTATGGGTTTTTAGATATGCTCAGGAAACGCAGCTATTCTGCATACAAGCGAGTGGAAGGCGAGTGGGAGGAAAATTTCAAGAAAATGAAAATTATCCCCAATGTAACTGTGGATATCATAAGCGCGGGTGCGATTAAATAATAAAGGCTGTGAAAACCTGCATTGAAATCTTAAGTGGATATCCGGATCCAAGAAGCGCATTGGAAAGTCATCAGAAGATTCTGATGCGCACCGGGCGTATAAAGGCAGCCTTGGGAAAACTCCTAGGCTGCCTTTATTATGCCAATAATTCGAACCCAATATCAGCTCAAGCGTGAAGCTCTCCCAGGGTAATTGAGACAGTGACTTGCCTGCCGTTTCTCTCAACTGCAATTGAGACCGCGTCTCCGACTTTGCGCTTGCTCATTGCGGCATTGAAGCTTGCAAGGTTTGTGATTTCCACTCCGTCAACGGCGAGTATTCGATCTCCAGATCTAAGCTCGGCGTGCGATGAGCTTGAAATGTACAAGCCAGTTGAGCTGACTCTATAATACATGGCTTTGTAGGCGGAGTCTATATCCGTAAGCGTCAAGCCTACATCCACCCTGCCTCTGGCATAGCCGTAGCTTATAATGTCATCCAGAATAGGCTTGGCTGTATTTATTGGAATGGCAAATCCTATGCCTTCGATATCGCTTCCAGTGGATTTGGCGTTTACAACGCCTATGAGCTGGCCGCTGACATTGAAGAGGCCGCCGCCAGAATTGCCAGGATTCACTGCGGCATCAGTCTGAAACAGAGACATGGACTCTCCATCGAAAACAATTTCCCTGTCAAGTGCGGATATGATTCCGCAAGTGACGCTTCCTCCAAGCTCTCCCAAGGGGTTTCCTATGGCTAAAGCGTATTCTCCGACTCTTATCTTGGATGAGTCTCCAATGACTGCGGGAACAAGGTTGGTTTCTTCGATTTTTACAACAGCCAGATCAGATTTGGAATCTATGCCTTTTACTGCGGCTTTATACTCCCTGCCGTCTGACAGGCGGACAGTTATGCTGTTGGCGCCGTTTATAACATGGTAGTTAGTGGCAATGTATCCATCTTTACGAATGATGACTCCACTGCCTCCGCCAGTAGTTATAAGCTGCCTCATCCTGCTGTTCATCATTATGATTTCAGTGGAAATTTCAACTATGGACTGCTTTGTAGCAGCCGCTATATCAGGCAGTGAAAGCGCGTCATTTGAGGTCGCGGCAATCGCTTGAGCAAGGGAGGGGGCTGATGAGGCCTCATAGCCTGCAATGTATATTCCCTCGCTTTGCTCCTCTTGCTTTGAAATCCGGTTGGCGGCATATCCGCCTAAAAATCCGAATCCTCCAGAAGCGATTACGCATGATGCCGCTAAAGCGGCCACGAGCGTAAAGCGGCTTCTTTTGCTTGGCTGCTTAGCTGATCCAGCCTCTTTAACGGAAGGCTGAATGGTTTGCTCTTCTATAGGCTTAAGCGCAAGTTCGCATGGAGCGCTGAATGTTCTCATTGCCGCAGCATATCCGTCATTGCATTGCTTTTTGGGCAAGGAGGCGGATATAGCGTCTTCGGAAGCCTTGGTTTCGTTCTCAAAATTTGTCATGTACCATTTGCCGCCTGTATATTAAGGGCGGCGTCCTCCTTTCTTTTATTTGGAATGCCATTTGCCTTGCAAAGGCACATCCTTATTATTGCCATTTATCTTTATTGAATCCAAGCTGGAGTTTAAGGCGGAAGCGCCGCATTGCGGCGATCGAAGGCTCTACTACCAACGAGGTTTCGCTAATATTTACGCATTCGATTTGAAAAAGTCGCATAGATTTGTGAAAAATCAGTGAAGAAGGCTATTTTCCTAATATTGAGGTATAGGGCAAAGATAAGCTTTTAGGTTGTTTTGAGACGATTTCAAATAATCCTTTATTAAGGCATTTTCCTTATTTATGTGCAATCCTTTAAAAAATCAAGAAAGATTTCCCTGATTCATGGAGGATCAAAATCGGCCGCAAGTCGTCGGTATAGCCACAGAAAAAACGGTCCATTCATTTTCCTTGCTTTCCGCCAAAATCTTGCATCCAATCTTGGAAGCGGCCTCGCGCGCGATAGCAAGGCCCAGGCCGTAGCCGCCGTTTTCTGAGGCTCGTGAAGCGTCAGCCCGGTAAAATCTTTCAAATATATAAGGCAAATCTTTCTGGGAAATTCCCGGCCCGCTATTCTTAACAGCGGCAATAGCCCTGCGCTTGTCCATGTGAACGCTTACTTCAATGATTCCGCCCTCGTTCGAGTGCTTTATGGCGTTGTCGTAAATTATCTCAAACAGCTTGACGAACAGTTCCTCATTGCCTTCTGCTATAGCGGGCCGCTCGAAATGCCTATATGTTTTCAAATTCCTATCTGCGGCTGCGGCTTCCATTGCATCCATTACATCCGCTATAGCTTCATTTATATCAAAAGGCTTTTTTTCAGCCTTAACTTTCTCATTTTCAAGCCTAGCTAGGGAAAGAAGCCTCTCCATAAGCCTCGCCATTCTATCCATTCCCATTGCCATGCAGTCAAGCCATTCCCTCTGGCTTTTTATAGTTTCATCTTCGTTGAGGCTTAGAGCATCGAAGTTTGCCATTATTGAGTGCAGAGGCGTCTTCAGTTCATGAGACGCATCGGCAACAAATTGTCGCTGCTTGTTCCAAGCGTCTGAAATCGGGGCTATTGATTTCTTGGAAAAAAGAAGGCTGACGAAAAAAATGATGGCAAGCATTGAAAGCCCTGTCAAAATCATAACGAATAGAAGCTGATTTAGGATTTGCTGTGAATCAGTTACATCCAAAAAAAGTATTTTGTGAATCGTAGCGGATACTCCTGTTGAATTCAGGTTGCTTCGGAATATAAGAGTATTCGAAGCTATTTCATACATCCAGATCCTGTCCGCAAACTTGATTTTTCGCCCGTCTGAAGCGAATGCCTTCTTAGCCGCAAGCTCTACCTCGCTCTTGGGAATGTCCCCAAAGAAGTCGTTTCCCCATATGTTCCCGTCGCCATCCAAATCGACCGCAAAGCCTTTAGTCACCGAGACTGTTGCGGCTTTTCCAAGTCCGGCGCCGCTTTCATAGATGCTTACGATGCTGCCGCCTGCGCCTATTGCGCTTGCCGCTTGCCTTAAGCTGTATAGCTTCTGCCTGTTTTGGGCGTCAATAGTGCTTCCTGTGAATGCGAAAACGAGAACGAAAGCCGCCAGCATTATGAAGGAAGTCATTGACATATTGAGAATAATAAACCTGTTCCTAAGCTGCTTGAACATCTTAAAAGCCTTCCCTAGCGCAGGAAATAATGTATCCCGCATTTCTGATGGTTCTGATGCAGCTGCAGCTTTTAAGCTTCTCCAGCTTCTTTCGAAGCAGAGATATGTGCTTTTCCACATGGCTGTCTTCGGCATCCGTCTCGAAGCCCCATATTTTTTCTATCAGATGCTCTTTTGATAGAGTTCTGCCAGTGTTTTTAATCAAAGCTTCCAAAAGCTGAGATTCTTTAAGCGTCAGCTTGACTGTTGATTTACCGCATGAAAGCAAAAGATTTTGGGGTGAGAGCTCTATGTCTTTGAACATGATTTTCCCGTCTGGCATGAGTTCAGGCTTTCTGCGTCCAAGAGCGCGAAGCCTCGCTAAAAGCTCCTCAGTGTGAAAAGGCTTGGCTAAATAATCGTCCGCGCCAAGATCAAGGCCCTGAACCTTTTCCTCCAGGGCGCCTCTTGCAGTAAGAAGTATAACAGGAGCTTCCAGCGCGTTTCTTCGGATCTCCTTCAACACGGAAAGCCCGTCCATCTTTGGGAGCATGATGTCCAAAATGATAATGTCGTATATGCCGGATAGGGCGCAGTCGAGCCCATAATTGCCGTCAAACGCCAGATCGACTGAATACTTGTTTTTTTTCAGCACTTCAGCCACTGCCTTAGCGGTGTTCTTTTCATCCTCAACGTATAAAATCCTCATGCCCATCCCTCCAATATGCGTGCGCGTCCGCTTGAGGATTTGAAGCCGCCGCAGCGGGACTGCGCAATAGCGCAGCTCCGCTGTGAAAGCGCTGTTTACTTAAATTTCATGCCGCTCATGCCAACTTGCATATGCCGTTTTACAGCCAAATGCGCCTGTTTAGGAGCTTGACCGTCCGTATTCAAGGTGCGATTGATATTGGCATTTCGCGCTTGATGTATGATCAAGCTACAATATAGTACGTTTTGCAAATCAGTGCCGATGTTTTAAAATAAAATCAAGCAATAAATCTTGTGATATTGGCGAGTAAAGCTCTGCCCAGCTTTTGCGGCATGATTTTTGCTTGAAGCGCATAACTCGATTTGCAGGCTCTGCCCAACCGCGTCTCGAGAAATGCCTTGTTCCCAAATCCCAATCCTTGATTCAAGTCTCTGCTGTTATACTGCTTTGCATTGGATAGTTTCGACTTTGATGTCGGATTATACAATTAAAGTGAAATGTGGATATAGTCATTTCGCACCCTTCAATGGACTCTCAGGCATCAAAATCGGTACATTTGACTGCAAAGCGGTATAAATGCTCTCTATCGACGCGCTAATGCTCAAGAGCTTCCGCAGCGGAAACTCATTCGGCTTGCAACTTTCCTAAAGGACTTGCGCCAGGTTTCACCGCCATCCAAAGAGAAAATCCTTCTTAAGGCTCTTCGCTCCAAGATTCGCCGCCGTCTGTTTCAACGCCGCTTTCACCTTTGAAGCGGAAGCCTTTTCCATCTGGAAGCTCTGAGTCCTCCCAGCCCGCAGGAAGGCCTTGCGTCCAGGTTTCACCGCCGTCAGCGGAGTATTCGCAGACTCCGTCCCTTGACCTTATTATAAGGCTAGATAAAGATCCGTCTTCTGCAAACGTCGCTTTGAAGATTTCAGCGCTGGCGCCGCTTTCGCCGATGAAGCCTTCCGCCTTTGGAAGCTCTGAGTCCTCCCAGCCCGCGGGAAGGCCTTGCGTCCAGGTTTCACCGCCGTCAGCGGAGTATTCGCAGACTCCGTCCCTTGACCTTATTGTAAGGGTCGATAAAGATCCGTCTTCTGCAAACGCCGCTTTGAAGATTTCAGCGCTGGCGCCGCTTTCGCCTGTTGGAAAAGTGATCCCGCCATTGAAGAATCTTGCGGAAAAGCTTGTCCTATAAGCCTCAGCTGAGCTTTTTGAAACCGATACAGAGCCATTTTTTGAAGTATGAAGCATGTATTCTGTCTTTGCATCGGCTTCGTCATAAGCAAATGCGCTTTTTATTGGCGTAAAAGCCTGAACGAATAATAGAAAATAGACGGTCAGACCGAAGGCTGAGGCAATTGCAAAGGACTTTTTGAGCCTTGCATTTCTGACGTGCATGGAACCATTCCTTCCATTTATTAGCAAGGGCTTGCTTGAATCCTAACTTAAAGAGCTTGGGCGCCGGGTGCTCTTTCAGGGGGCTTCAAACGTGCTTCAATGCATAGATATATATTACAACTGAAACCTGAATTCAACCTGAAATAAAAAATTTTTTAATTAATATTCTCCTAATGTGCATTTTTCGATCTAGCAGAAATATTTTCAACAGTCTATGCTTTTTAAGTATATTGAACTGAATTGCAACTATAATTCAGACTTTGCTACTTGGATTATTATACACTTT
>JAISZB010000278.1 GCA_031269465.1 Clostridiales bacterium | reverse complement strand
TACGGGAAGAGCATATGCGCAGGTCATTGACACAATAAGCAGCAAACCGCTCGCCAATTTCAGGCGAGTAATTATCGAGACGATAAGCTTCCACATAATTTGACATTGAATGGAGGATAGATCTCATGTCTCTCATAGTGCTGCCGCTATATCGCTCTGCTTCAAGCAGTTCATATAGCCTTGTTAACAAAGGTTCAAACGAATTTGCATCGGCATTCATACCAACACCTCCTGTATTTTTTTGTGCAAGGCACAACCCAAGTATACAGGAGGTGCGGTTGTTATTCGAGAGGATTTACCGAGAAGCCCCATTTGCGGGGCTTCTCGGCGTTTCTTCAAATAATGGGCTTCCCCGAATTAACCAAGCCGCGAGAAAAAGCGATAGACTGAATTTTGAACGCAGGCAGACCGCCGCAAACGGTCTGCCTGTTACCTTTTTATATGGAGGGAGCGTATGAAAAAGAATTGACTATATCGGTGGCAGTTCTCTTGTCCGCCGTTCTGCTATTTTCCGGCTATCAGCTTTGGCGGCATTATGCGGCTGAAAAAGAAGCCGAGGACGATTTTACGGATTTGGCGGCATTGAATGAAACGCCCACGCTGCCTGTACCGCCCACAATATCCGGCGAACCCGAAGAACCAACACCGCCGCAAATGACCGCCTATAAGAAATATGCCGCGCTGTTTGAGCAGAACCCCGACATGATTAGGTTGGATTTCCATTGACGGCACGACTGTCAATTACCCTGTCATGCAAACGCCGGACAGACCGAACTTCTATCTCAATCACAACTTTGAAAAGCAGTACCGATATTGAGATGGGAAAAATCAAGGCGGTTGCCTGTTACAAGTTAGACCGTATCAGCCGGAAGACTTCCGACCTTATGCGCTTACTTGAATACTTCGAGCGTCACGACGTAACGCTGCTTGTCTGTTCCAACAACATCAATTCCCAAATCAGCACATCGAAAATCATCATTCAGGTGCTGACGATTATCGCGGAGTTTGAGCGCGACATTTTGGCGGAGCGCATTCAGGACAATTTGGTGGAACTTGCTAAGGACGGGCGGTGGCTTGGAGGGGAAACGCCTACGGGTTTTGCTTCGCAACGCGTGACTACGGGAAGCGGCAAAAACAAGAGCGCATTCAGCTATCTTGTTCCTGTCGCGGAGGAAAAGACGTTGGTAGATGAAATCTACAGCGTTTTTTGGGAAACACGCTCTCTATTACGGACATCAGACCAAATCAATGAAAAACACGCGACAAAGAATGGGGCAAAATTCACAACATCATCTATTCTGCTGATTTTGCGAAATCCGATTTACTGCGTCGCTGATGAATGCTCCCATAACTATTTTTTGGAGCATGACGGCAATCTCTTTGGCGAGATGAGTGAATTTTACGGTCAGCACGGACTTTCTTCTTACAACAAAACAGACCAAGAAAAGGTTGAGGATGAGGATTCCACTTTTTTGAATCCGAAGTTTTCACAACTGACATCGAGAAAGCCTATCAGCGAGTGGATTATTTCGGTCGGCAAGCATGAGGGATTCATTGATTCAAGGCGTTGGGTGGAAACACAGAATATGCTTGATGCCATTGCGGAGAAGTACAACCGCCCACACCGAAAGACCAATGCGCTACTGGCAGGGTTGATGTACTGCCCAATATGCGGAAAGCGTCTGCGGGTGAATCCCGAATCTGGTCGCTGGACGAACGGCAAGCCACGTTTCAAGTATATCTGCCCCGGCGTTCGGGAAAAGGAATGTACCTTTAAGGGTATTGAGGGCGTTTCCCTTGATGAGTTTGTTGTTCAAACTTTTTCCAATCTCAACGACGAGCAGAACGAATACTACCGCCAGATATTTGAAAGCCGTGTTACGAGTATGATACGCACCGACCAAAGCGAACAGGAATATCAGGAAACCAAAAAGGCAATCGAACGGCTGAACACAGACATTGCCGCGCAGGTTCGCAATCTGCGGGAAGCCGACGAAGCGTTGAAGCGGTTTATCCAAGATGACGTAAAAGAACTTATCGACGAGCTTTCCAAACGTGAAATCATGCTCCGGCGCATGGAGGATACGCAGTCAGAAAACCAGTTTGTTGTCCATGAACTGAATGGTATAAAGAAACGGCTGCTATCCTTTGAGGAATATGCGAAGGGCGTACAGCCGGAAGTGTTATTTACGCTCCTGCACACAGTCATTGACCGGATATATATCACCACAAAGGGCAGTACACAAAAATGCCAGATATATATCAAGGGTTGCGCTACGGAGGACTATTCAGACCTCTTCGGCGCAGCCGACTACATAGCGGAAAACACAGCCGCTATTGGAGTTTGCGCCACATTGCCTCAATTGAGGCGTCGGCGCGCGCGGACCGCATCCACATGTATGCGGCGATGCCGCCAAAGCTGAGCGCGGCGATGTTCATGGGCCGCCTGAAGGGGCGGAGCGCGACGGCGGCATTCAAGAAATTCGCGCGCGCGAAGCGCAAGAGCTTCTGGAGCGGGGATTGCTATGCGGATGCTGTTGGAAAGAGCGGAGAGGCGATGGCGGAGTACGCGAGGAACTGGATGAATGCGGATAAGAACGGGCAGACGGCGCTCAAGGAGTACATAGATCCATTCGCTGGAAAGCCCTGCAAGGAGCAAGGCCCGCCCGTTCACGGGCGGCGCCTGGGGGAAAAGATCCGTGCGGTTGACACTAAAGCCTTTAGGCTTGCGCTGACAGTAGAGCACTATGGGGGCTACCCTCAAACCACCAGCTTTGCTGGTGGTTCTGATTAATGTTTTGCGCACTTTTATAAGCGGGTTAAAAAAAGAGTTATTAATAATCTTGAGAGGGTGCCTATTAGCTGATTTTCAAACAGACACCCTTATATTAACTTTGGAGCAGGTTTAGACAGCTTCTTTACACTATGGCCTCCAATATGGCCTTGCCCTCAAAAAAGCGCTCCGTTACTCCGACTTTCTTGCTTTGCATGAAAGAAAAGATAATCATGTATCCACGAACCAATTCATAGAAGTTCAAGTATTCAAGCAACTGCTTTTCGCCTCTTAAAATGTAGGCTTCACCATACCAAATCTTAAGCGCTACAACATAAAAGTGGTTGTTATAGCTCACAACGATATCTGTCCTTCGCTCGTCTCTAAGCTCGGCTTCAATGAAGTACATGCCGACTCCATTTATAATGGCGCGCAGGTATGCCATAAAGATGATGCCAGCTTCCTTTTCCAGGTATTTTTGAGACTTGCCTCCATAAACCTCACCATAGAATTTGACGAATCTCATAACGATCTTGTCCATGTTTAAGACTCCATCATCCACGCATTGGTTTTTATCTCTGACAGCAATGTCCTCTTCCGACAGCTTCTCTTGAATGAAGTACTCATATAATACCGTCTCGAAGATCCTGTTTCCAACAGAAAGAACATTATTTTCGCCAACTTTAAGCAACCCGAATCTGACGCCCAGCTCATGGGAGGACACGTAATTGTTGTATTTAACCTTTTCGCCGTAAAAAAGCATTTTATAAAGCATTTTCTTTAAATCTGGGTAGGCTTTCACCTTGGACATCAAGCTGTCTAGCAATGAATTCAACTCGCTGGAGGCAAGCTTGTCCGCAGCCCTCATGATGCCGCCAAGCGACCAAGCCTCGCATGCCTCACGCGATCCGTCCGCAATCCATCCTTCTATTATGGAGCACATCTTAGAAACAATATAGGGGTATCCTGAGGTGAAGTCATATAAAGCTTTGCTGGCTTCGGCTAGATTCAGACCAATGCTTCGCTCTTTTGCATAGTCCTCAACCATCTGGGCTATGTCCTCAACGCTGAAGCTCATGTCGATATTGAAATCGGACGCTATGTTCCAAGGACTCAGCTTTTCGTCTGAAAGAGGATCAATCTTGATTTTAAGGTTCTTGATGTCTATTACACTCGCCAGGATAACAGATTGGAATGTTTTTACCTCGTACTTATTCAAGTACATCGATCTCATAGTGCTTAAAAGAGAAATGAATGAGGAGGAGGACGCCGCTTTGTCCACCTCGTCAACAATCAAAACGAGCGGCTTGTCAGACATGGAGCAGAGTTTATTAATCATGCCTGGAAGATTTGAGAAGACAAGTAGAGATTGGTCTTTAGCGCACTTAGATAAATAGTCGGTAAATCCATCAGAAACGTTAATTCCATAGTTATTTACTGAATCAATGAGCATTGTAAAGAATGCTTTAATGAAGCTTGAGTCGGCTTTCAACTCTTCAGAGACAATTTGAAAGTCAAGTTGAAAGGGTGTGTAATCCTTTATCAGGGCTTGTCTCAAAAGAAAAAGGGAAGTGGTCTTGCCGAATTGGCGCGGGCGGTTTATAACGAAATATTTGCCCTCGTCAACCATCTTCCTCATCTGAGAGATGCGTGATGAAGTGTCTACCATGTAATGCAGACCAGGCTTGCAGATTCCTGTAGTCACAAAGTTCTTCAATAAGCACCAATCCTTGCTCAGTATATTTGACTGCAAATCTGTATAACGTGCAAGCTCTGCGTACAATAGGTTTTTAGCAATTACAGCTCAATCAGCTTATAATAAATTTTAAGCTCATGCGGAAAAAGCATCAAGAGCAAAAACTGAAAGTTCTGTTTTTAAGTTTCTTAACAGCTTTTATTATATACCACCCAGTGGCAATGATCAAATAAAACGAAGCTTTTTTCGCATAGGTGAAATATCGAGACTGAATGGAGCTCGATATTTAAGCTTTCTCTTTCCTATTTTGCAAATGATATTAGCTCAAGGATGCGCTTATCTTGAAAATACAATACAGAAGACGTATAATTAAAGTCTGTAAATGACAATTAGTCGTTGACTTAAGCGATTAGGCATATTTATAAATATCCAGTAATTCCCTTATGCTGACATTGAACAGTCAAAGGCTTCAACATCATCGAATAATTGGAGTTTTTCGGATATAAGCGAATTGACTTTGCCTCAGCCGTTTTTACCGGCTTCATACATGATTTTGCCGTTTCTCAACGTATCTCTGCGAAGGTGTCTGTATACGAGCCATTCGGCATTTCAGACTTCGGACGATATTAGCATGCTGTTTTTGAACGATTGCAGGGCGGTGAACTAATATGACAATAACATGGCTCGGCTGCGCCTCGATATGTTTGGAGTCTGCCGGGCAGAAAATCTATTTTGATCCTTTTTTGCGGCTTGACGCCGCCAAGCATATTTTCATCACTCACGGCCACTACGACCATATGCACTATGCTCCGCATATCGAAGGCAGCAATGTGTACTGCACAGAATCGCCTTCCAAACTTGTGAGGAATCCGGTTGTAATATCCGTCGGCGATTTGCTTAGGGTAGAAAGCTTTGAAATTCGCGTACTGAAAGGCAGGCACGCTCGTTTTGACCTGGCTCTCGTCATAGGCGCAGCATTAAGGATCTTTACGCAGCCAAAAAAGATTCCGTTCTTTTGGAGGGCTCTCAGCGACTATCCCGAAAAAGGTGAAACAGTTATGTTTGATGTTCGCGCCGACGGCAAGCGCGTAACAATAATGGGCAGCATGGCTCTTGACCGCGATACTTGGTATGAACCGGGCGCTGACTGCCTGGTTTTGCCGTACCAGGGTTACAACGACAATTTAGCCGCTGCGTTGCCTATTGTAGAAAGGCTGAAGCCTAAAATGGTGGTGATTGACCATTTTGACGACGCTTTCCCGCCGATTACTAGAGAAATTGAAGCAACATCTTTTTTAAATGCCGTGCCCTTTGCTTTGAAGCCTGAAAAAGGTGTGCATATGAGGATTTAAGAAGCGTCAAAACTCCTGCTTTAATGCTATTCCAAGTTCTTCGTGCATCTGATTGCTTATAAGTCAATGTCATGCGTCGTCTTGTTCACATTCATACTGTTCGATGTATTTTCGTATAATAGCGCTGACGGCCTGATGCTGCTATCCGCTGTAAACCCTCATATATTTTCGAGGTTAAGACCACAGAACGCTTTACGCTCCGCCCAGCAGAAATCCCATTTTCTCGTCAGTTTGGCGAGTGTTCTGAAAACAATTCTATATCTTCCCCTGATTGAGACCTGCGAGGCGCTTATGTGAAAGGCGAAGCGCAACGAGGCGGCTTAATTGAACGTCCGCGACGCGAGCCTTTGAAAGAAAGGCCAGCGGTTTCTGTTTGGCGCGGTGCGCACGTTGCGCTTCAAATGTCCCTGTACTTAGGAGAGAGTATTTTTGTCGATTATCGCTTCATGGGCATTCTCAAGTACTGCCCATTTGTCCTGCGGCACATCTTCAATAGTGTGTATCCTATAGCTTTTCATCCGACGTGTTTGGCAATATGAAGAGCGGTAAACTGTTTATCCTTGTAGATGCTGGACGCTATGATATTCTAAAGCAATTATAAAATTGAACTCAGTAGAAAGCTCTGCCCTAAAAATGGTCAGCGTTTTTTCTTTATTACATTCCCTCGCAGCACATCGGACCCAGTTTGGCCCGATGTCACGGCTATGGAGAAATGCTTTATCCTTGCCTGGCGACGATCTCTATTATGTGATAAACTGATTTTCTCTAAAATTTACCTTTTTGGAGCTTGATTATACAGCACCTCTAAGGATGATCAAGCTCCAAAAAAGGTAAATTTGATGAAAACAGGCATAGCTTCATATTTTTTTCGTATCGCCCCGCCCCTTTCGGGATGGGGCTTTTTGCAGTTGTCTTAATTGCCTCTGCCTTCCGCCCTGCCCCAAGCCCCTGGGAGCTCTAGGAGCGCTTTCCAGGTCTTGCGCGGGAAATCCTCGAAGATGCATATAAAAATGCCGTACAGGGCGAATCTGAGGCCTTGGCGGCGCATCTAAGCCCGTATTCTTCTGCTGCGCATTCTCGATTTTAGCGCCATCTTTGGCTCCGGCCAGATAGGCAGCGCAGGTTGCGCGCACAGTGGCGCCGCCTAGCTGCGTCGGAGTTTCCCTTGCTCCGCATACAAAACAGGTGGGATAGGCTTGTGAAATCGTGATCTGCAATGGGACTAGCGCTGTCGCTCTTAATTGCGCAATAAGCTTTTAGCCTATAAAATGCCTGATTATAGCCAAATAGGGCTGTTGCGCATTTAAGACTGTCTGCACTAGCGCTTTATCTATAGCGCGGCCCGCCCCTTTCAATCCATTGCCTTTTAAAATCCTACATTCTGACCGCGCAACTCATTCGTAAAAGCCTTTGCTTGTCCAAATGCTTCGCCATCGTCGTCACCCGACGCCAGCCTGCTTCCCTCATTTTTCTTGCGTTTGGCAGCGGCGGCGAAAATTCTCCGTGATTTCCGCACGTTAGAGAATACTGGAATAAAAATACGGACAGGTCAGTTTTCCTCGTGAACTTAATCCTGACAATCCTAAACCTGTATGATATGAAATGATAAAGTTGACCGATAATAACCATATAACCTTGATCTTTATAAACTTGTCCTGTATTATAGATTATAGAAGTTGTATTCACATACCACCTGCACAATGATGGATTTGATCGGCAAGGGAAGTATTGGCATATGTACAAATACGACGAAGTAAAAAGACAGATTATTGATGATGTTTCCATGATGAAGCCGCATCAAAAAATCATGTCGCGGCCGGCGATGTGCCGGAAGTATCAGGTTACGCGCACCACGGTAGAACGCGCTGTCTCTGAATTGGTCAAATCCGGCATTTTATATTCCAATGTAGGCAGCGGCACATTCGTCTCTGAAGAAATGTCTGATAAGCTTTCGTCAGGCGTGGTTGACGTATCCAACTGGGGTGTGGTGATTCCGCACATACAGTATGATTTATACCCTGATCTTTTAAATGGCATTTGCTCTGTAGCCGAAGCAAATGGCATCAATGTCATGGTCTGTGAAACAGATAATGATATTAATAGACAGCACACGCAAATTAAGAGATATATAGATTCGGGAGTACGCGGCTTAATCATCGTCCCGTCAACCAACGACACCAGCGATATTCGCGCGTTTCAGGCGCTTTATAACCGAAAGATCCCCTTCATTTTCTGCAATCGCTCCGTTCCCACAATGGCCGGTGTTCCCCTTGTGGCATCCAATGATTTTTATGGAGGCTATATTGCGACCAAGCTTTTAATCGAACGGCATTACCGGCGGATTGCATACTTGTCCTTGATAGCGTATAAATCCAGCCTGGATCGTTACTACGGCTACATGGCTGCATTGATGGAGCATGGGATTGAAGTGGATCGCGGCATTATCAAAATGAATTTAGGGAACAGCCAGAATGGAGCCGTGAAGCAGTGCGCGCTCAAAATGTTGAACATGGAAGACCCTCCTGATGCATTCTTTTGCTTTAACGACCGGCTGCTCAAAGAAGTCTACATGGCGGCCGATGAGCTTGGACTCGCTATATCAGACGAGGTTGGCGTCATCGGCTACGACAATACAAATCTTTGCCAAACGCTGAGCGTGAAGGCAACATCAATTTCCTTCAAGCCTGCGGAGATTGGAACAACAGCTGCCAATCTTCTTTTGAGGCTGATAGCAGGCGAAAAAATAGACAATCCCTATGTGTGCGTTTTTCAGCCGGAGATCATTGAACGGGATAGCTGCAAAGGAAAGGTGGATGCATAAGGTGCAGTACAGCCGCAGGCTGGAAGAGAAAGCCCATTATCAGTTAATTGTATGCGGCGGAGGCGTGGCCGGGTACGCAGCTGCGCTTGCCGCAGCCAGGCGTGGCGTCCGCGCCGCGCTGGTTGAGCGCGAAGGTTGTCTGGGCGGAACAGCGACTAATTGCGGCGTCCATTTTTTTTTGGGAGGGCGCAAGTACAATGAAAAAACAAACCTTTTGGAACGAAAAGTTGGAGGAATATTCGATGAGCTGACCGATGCGCTCATCGCTGAAGGCGCGGCGCTGGAACTAGAGAACACTGATTTTAAATCATACAACCCTTTCGGCTGGTATCCTCGCATGGCCGCCTCGGTTCCTTTTGAACCGCAGCGTACAAAGGCTTTTATGGAACGCAGGCTAATGGAAGAAGGCGTCAAGCTCTATTATTTTACATCCATTTTGGATGTGGCTGCCAGTGGAGATAAAATCGACAAAATCGTCTGTTTCAATAAATCCGGCATGTTTTCAC
Source organism: Clostridiales bacterium (assembly GCA_031269465.1). Taxonomy (GTDB): domain Bacteria; phylum Bacillota; class Clostridia; order Lachnospirales; family WQUN01; genus JAISWZ01. The sequence continues at coordinate 10,642 of JAISZB010000278.1, read as the reverse complement.
TTGGCGCAGAATGCTTTGTGGATGCGACCGGCGATGCAGACGTGGCCTTTTTTATGGGCTGCCCCACGCGCAAAGGTCGGCCATCTGACAGCTTAATGGCGCCCGCCTCTCTTGAAATGGTGCTGGATTCCGTGGATGGCCGGGAATTAGTTGCTTATCAGAATAAGCATCAATCGCCAAAGTTTGCGGAAATCATTGATCAATTGAAGGAACAATCCCTTTGGCCATTCCCCTTTGATATCGTCGTCCTTATGCAGCTCGTGGAGGAGGATGTATTTCTGGTGAATACCATGCGGCAGATCGGCGTGGATGGAACAGACGGGGATTCCGTCACTGCGGCGATGGTCGAGGGCCGCGCCGGGAATCTCAAGCTTTTCGAACTGCTGCGCAAGTATTTCCCGGGGTTCCAAAAGGCGCGCATCCGCTATATTGCCGACAAGGTTGGAATCAGAGAATCCCGCCGTATAACCGGGCTGTACAATGTATCTCTTGCGGATGCGCTGACGGGGAAAAAATTCGGCGACTGCATTGCGGCCACTACTTATAATTTTGATTTGCCAGATCCTCTTGCGCCAAGCCATGATCCCATGCTGGGCGATGCGAGGCATCCAAATGACCACAGGGCGCACGAGGAGATAGAAATCCCATATCAAAGCCTGGTACCCCAAGGGTGCTGCAATCTTATCGCAGCGGGGCGCTGCATCAGCGTGGATCGCGAGGTTCTGGGCCCGGCAAGAATTATGGGCCCATGCTTTGCCATGGGCCAGGCTGCGGGTCTGGCAGCCTATGTATGCTTGCAAAGGCATATTGGCTACAGGGAAGTAGACGCCCTGCATGTGCAAGCGCTGCTGCTTGAAGAGAATTGTCTTTTGCCCCGACGCTTCACTAAAAAAAGAGGAGGGTGCCAATGAATAGTTTGAAAGGGATCTTTCCTGCGCTTTTAACGCCTTTTAGTATCGACGGCAACATCAATGAACGGTCATTGAGAGAGCTTCTGCGCATGAATTTGGAGAAGGGCGCAGACGGCTTTTATGTAGGCGGCAGCACCTCGGAAGCTTTTCTGATGAGCATGGAAGAACGAAAAAGGGTCATGGATATTGTTTGCGATGAAGTTTCCGACCGCTGCGCCGTAATCGCCCATATTGGCTGCATTGGTACGGCGCAAGCCATAGAGATGGCAAAATACGCGAAGAGCCTTGGCATGGATGCCATGTCAAGCGTTCCGCCATTTTACTATCATTTCTCCTTCGAACAAATATGCCAATATTACTTTGATATTGTGAATGCCGTGGATCTGCCAATGGTCATTTACAATTTTCCGGATTTTTCAGGAGTGGTTCTAAATAGCGATAATATCGATGTCTTTTTGCGGGATCCCCGTTTTATTGGCATCAAGCATACGTCCAGCGATTTTTATTCCATGGAGCGCTTTCGAAAAGCCCGGCGGGACTTGCTGATTTATAACGGCTATGACGAAATGTTTATGTCCGGGCTGGCCGCCGGGGCGGACGGCGCCATAGGCAGCACATTCAATGTAATGGCCGAGAAGTTTGTAAAAATAATGTCTTTATTCAAAAAGGGAATGCACACGGAGGCCATGGCGGAACAGGAAAGGGCGAACAATATCATTCAGGCGCTGGTTCGTGTTGGCGTGTTCGCAGGGGAAAAAGCCATTTTAACGCATTTGGGAATCGATTTTGGCGTTCCGCGCAAACCGTTTACTCCGCTGTCGGAAAAGGAATGCAACGATCTGATTCGCGTGTATGAGGAAAACAGATGAGGAGCAAGGAGGATCTTATGAAGCCCAAGCAAAACAGCGCAATAAGATATATCCTGAAAAACCGCTGGCTTTATTTACTCTTGATTCCGGGCTTTGCCTATATCTTTATCTTCAACTACATTCCAATGTACGGGGTTCTCATCGCGTTTAAGAACTTCAGCTTCCGGAAGGGCATTTGGGGTTCCGATTGGATTGGGCTGGCCAATTTCGCCGAGATGTTTGCCTCAGAAACGTTTTGGAATGTGTTGAAAAACTCCATATTGCTAAGCCTCTACCGCCTGGCGGCAAGCTTTCCCTTCCCCATTCTGCTTGCACTGTTGCTCAACGAGGTGAAGCACAGTAAATTCAAGAAAATCACGCAAACTGTTTTGTATTTGCCTCACTTTGTGTCGTGGGTGATTTTTGCCGGCATGATCCAAATGTTTCTCTCTCCCTCTGAAGGCGCCATCAATCTCATGATCAAGTCTCTGGGCGGAGAACCCATTATGTTTATTCAGAAAAGCCAATATTTCAGAAGCATCCTGGTGATATCCGGCATCATAAAAAGCGCCGGCTGGGGAACCATCATTTATTTGGCGGCAATTGCCTCTATAGACCAGGACATGTACGAGGCCGCGATAATTGACGGGGCGAACCGATTGAAACAGGCAGTCTATATTACACTGCCAAGCATCGCGCCAACCATATGCATTTTGCTTCTTATGGACATGGGAAGGCTGCTGAGCAACGGCTTTGAGCAGGTGCATATGCTTTTGAACCCTTTGGTTTACGACGTGGGGGACATCATTGAAACCTATGTGTACCGAATAGGCTTGGGCAATGCGCGCTACAGCTATACCACGGCGGTGGGGCTGTTCCAGTCGTTTGCGGGCATGGCACTGATTATTGCCGCTAACAACATAACCAGGCGCCTGAGCGACAACAGCCTGTATTGACGGCAAGGAGGGGAGGGTAAAGCTTGAGAGGACAAACGCGCCGCAAACGGATACGGCTCAATGTTTTTGACGTATTGATATATTTTTTTCTCATTCTCTTCGCTTCAATCACCTTATATCCATTTTTAAACGTCGTGGCAACGTCGCTCAGCCCCATGCCGGAATATCTGAAGCACCCATTGATGATCTTCCCCAGAGACATCACCTTAGACACCTATGCGCTGATTTTCAGAATGGGAGACATTTGGAGCGGCTATGCGAACACGCTGATTGTGGCGGGGGCAAGCGCGGCAATCAGCATCGTGCTCACGGTTGCTACAGCCTACCCGCTGTCCCGGAAGAACCTAAAGGGACGAAAGATATTCATCATTTACCTGATGTTTACCATGCTGTTTAACGGGGGCATGATCCCCAACTTTATTTTGGTTCGCAGCCTTGGCCTCTACGACACGCTGTGGGCGCTGATTTTACCTGGCTGCATGGGCGCCTGGGGAGTGTTCATCATGCAGAATTTTATTTCCGCTACGCCGGAAAGCCTGCGGGAATCCGCATTTTTGGATGGCGCCGGTGAACTTCGGGTACTGGTTCAGATAGTTGCGCCCCTTATTGGGCCTGCCATAGCCTATTTGATTCTCACCTCCGTGGTTGGGAGCTGGAACTCTTATTTTTCGGCCATGATCTACCTGCGCGACCGGGGGAAATGGCCATTGCAGCTTATGCTCCGAGAGATATTGCTGGCGGGCAACGCCCATATGAACACGCAGGACGCGGTATCGGAAACCGATGTCTACTTTACGTTTTTCAATATCAAAACAGCCAATATAGTAATTTCTATCCTGCCTATCATTTGCGTCTATCCATTCTTGCAAAAGTATTTTGTCAAAGGAGTGATGGTTGGTTCGGTAAAAGGTTAGCAGCGCAATAAACGAAATGTTGTTTGCTATGAAATATAATTTAGGAGGGATATATTCATGAAAAGGAAAAGGCTGTCAATGAGTTTTGCGCTTGCACTGGCGCTTTTATTGGCGCTGCCTGCATGCCAAGCGGGCGGTGGATCGACTCCGGCTCCGACGAGCAATCCGGGAAGCGCTTCGACAAGCAGTCCAGCCAGCCAAGTTGCGGCGCCGGAAGAGAAACCGGTAGTGGACGTTTCGATTTTCGCCACTAATGTGATGGATATTGAAACGGCCTTTGGCCGCGAAATTCTGGACTATTGGGGCGAGCAGGCCGGCGTTAGCATCAAGATCGAGCAGCCGCCCTCCGACGGATACCAGCAAAAACTGCAATTGCTGCTGGCCTCGGGGGATGCGCTCCCTGACTTGATCCGCATGACAGAAGGTCCGAGCTCCACCATTTACCAGCAGATGGTGGAGGAAGAGTATATCATCCCGATGGATGATTACCTGCACTTGATGCCAGATGTTTTGAACTGCATTCCAGAACGCACTATTGATGCCTTTCGCATCGACGGCAAGCTGTATGAAATACCGCTGAACCAGGGAGAAAATTTCGGCGGAGGAACCTATTTCCGCTATGATTGGCTCCAATCGCTTGGCTATGATTTTCCCATTGACAAAACACAGTTTTCAATCGAAGAGTTTTTGCAGATTTGCCGTGACTTTACCACGAAGGATCCGGATGGAAACGGCGCGGCAGATACCTACGGCTTCGTCATGCCCAACACAGCGGGATGGATGGGCGTGATTCCGGACATTCTGCTGAATGCCACGGGTTCCGGAAGGTACTGGCAGGAGGATGCAAACGGCAATTTGACGGACTCGATTTTAACCACGGATTGGGATAAGACAAAGGAAGCCGTCAAACTGTACAAATCCATGTTCGAGGAAGGCCTTGTAGACCCGGAAGTATTCTTGCTGGGCGGCGAGCAGGTGCGCGACAAACTGTACCGAGGCGTCGTGGGCGGCGTCCATCACTTTGGCTCAGTGGGCAGCGGCGCGGGCTTTATCCGCGGCATACGGCAAACCGCCCCGGAAGCGATTCTCATCTGGTGCAATAAACTTACTGGCCCCAACGCGACCGAGACCCGCTACAGCACCGGCCTGAAAAGCAGCGGTTGGGTGATTTCAAGCGACAGCAAGCATCCGGACAGGGTTGCGGAGACGCTCAACTATATCTGCACGGACGAGGGCCTCAATTTGGCCTACCTTGGCATTCCCGGCGTACACTATGAGAGCATTGGAAGCGATTTGGTCGTCACTCGCACCGAGGAGCAGCAGAAGGTTTTTGACGAGTTTCAGAGAAGCCGCCCATGGCAATGGGGTTTCAGGGGCGAAGCAACTCCGGCCGTGGACAGGGCGAACCAAATAAAAGACAACAACGGGCTGGGAGAAGCGGTAGGCGTAGAAAACTACGGCGAAGTGCTCTATGACGCCTACGATCTGCAAATAAGCGCGACAATTGATTTGGAAGCCGGGTTTGCGCCAGCCAAAAATGACGCGCTGATCAATCTGGCGGAAGAGTGGAAAACCGCGCTGCAAAAATTTCTTATTGGCGATGCGGACGAAGCGGCGCTGGACGCCATGCGCGAAAAGTATATGAATGGCGGCTACAGCGATTATATTGATCAGGTGAATTCTATTTATCAGGGCAGGAAATAGGCATAAATTTGAATCAGTGACGCGTTGGCATCCGGGAAGTATTTGTGTTGATTTTCAAGGAAAATTACATTAAGGAGCAATGAATGAAAATCAGTATAAGTTCCTGAGGCCTTTGATTTTTTATGCCGATTTCCAGCAAAAGTTCCTTTTTTGGAGCTTGACTGTCCATAGGGGCGGTGCGATCGATATGGTCATTTCGCACTCGCCGTATAATCAAGCTCCAAGAAAGGCAATTATAAATGAATAGCGGCATAGAAAGCAGCCGGTTTCACACAGCAGTGAGCAGGCCTGGAGAATGAGGGGCTGCCGCGTTCTCCGGGCTTGCTCTGGAGGAGAAGGTATGGAATGCGAAATAAAAATGCAGGTATGCGGCACACCGCTGATCTGCGGGGAAGCAGACAGCGAATGGAATAACCGTCCGCCGCTGAAAAGGCTGCCTATGCTGAAGCTTCCATCCGGAAGCATAAAGACGGAAGGCTGGCTGAAAAAACAGATGGAGCTGATGCTGGACGGGATTACTGGGCGCCTTCCCGAGTACGGGGAGTATTTTGCCCGGGATAAGAACGGCTGGCTGTACAGCGACACAGACGCCGGGTGGGAGGAGGTTCCCTATTGGTTCAGGGGCTTTTATTCTCTGGCTGTTGCAACTGGCGACCATCGATGTTTGCAAATTTGCGGCGAATATATCGACGCCATGATTGGCAGTCAGGATGAGGACGGATATTTCGGCCCTAAATACCTGAAGCGGATGTCAGGAAAAAATGGGAAGGTTCTTTGTGATATATTTCCTCACATGATAGTATTGAGCGCTTTTACCGAGCATTATGAGCGCACGGGCGATAAACGCGTTTTGCAGTTTATGAGAGGCTTTTTCGATTTTTGCGCGGCTTTGCCTGAAGAACAGTTTGTGCCGCTGTCTACTGAGGGGAATCTGGGTTGGGGCGGCGGGGACTTTGGTTCGTTGCGCCCCTTTATACAAAGCATACGGGCCGGCGAAATGCTGCCGCATCTTTTCTGGCATTATAATATAACCGGGGAGGAAAAATCGCTGCGCCTCGCCAGAAGATTTTTTAGGCGCATCCGTCCCCCGTGGGACGAATGGCTGGATCCGCACGCGGTAAACTTCGCCCAGCGCTACGCCTACAGCGGCATCTACTACCAGCTGTCCCACCTGGAATACCATTTGAAGCAGGTGGAATACTGGTATGCGCAGCACATGCAAACCTGGGGTCAGATGCCCCGCGGAATTTTCGCTGCGGATGAAAGAATTCGCCAAGGCTGCGTGGATCCGCGCCAGGCATTTGAGACCTGCGGCATGGTGGAGTTTGCCAGGAATTTTTACATGCTGGGCAGAATAACCGGCGACCCAATTTACGCGGATCGGTGTGAAGATATCATGCTGAACCACTTTACGGCCGCGTATACGCCGGATCAAAAGGGCGTGCATTACCTGACAGCCGCAAATATGCCGCAACTGGACGCTTCCTTTCATCACAATTTCAGGAATGGCGACGCGCGGTCCAACAGATCCTTTATCGCGTATACGCCGTACAACAGGTGCTGCGGCCACAATGCTGGCATGGGATGGCCGTGGTATGCCGCCAACCTGTGGCAAGCCACAGCGGACGGCGGTCTGGCTTCCTGGCTTTACGCGCCCTGTGCGGTGACGGCAAAGGTGGGCGGAAAAACCTCGGTGACGCTTGATGTGCACACCGATTACCCATTTAAGGGCAAGGTGGAAATCACCTTGAAATCCACGGATGATGTGAAATTTCCGCTGTATTTGCGGATACCGGGATGGTGCAAGGACTTTTCTGTTTGCCTGAACGGCTCTATATTGAAAACCATATGCGCCGGCGGAAAATTTGCCTTGCTGGATCGGATATGGAAAAGCGGTGATCGCATTTTAATGCAGATGGAGATGGAGACAAGCTGCACCCAGTGGCCCAGAAACGGCAGTGTGTCAATCGACCGAGGCCCCTTGAGCTATTCTGTAAAAATTGAGGAGGAGTGGATCCGGCATTTGGAGATTGGCTGCTATAAAGGAAGCGAGCAGTGGCCAAATTATGAGGTATTGCCCAAAACGCCCTGGAACTATGGCCTGGCTCTAGATCCGGCGCAGATCAAGCAGTCTGTGAAGGTGTCTGTAAAAGACCAGCTGGCGGAGCAGCCGTGGACGGTTGCAGGGGCGCCTGTTGAGTTGCGGCTGAAGGCCCGAAGAATACCCAATTGGGGTCTTCAGGATGAAACGGCGGCTGAACTGCAGAATTCTCCAATTTGTACGGACGGCGAGCCGGAGGAAGAGATTGCCATGATCCCGTTGGGCTGCGCGCGCCTGAGAATGTCATGCCTGCCCTTGGTGGAGGATGGGGATGAATCGACCCCATGGGCAAAGGCGCCGGAGCGCATAGCTTTTGAAAAAAGGCCAAAGAGCATGTTTGACGTCCTGCAGGAGAAGGTGGATGACAAGGTGCAAAAAGATGTGTAAAACATGAAAAATCTAGAGATATTTTCCGCCGGCGAAGCGGAGTCTGCATGCTACTGCTCTCCAGGGGTGTCTGCCTCTAATGGCGCGGTCATCGTCTTTTGCGAAGCAAGGCTGGGAAACGGAGCGGATGCCGGGCCGCACCACTTGGTTTATAAGCGAAGCGCAGACGGGGGGAGAAGTTGGGGGCCGCTTTTTTATCTGGAAAAAGCAGATGGCGTTTGCTACATGAACCCCGTGCCTGTATATGCTAAGGAAAAATTGTTTGTTGTGTACGCGAGGGCGGACGGAGACAAGCGAACGCAGGTTTTTGCGCGCGAAAGCGTGGATGAAGGGAAAAATTGGAGCGAAGCCCGGGAGCTTACCCATTTGTTTTCAGCCGACCCCAGGCGGCGCAGCTACCACCTCCCCGGCCCGGGCCATGGCTTGCAGCTGAAAAACGGGCGAATCGCAATTCCTTTTTGGCATCGGCATCCATTGCGGCCGCTTGATTCTCTCGAGGGGAGCGCGGCGGCGCCACTATCAAAAAGAGAGTACACGGTCAATGTCATTTACAGTGATGACGGCGGGCAAAGCTGGAAGGCCGGCGCTTACGCGCGCACATGGGACGATGCCGGCATGGCCTACTGCATGAATGAATGCAATATAGTGCAAACGCCAAAGGAGCTCGTGTTGCTGGCCCGAACTGCGCAGCAGAAAGGCCTGCCCTACAGATACCGCTGCGCCAGCAGAGACGGCGGGGAGAGCTTCGGCGAACCGCAGCCAGTTGAAGGCCTTGGCTGCGGCGTGCAATGCTGCAGCGGCTTGGCGGCGCTTGCCGATGACAGCTATATACTTACGAGGCCGAATTCAGCCGCGTATCCGCGAAGAAGCTTGGAGCTGTATGCATCTCATGATACTTCCCGATGGCAGCGGCGCATTCTTCTTGAAGCGGGCTTTAGCGCTTACAGCGATATTGCCGTGCACGCGGATGACGGGCTATTGGTGGTGTACAACGCCACTCAGTATAGCAATGCATTGGGCAAAACTGTACGGTGCGTTTTGCTGGATAGGAATGAATTATGACGATATATGAAGCCGCAAGGCAAATTCCCATGGCGGAGAAAGCGGATGTAGTTGTATGCGGCGGCGGCCCGGCCGGTTTCATCGCCGCAGTTGCGGCCTCCCGCATGGGGGCGCGCACCGTCCTTTTGGAGCGGTATGGCTTTCTGGGAGGAATGGCGACTGTTTCCATGGTAAGCCCTATCAGCGCATTCAACAAAAATGGAAAGAGAGTCATCCATTCCATCCCCTGGGAATATATAAAAGAACTGGAGAAGCTTGGCGGAGCAATTACGAATTACCCGAGCGGCAATATCCACTTCGACCCCGAAACCTATAAATTGCTGGCGGCAAGGTTTGTCAGGCGAAGCAATGCGGCGCTTTATCTACACAGCTTGGTGGCAGGCTGCATTTTAGAGGATGGGGATGCCGGCCAAATCACGCATTTGATCTTTGAAAGCAAATCAGGACGGCAAGCAATAGAGGCGGGCTATTTCATTGATTGCACCGGAGATGCCGACCTTGCGCATTATGCGGGTTTTCAGTGCGAGAGCGGCGATATGGCCGCCGGGGAATTGCAACCCATGACACTATGGTTCAGGCTTGGCGGCGTGGACGCAAATCGGCTTGCAAACATGCATATGCGGGAGGAAAACACCAAGTACTCCAACACCCGCATACGTGATATCCTGCGATCTCTGGATCCATCAGAACAGGTGCCGAACTTTGGCGGTCCATGGTGCACAACCACCTTGCGAGAAGGCGAAGCCAGCATAAATATGACCCGCAGCTTGGGTGATGGCACCAATGTGCTCAGCCTCACAAAAGCCGAGGTCGCACTGCGCGAAGATGCGCACAGGCTTATTGCGCTGCTCAAACGCCATGTGCCGGAATTTAAGAATTGCTATCTGATTGATACCGGCGCGGCCGCCGGCATAAGGGAGACACGGCGCATCAAGGGCCAATATAAAATGACGGCGCGCGATATTGCTGCGCCGCAAGATTACCCCGACACCATAGCAAAGGGAGCGCATCCCATTGATATCCATTTGCCAAATGGCCATCAGCAGTATACGAAATTCCTCGATAAAGCCTACAATATCCCCTACCGGTGCATGCTGCCCGTCGGCGCGAAAAATCTCATCGTTGCGGGGCGCTGTGTGTCTGCAACGCGGGAAGCCTTTGCTTCCATCCGGGTACAGGCTACTTGCATGGCGCTGGGTCAGGCGGCGGGGACTGCGGCGGCCCTATGCGCGCGTACAAAAACTTCGGTTGGCGCGCTTGACATCCAAAGCTTGCGGGAACAATTGCGCATGGCGGACGCTATTATTTAACAAGGGAAGAAACGCAATGAAACGTTTCTAGATTAACCTTTAGGTTCAAAAAAAGGAGCTGTTTACCGAAAGAAACACCTATGCAGAAGCTTTTAAGCCCATGGCATTCCAAATCTGGCTATCTATACTGATTTGCGTATGAAATGTCCTTTTTTGAAGCTTGATTATACAGCGAGTGCAATTGATATCGGCATTTCGCACCACTCAATGGACAATCAACAAAAAAAGGAAACATTTGATGAAAAGCGGTATACCAGTATATAATCATTCACTAAACAATAAGAGCAATTAAGATATCCATGTCTTAAATCAATTCCCATTTTTGCTTTATTCTTCAGGGCTGTTTCATACCTGGCTTTAAGCGCTTCATCAGCCAAGTCGAGAATGCTTTCATCAAGCAAGATGTCCATCACTTCCAGCTCCCTTCTCAAAGACTTGCGCTCGTCCGC
>JAISZB010000261.1 GCA_031269465.1 Clostridiales bacterium | reverse complement strand
TTAGTACGAAAATACATTTTATGGACATTTGTCCATGCCTCAAACACACAAATGGCTTAATATTTTCATCCTTAGTGGTGAAGCGAAGCTTCATAGGGGTTTCTATGAAAATCAGTATATATGATCTGTTTGCCTTTGCATAAAGCAATGACTTCCCACCCCCGCGATTTTTGCGCAAAAACCTATTTTAACAGGCATTCGGGCTGAAATGCGTTGCTTTTAAGCTGAGACATAAACTAAAAACTTTCTTGCTCAAGTCGAAGCTTAATCCTCCAGGCAGCTATCGACTCGAATTCCTTAGCATTGCCACTAATCCGTTTCTTTTTTTTGTCCGATATACATTATAGGGCTACTTAGTGCCATGAATGCATTTTTTTGATTGCTTAAGATTTTTACAGGGAGGTTGTTGCTGATTGAAAATAACAGTTTTTTTCAGGCTTGCTTCCGGGCTTGCCTCGTTGCTGATCGCAGCGACGCCAGCTGCAGCGACACTGCATGTTCGCGCTCAAACTCTCTCAGTTGAAGATGTCTATTTAGATACTCCTGAAGCGGATTCAAACGGTTCGGACATTCTTTCAGGCGGCGGCTTAAACGGCGCAGAGTCTGTAGCCAGCCCCGGCGGCTTTTATATATCGAGCGCTGCAGGTGAAGCTGACGAGAGCGGAATCCCCTTTGAAGCTTGGGAGGATTCTGACGACGCTCAGGAGCGGCTTGACGAAACAGGCAATATCGACCTTTCCAATCTTCAGCCTATAACGGATGCCGTTATGATCTCCTATAAGCTGGGGGATGAAAACAAACGCAATATTCTTGAAGCGGAAATACCCAGCGATACGCAGCTTGCCGCTCTAGCTTGCAAAGACGGAGAATACGAATTTGTTGAGATTTCATTCGACGAGGGCAAGGCGGAAGTGAATTTGCCTTCTGACGCGTCAGTGCGGTTTTTCAGAACCGAGAAATCCGAGCCTCTTCAAAGCTTCATACCGTCTTATCTCAATTCTGACTTCACGCGGTATCAAGCCGCTAAGCTATCCGGAGAAGGCGAGATCTATGACGGATGGATTCCAGACACTGTCATGCTTTACGGAGGCTCTGGCAGCGGAAATTTCTTCGACAGCCTCCAATCTCCCAAAGCCATTGACTTAAACAACCCCTACGACAATTCACTTCCTGAATCATTCGATCAGCGAGGCAGATCCTATATGTCCGAGGTTAAGGATCAGAAAAACACCAATCTTTGCTGGGCGTTCAGCTCGCTTGGCGCAGTCGAGACGCTTTTGGGAAAGAAGTTCAGCTTTTCCATAGACCTGTCGGTCGCAAACGCCGCCTACAAACTCAGCAGCAACGCAAGCGGATTCAAAAGGGGACTTACCGATTCCGGAAATTTCAACATGTCTGCCGCTTACATGTCGGGCACGTCAGGGCCAGTGTTGGAATCAGCCGATCCCTTCGAGGGGATCTTCACTGGAAGCGTCGGCGCAAAGGCTGAAAGCGTTGCGAATGTCCTGGATTTCGAAACATTGAATTACAATATTTCAGTTCTTAAAGAGAAAATCATGAATTATGGCTGCGTCGTCTCAGCAATGTACACCGATGACAGGCAGACCGGCTTCAACTTGAATACCAGCGCTTATTATATGGCGGATCCAAGCGTCATCCCCAACCACATCGTTCAGCTGGTCGGCTGGGACAATAATTACCCCGCAGGCAATTTCGCCTCAAAGCCGCCACTGGACGGAGCATGGATAGCAAAGAACAGCTGGGGCGAAGAATATGGAGACAACGGCTACAATTACATCAGCTACGCCGACTATACAATCTCTAAAACTTTAAATGTAGTCACGAGGGCTGAAACCCCGTCAGCCGATGAAACCCTGTATAGCTACGACCCTTACGGACAAGTGGGATCCATCAACTTCAACACGAAATCCGCTTGGGCTGCAAACATATTCACTCTGAACAATCCCGGCGAGAGGCTTTCCGCAGTTTCCTTCTACTGCGCGAACACAAGCGCCGACTATGAGATTTGGCTTGGAAGCGGCATCAGCCTGTCTGAAAGAACGAAGATTAAATCAGGAAGGGCGTTGAACGCGGGCTATGTCACCGCCGTCCTCGATCAGCCGATAAATCTGACGAATGCCAACTTCACCGTTTTTGTAAAGCTTTATTCGGACTCCGTCGTATGCCTGCCCATAGAGAAGAACCTGGATAAGTACCTCTCCAGCGCCGAATCCATGCCAGGCCAAAGCTTTGCCAGCAAAGACGGCGTTAACTGGGAAGATGTAGGCGCCAAAATCCCAAATGCCAACCTGTGCGTAAGAGCGTGGACCAAGTCCAAGGAAGCCGCAAGTAAAACAAACGCCCCTTACGAAGCAAGCGTCTTGAAGCAGGCAGCCCAAGGCTCAAACGCTTTCTCCGACTTGCCTGCCGCCACCCCTTACGCGACCTACGCGGAAGCGGCTGAAGCAATTGTAAAGGCTGCGGGGCTGGGTTCGGCGTCAGAAGCGATGTCCATATTAAGAGGCCTGTCCTGTTACGACATGGCCGGAGACTTCAGCCCGCAAAGCCCGATTACCCGCGAAGAATTCTGCTACGAGCTCGCGATGGCCGCGAACCTTCCCAAAGCCGCAGGAAAATCAATGTCTGACATAAGTGGTTCATACGCGCGCTCGGCCATTATATCCCTCTACGTGAAAAAAATCGTCTCCCCTAATCCGGACGGCAACTTCTATCCTGCGGGCAAGCTGACAAAATCAGATATGAATGGATGGCTTGCAAAGGTCAAAGAACTAATCGCCGTTTAGCCGATTTAAGGCAGGCCTCCGTTACGCGGCGGCCTGCCTTCCCATTGAGATAATATTCATCCGCGCCACGCCTTGAACTCAACCATGTTTCCCCTGCAGCTCAGAGGGAGCATCCTCCCTTCATGGCAAAAGCATTAAACGTTATGAAGACAACGGCATTGGGTAAAGGCGTTTCAATTTCATCATTGCACCTTCCGCTGTGAATTGCCAATTGGCGGCATTTACGGAAGGAGCGCAGACAATTCCGATTGCCGCAGATCATTTCGCAGCGTTCGCGCAAACCTTCTTGCAGAATTCCCGCGACTGCTGTATAATCTCACTTCGCCCAAATCCTTTGACCGCCATCGTCTGTATTCTCATCAAGGCGATAATAGGCTGTATTCAGCCATGAGCCAATTTTTACAATGTTACAGATGTTGTATTCTGAAATGAATGTATTCGTAATTGCAACCATATTGCAATATGCCGATTTACAGTCAAACGTATAGATTTTGGACAAAATCGGTACGTTTGACTGCAAATCAGTATATCTGATGGCGAGAGCAAGGAACGAGTACTCCTACTGCTTCCTTTGCTTGCCGTTCGGATATATTTTACCAGAGTGCGTTTGTCAAAGAAGCATTCAGGATGGTTTTTTAAGGTGATAGTCGGAATAAGGGTTGAAAGCGTTAAGTCAACCCCTGTAAACAGCTAAATCTCAGCATTTAATATCAATGAAAATACAGCATCAATCCGCTTTACGACCATCACTTTTTTTAATGCGAAAATACGCGCCGCCAAAGGAATGAACAGCGTTTAGGCTGCGCTTTTTAACTTGGTCATACCAAAAATCTCCCTTTAACATGAGTTTTAGGCGCCCGGTTATTTTTCCACTTGCACTGCAGCCTGTGAGATACGGCTTTGGACGGCGGACTTTATCGCGTCTAATGTGAGAGTTGCGCCCGTGACGGCGTCTACGTCAGCGGACTGCGCCTCCAAAATCGCGCAGGCAAGTTTCTCGATTGCTTTACCGCCCGCCGAGCGGGTCTCTTTTATGCCCGAAATGGTAATCTCCGTCGCTTTGCGCTCGTCAAGCGTAATTGTGATGGTGACGTCGCCTCCGTAGCCTTGCGTAGCTTCAGAGTAGACGCCTGGGGGATATAGTCCCTGCTTGACTCGACCTGCAACGAAAGCGCATCCAATGTTTAATGAGCATTCAACGAGCCGCCGCAGGCGCAGAGCGTCGAGAAAATCAAGCTGACGGCCAATGCGATCCCATATTTTTTCATCTAAGCCCTCCTTGAAGACAAGTGCTGGACATGCCTGCATCACGGCAGCCGCTCAATGTACTCCCTGACTCTTTCGGCGTCCTCGTCGCTGCCCTCGCCTTCAATATTCAAAATAACAGGCAGATGGTACTTTTCTTCTATCTTTGGTCCGGCGGCGCAGTAGTATTTACCGAAGCGCCTGTCGCCGTTGACGATGACGCCCTTGACAAATGAACCGTACTTTCTTAGAAATTTCTCGGTCGTTCTTGGGATTTTGCCACGCCCGACGTTGCGGGTTATCAGTACGCAGGATTCGTCAACGCTTTCTGAAGCAGGCTGCGCCGGCAATTGAAGCTTCCCGGCGAATTTTTTCCCTAGTCCCGTTTTGCTATCATAAACAATCTTAATCACAATTTTCCTCCATATATTTTCTGCCTGCTCCTGCTGCGCAAGCGAGAACAGCTTGACGCAAACAGGGCAGCCATCCAGCAGCTCCACGCGCGTTCCCTCACCCGCAAGCTCGCCGCCGTCCAGCACAAGGATTTTGTCCGCATCGGTGACGGTGCGCAGACGGTGCGCGATGACCAGCACGGTTTTGTCCGCGATCAGGCGCGAGATCGCTTCCTGAATCAGCGACTCGTTCTTCGGATCAAGGCTCGCCGTGGCCTCGTCGAGCAGGATTATCGGCGCGTCCTTGAGCAGCGCTCGGGCGATGGAAATCCGTTGACGCTCCCCTCCGGATAGCGTCTGTCCATTTTCGCCGAGTACGGTTTCATAGCCCTCAGGCAACTCCCGCGCAAACTCGTCGCAGTGCGCGGCCTTTGCCGCCGACAAAATCTCGTCGTCGGAGGCGTCCATGCTCCCGATTTTGATGTTGTTCCAAATCGTGTCGTTAAACAGCGCCACATCCTGAAACACAAAGGACATGTGGCGCATGAGATACTCCGGGTCAAGCGTTTTCACATTTACGCCGCCGAGCTTCACCACGCCGCACGAAACATCCCAGAACCTGGCGATAAGCTTCGCCATAGTTGATTTGCCGCTGCCGGACGGTCCGACAAGCGGTGATGGATTTTTCGGGCATGCTTGCGGTGACGCCCCGCAGAACCTCGTTGTCGTTGTATTTGAATCGGACATTCTCAAAATCAATATTGAAGTCTGCAATCGGAACGTCGCCAAGCCCCTCCATGAGCGGAATCTCGGTGAGTTTTCTCATGCGCCTCGTCGCTTGCAACATGTAGAACAGATCCGGCAGAAGCTGCAAAACCGTTATAACCGGCCCATATATCCGCACAACGACCAGAAGCGACATGATTAGCGGCAAAAACGCGATCGCTCCGTGCGACTGCAGGGCGGTTCCCGCAAAAATGGTGATCCCGACGCCTGCTTGCAAGACAAACTGCGCGCCCGCGATGAGTACGCCGACGCCAAGCTCCATGCGGATTGCCATGCGTTTAATCTCGCTCAAAGCGTCCCGCAGAGCGTCAAAGCGCCTCTCGTCCAAGTTGAACGCCTTGATGATTTTAATTCCCTCCAGATGCTCCTGCGTCTGCTCGCTGGCCGCGAGCTTCGCCTCCACATGCTCGCGATTCAGCTTTTCATGTTCCCGCCGCGAAACGAAGATAAGCCCAAAGGATAGAGGCAAAGTGACAAATATGGCCAGCGCGATCCTCCAGTCCCAAAACGCGAATGACACTCTTCTCACCGTAATCGTTATCGTGTTCGCGATAAGCTAAGACGCGCCATGCCTGCTTTATGTTTTTTTCCATTATCCGAATATCTCTTTTCATTCATGCGATATTCCATCCGTTCGCGATTTCCTGCGACTGCCACAGACGGGAATACAGCCTGCCCATTGCCGATAAATCCGTATGGACGCCGTATTTCGCTATAGCTCCACTGTCAACCCCGAGGATTTGATCGTCGGAGCGGATGGTTCGCAGGTGGCGGGCAATCACCAGCACCATGCGGTTTTTAGCCAATTTGCCGACCTCCATTTGGATTTTCATTTCGTTAACAGGATCTACACTGCCTGTCATCTCATCCAAAACAACAATCGGCGCATCCTTCAAAAGCGCCCGCGCGAAGGATGCGCGCTGCTTTTGGCTTCCTGAAAGCCCCACGCAGTTCTCGCCGATAAGTGACGGCCGCTACAGCGATATCGCTCACGCGTCTGCCGTGTTGTTTTCTTCCGTTTGAGTCGGCAGAACAAGGGATAGCGGCTTGCCATCTTTTTCCAAAGGCTATCACCGTTTGTGCCGGCGCAGCGAGATTTACTGATTTTAATAGGAAAGTTTCGGTTTTGGAGCTTGATTATCCATTTATGCCTGTATAATCAAGCTTCAAAATCGAAACTTAAAATGCAAGTCAGTATACCTCGAGAGCGCTGTCATCGCGAAAGGCAAAATGCGCATGAAAAGCCTTGTAAAATCAGCGCTTGAGTCAATGGACGCTGAGCGATCCCCTCTAGAGTTAAAAGACCCTTTTTTATTTGTGGAAAAAAGAACTCGGGGACTATGTTTTAGACATATGTTTTGCTGTCATTTCTCAGTTTCCACGACGAAATCAGATTTTGCGGGAATGCTTCCAGTGCCAGCGCCGTAAGCGCGTCAAAAATAAGCGTCATGCCATTAATCAGCTCCTGTCTTGAAATTTTCCATAGCGGCGAGCATAATCACTTAACGGACGGACTCGCCATCAACGGAATTGCCTCTGCCCGCACAGCCAGAGAAAAGCGCAAAGAGCGTGAGGATCGCGGCGCGGATTTCCACAGAGTCTCTTGGGTAGAGCTTCTTCCTCGTTGCTCCCTCATGATTTTCTGGAAACAATGGACTTGCTTGCAACAGTATATTTTGGTATGCTGATATTTAGTTTGAGTCGTCAAACATATTTATTATAACAGAATTTTTCCGATATGCAAGAGGTTCAAATCCACTTTGTCCTTTTCGGGTATAAATGTGTTCAAAATCAGCAGGCGGCGCAAATGCAATGACAGGCGTAAAATCGCTCAGACGGAGAACCGTTTTTTCAGGCTGCTTGAAGCCTGCGGCAAACGCAGTTGTACCGATTTGCAGTCAAATGCACCTATTTTAAAGCTTGATTATCCATTGAATGGCGCTAAATGCCGATGTCGGCATTTAGCGCCATTCAATGGATAATCAAGCACCAAAATAGGATCTTTCAATGTAAATCAGTATATTTTAAGGGCGATGAGTTGGTCGCCGCAGGATATGTGCGGCAATTGTCATTTGACGACCGATTTATCATTGAACGGATGGATTACCGGTTTCTCTGCCAGGTTGTAAAACAATATCAGACGGATGCGCGCTTTATTGAGCTGCTCTGCCTTGATTCGGCGGAAGGGCTGAACTTAGTGGATGACGGCGGGGAATTTTCTATTGTTTAAGGGGTTTGCGTCTACGTGCATGCCGGGTTTTCTGGTGAATTGATATTCTCGCCCTGCATTCCAACAGAGGGCTTGAGAATCGTCGCCTTTGAGCCGTTTTTCCAAGACCGCATGCGCCAGAGAATCCCGGACGAGCCCTTGAATATTCCCGGCATTTCCGCATGGAAAAGCGAAAGCGCGAGCGCCGCCTTGCGCCTTGTATTCACGCAAATACGGCAGAGCATGGATGAGGGGATTGTCTCTGAACTGTATTACGAATGCAAAGTGGCCGAACTGCTGCTTTTGGACGCTTCGGGGAACAGCGCCGCTGAAGCGGCGCGAAGTCGAAATATAGCCTTGATCGATGACGATTTCAACGCCGTATGCAAAGAATGAGCATTTAAGCGATTCCTCTAAAATAACTGGGCTCTCGCAACTTACAAACACAGCGCTACGAAATTGCAACATGATTTCCAGGCCGCAGTCGGTTGCACGATTCAAGCCTTGTGCAGAAAATGCTCGGGAAGCTCTGCGACGAATCGAAGTGACATCCGATTCCATTCATTTAATCTGTTCAGACAGGCTTTGGGCGTGGCCATCCGAATACAGGAAAACGCAGAAGTTTGCTTCGCTTGGCGGGAAGGGGCCGTGATGCGGATGGGCAGATTATCATTCGCGATGGAGAATTATCTTGAGGCTATGTTTAAACTGTCCGACGCCGAAAACGGGAAAGGGGCGTATCTGACACATTGCGCGCAGACTTTCCGTAACGAAAGGGACGGCAAGCGCGGCTATGCGGTCTTTGGCTGAAAAAGGCTTGCAAAAAACGGCCGATGCAGAGGCGTTGCGCTTACTGCGGAGGGTGCAATGCTGTCGGTGGGCGTTCGCGGACATTTCCTGCGGCTTTTCCGTCGCAGCGCACTCCAGAGCCTTGTCGCCGAGCCTCTCTACGACCATTATGAAAATCTATTTCTCCATTATAGCGGCGGCTGGCCATTCCCTCATGGAGGAAAGGCGCGAAATCAAAGCAGTTCTGAGCGACATAACTGCTTTGGTTTTGCTGGCGGGATTTTTCCGGGGCTTAGTCTGCGTCCTCCAGGGATTCGCACAAAGTCTTGATTTGCCGGGACTTTTCCCGTAGCTTGAGCTTCTCTCGCACCTCCAGCAGGAGTTCCATTTCCACAGCGTCTGCTTGAAGTACGCCTAGCAGGCGCATTCGGGCTTCAGCTCCGGACATTTGTCCATGCTTAAAACACACAATTGACTTAATATTTTCACCCTTGGCGGTGAAGCGCAGCGTCATAGGGAGTTCATATGCAAAGCAGTATATCAAAACCAAGGCATGCAATCGACCGCCTCTCAAAAAAGGGGTTGCCGATTTATCCCCTCGCCTGAAGAGCCGGTCCGCTTCCAGGCAATCAGAGACTGAAAAATGGACGTTGGAAATATAAAAAAGCTATTAATATTTGGTCATTCTTCATTGAAGCCTTGCGAAATGCAGAGCAAAGGATTATAATCATGTTGTGTTGCGGATAATAAATTTACTGGCATTATAATAATCCATGCAAGGGTATGGTTGAAGAGCCGCGTTAAAGATGAATTTATTTTTTCACCTTTGCAAAAAACACTGAGTGGAGCTTCACAATTGGACTTCATCCTATATCGCGGAAGAAATTGCCAAAGAGCTGGCGAGGGGATAAGTATGCTGGACAAAATCGATTTGAATCAGACGATGGAAAAGCATTCATACAAGCAGGAACTGAAAGATCTGGAAAAGCGTCTGGCTTTTCTTCAAACAAAGATTCAAGAATTGGGCATTCCGGTAATATGCGCTTTTGAAGGATGGAGCGCTTCAGGCAAGGGGACTTTGATAGGCAGAGTGCTCTACCCTCTGGATCCCAGGCATTTCAACGTCTACACGATGGATAAGATCAACGAGGATTCTTTGATGAGGCCTTTTCTCTGGTCGTTTTGGATCAAGACTCCCTCAAGGGGACGCATCGCTATTTTCGATAAAAGCTGGAACCGGATGATTCTTCCAGGCGCCGCAGAAAAATGGAAACTAAGCGCAGCTGTAAAAAGCAACTATTTCAGCGATGTAAATGCGTTTGAAAAGCAACTTATAGATGACGGGACCCTCATAATCAAGCTGTTCCTTCATATAAGCAAGGACGAGCAGAAAAAGAGGTTCAAGGATCTAGAAAAGAACCCTGACGCGAATTGGCGCGTGAACCAGCACGACTGGGAGCAGAACAAGGAATATGACAACGTGCTTAAGCATTTCAATGAAATGATACACCAGACAAACTTCAGCTGGAGTCCCTGGCACATCATTGAGTCAAATGACTCGAAGTTTGCAACCATAAAAATCTATAAGACCATAATCAGCAGGGTTGAGGAAGAGATCGTACGCAGGCAGGTTAGAGCTGAGGCGGTGGAGACACCGTTTGTGACGGCGGAGGAGGAAGACAGCCTGCGCCCGCCAAAGGTGGAGGCTTTCAAGGTCAACATTTTAAGCGCCGTGGATCTTTCGAAAACTGTCAAGGAAGGCGAATACAAGCACAAGCTAAGCTATCTTCAAGGAAAGATCGCCGAGCAGGGCTTCAAGATGTACACTCACCGGAAATCTGTCGCAATAGTCTATGAAGGCTGGGACGCCGCAGGCAAAGGCGGAAACATCAAGCGATTGACAGAGCAGCTGGACCCCAGGGCGTATGAGGTGGTTCCGATAGCAGCTCCTTCCAAGGAGGAACTCAGCCACCACTACCTGTGGCGCTTTTACAATAAGATGCCAAAGGACGGCCACCTGGCCATATTCGATAGATCATGGTATGGAAGAGTGATGGTGGAGCGCATTGAAGGCTTCACTCCGGAGGCGGATTGGAGGCGCGCATACAAGGAAATAAACGACATGGAGGCGCATCTGTCCAACCATGGAGTCATAATATTCAAGTTTTGGCTTCATATAGATCAGGATGAGCAGCTTGCGCGGTTCGAGTCTCGCAAGAACGACCCGTCCAAACAGTACAAGATAACAGATGAGGATTGGCGCAATAGGGAGAAGTGGGACGAATACGTGACTGCAGTTGATGAGATGCTTCTTCTTACAAACACCAGGAATGCGCCTTGGACTGTAGTCGAGTCAAACGATAAAAAATACGCCAGGATAAAGACGTTGGAGATCGTGACCAATGAATTGGATAAGCAGTTGAAATAGGTGGCCTGTTCTTTTCTGGCTCTACTGGAGGGTATATGGACAGACCAAAGCTTTTCCGCAGGCGTTTCATTCCCGACGAGACAGTCGAGTTGAAAAATGATGAGATTTTAATGCTGGATGAAGACATTCTGGTAACAAAGTGGGATGTGCTTAAGCCAAGAAGCGACTTCACCCATGGAGTGTCATGCTTCTATATGAAAAAGGGCTGGAAGATCAGCCGCATTATGGATGCGCGAGACAAATGGCTCTACACATACTGCGATATTATAGAAACCTGCAAAAATGAAAAGGATAACATCATACTTTTCAACGACTTGCTCGTAGATGTAATTGTATATGACAATGGGTTCGTGAAAGTTGTGGATGCCGGAGAAATAAGCGAAGCGCTGGATAAAAACCTTATTACTGTCGATATGGCAAAGAAAGCGCTCAGAATTTTAGACGATTTGCTGGAACTCATCTATGCAGGCAGATTTCAGGAGCTTTTGTCATCCATAAAAGATTTCGACGCAATTGAGCGCAAGATAGTGAGAAAATAAATTTGAATTAAGTGTGGAATAAGAGTAAAGCCAGAATAGGATAATGATAAAACGAAATGCCATTATGCCACGCTCTCAATTATTTATTGCAGACAGAAGTTTAAGCAAAGAGTTGTTTTTCTTATAGTGACAGGAGGGCTAATATGACAAAAAAACTTTATAAATCTAGGTCTGACGTTAGAATTGACGGCGTTTGCGCGGGTGTCGCGAACTATTTTGGGCTGGATCCGACTGTAGTAAGGCTGGTATGGGTTCTCCTCGCATTCACCAGCGCAGGTCTTATAGCTTACATCATCTGTTCAGTCATCATGCCTAGAGAGCCTGAATCAGGCTTTTCTGATGGCTATGACAGCGAACCCCACCACAACTGAGGCGCTTAAAGCGATCTCGCAATGATCTTCGGCTCAGTGCAACAGCTGCGCCGTTTGCCAATACCCTGCAAAAAGAATCGATAAGGTTACGCTAAAAAGTAGCGGCGCTGCCAGCTGTCGAATGACAGCCAGCAGCGCCGCTGCTCATTTGGTGTGTTTACGCTATTTCACATGCGCTTGAAAAAGGCTTTCTTCAATGGCATGCTAATTTGCTTATGAGTCTGCCTAATTTGGATGCCTCAAAGCCCTTGCACTGCGGCCGCAGCTACTGCTTGCACAAGCGGGCGATACGCTAAAAGCCTATTTTGGCGCGATCTTCCTTGAGATGTTACAGCTTGCTTTTGGCGGCTTTGTGCTGCGGGCTGGTTTTATCACGCTTTTTGGGGAAAGCGCGGGAATCGGAGAATTTGCTTTTCCAGATAAAAGATTCTTCCTGCGGGAGTTCCCGAAAAATTGCCGCAAGCCATTTCCTCTTGGCGGAGCTATGCGCTTGAATTCAGCTGTGGAATCAGCCTCGCCGCTGCATCACTCTGAGTCTAGCTGGTGCTTCTCTGCCTGCTGTTTTATGCTCGGCTTCATGCTCAGTACTCGCACCGTGAACACATTGCCGCGAGAATTCAACTGGCAGGGCGATTTCAATTTCACGCGCTAGCCTAGCCGTTTTGCAACGCTTGGATTACTCCACGGAGTTCCTCAGCGAGGCGCGATCTGCGTATTCGGCGGGCGCATTTTCCAGCAAAGCGATTCCACTTTTGCGCGCAGCCGTGCGCGATTGTGTCATGCGCGGTTTCGCCCGCCTGGCAAGCGGCGGCGGCAACTGCGGGAAGCGACAATTTACTGTTAAGCGCATCTATTTAAAGCTTCAGGAAAACCTGAGGCCCTCAATATGCCGCTCCCCGGAGCGTCGAGCATTGGAGGAAATATGCGGCACTGCAGACGCGCAAAAGAAATAGCATAAAAGGGACGCTGGATAGAAGCCGCGTCCCGTTTTTTGACTTTTAAGACATGACGGAGACTGCTTTGCCTCCATCGGCTCAAATGCTGGATTAAAGGTTTTTCTTGCGCTTTTTTGCGGTTGCTCAGCTAATCATAATAAATCATTGACAACTCCCCACAGCTAAAGCAGGGGGATTCTTGGTTCGGCGAGGATAGCCGGCTGTCCGGTCTTATGCCCTCTCCCCAAGCGTGAATTCCCGCGTGTCCCACAGTACTTGCGTTTGGCTGCGCCAACAGGCGCAACCCTTCTTTTAAGATATTCTTTGCGGCGTTGATGTCGCGGCCATGTTCAGCGCCGCATATAGGACAAATCCACTCACGCACGGCGAGATTCTTTGCTTCCTTGTTCTGATAGCCGCATACGCCGCGCAACTGACTGCTTGGATAGAATTTGTCAATCCTCGCAAGCTGTTTGCCGTACCAGTCGCACTTATACTGCAACTGCCGCGAAAACTCACTCCATGACGCATCGTTGATTGACTTCGCAAGTTTATGATTCTTAACCATGTTATTGACTTGCAAATCCTCAATGGCAATCGTGTCATAGTCACGCACAAGGCCTGTGGACAGCTTATGCGGCATATCATTACGCTGATTGGAGATATGCTCATGCAAACGCGCCACTTTGATTCTCTCCTTATTCCTGTTCGCGCTACCCTTTGTTTTTCGGGATAGCTGACGTTGCAACTTGGCAAGTTTCCTTCCCGATTTCCGCAGATATTTGTGGCTTTCAAACTCTGCGCCGTCGGAAGTGGCTGCGAACGGCTTAATTCCCAAGTCAACCCCGACAACCGCGCCTGTCATTGGCAACGGCTCAATCTCAACAGCAGTACAGCAGACCGATGCAAAATATTTTCCGCTGGGCGGTTGCGATGCTGTCGCGCTGATGATGCGCCCTTCAATTTGCTTTGAGACGCGGCATTCAACCCAACCGGGCTTTGGGAGTTTTATCGCGTTGCTTGAAAGCTCTATGTTTTTGCCAACTGCCTTGCTTTTGTATGGCTTGCGGTTGTCCCGCTTGCTCTTGAAGCGCGGGAAACCCGGAGCGCCGCCCTGTTTGACTCGGCGAAAGAAGTTTTGATATGCTGCGTCCAAGCCTTTGATAGAGGATTGCAATGCGGTGGCGTCTACTTCTTTCAGCCATTCCAATTCAGCTTTTAACCGTGTCATGTCAGCGGAGCAATCGTTGTACCCAAACGTAGATTTATCTAATTGGCATTGTTCTATTCGTCTCGCCAAGTACCTGTTAAGCGCAAACCGGCAGCATCCAAAGGTCTTTTGCATGAGTTGTTTCTGCTCTGGCGTTGGATGCATCCGAAATTTGCAGCGCTTTTCCATCTCACTGCGCCGCCTTTTGATTCTCAATATACTGCTTGATGACAGCCAGCGGAGCGCCGCCGGCGGTTGATACAAAATATGAGTTTGTCCATAGTGTCGGCAGTCTCGTCGTCAGTGACGGAAACTCTCGCCGCAAGTAATGAGACGTTCGCCCCTTGATGAGCTTGACTGCTCTGTGCATTCCAAATTGAGGGTCTACCTCAACCAACAAGCGTACATGGTCTGGCATTAGCTCCATCTCTATGATTTCCGCCCGTATTTCCGCGCACGCTTCTTGTATCAGCTCCTTTAGACGCGTTTCGATTTCTCCGACGAGAACCTTACGTCGGTATTTCGGACACCATACCACATGGTACTTGCACGAATACACGACATTG
>JAISZB010000211.1 GCA_031269465.1 Clostridiales bacterium | reverse complement strand
GCGGGCGCCGCAATCCCGGCGCCGGCTGCCTCTAGAAGAGGCTCCTATTTCCTGTTCTTGCCGTCGTTCTCCTGATTCTTGATGCATTTCCTGATCTTAAGCCTCGTCCAGGCTGCCGATGGCCGAGACGCAACAGCCCCCGGCCCGGAGCTTCCCGCTCCACTTGCCGCCGCACTCGTGGCGGCGGTCGAAGGGCGCCGGCGCGGACTTGCCCTTGAGGCGTCCCATGAGCTCGGACGCGCCCGTCTTCGGGGGTATGGCCAGGCGCGCGTGGCCGGTGCAGGCCGCGCCCTGCGCGATCTCCACTTAAAATATCTAACATATAAAAATGACTTTTGAAATCATACTCAAATCAATCCAAGCATCAACGTCTAAATTATAGTTGCAATTCAGTTCATTATACTTAAAAAGCATAGACTACTGAAAATATTTCTGCTAGATCGAAAAATGCACATTAGGAGTTAGGATTATAAAAAAACTCTTACAGAAGCTGTTTTCTAATATGATCCATAGATGGAAAGCGGCAGCTTGAGCTGATCATTTCAAGGCTGCTTTCAGATCTCGCCTTTGGGCGTCCCGGTCAGGAGGAAACTTGTTTGCGGGCCCCGAACCACAGCCCGCCATAGTATTTTCTATAGTGCGGCTATCCATGTTTTCTCTGGGGTTTAATGTTTGCTGCTAATTAAGGGCTTCGCTTCGCCTCCCTGCCTTCTTTTTCACAAAGTAGGTGTTCTTTTCTATATAGACGATGACGACATCCTCATGCCGGCCTATTTCTCCGCCGTCTTCAGATTTAGCAGGCGCCGAATATGTATTTCCATTAGCGAAGTATCTAATCTTTCCATAGCTGCCTTGAGGTATGCGCTCAGTCACCTTAGCGTCCATCCCTATGAAGCTTTGAATGTCCGCAGCGCTTGTGTTCTGAGCCCTGTACAGCGGCACTATTACAAAGCGGTAAAGGAGAAAAGCTACAATAATCCCCAAAATAGCCGCAAATGCGAGAGCAAGCAGATTTCCGACAATGCTTGAAAAAATCAGTCCCGCCCCTCCGAAAACCGTCACAAAGGCCGCTATTACCGAAGGCTTCAGAGGGAAGACTCCCCCCAAAAAATCAAAGGAGAAGTCAAAGTCCAATACATCAATTATCTCGCCGAGCAAAAAAGATATGACCACATAGCCCGAACCCACTACAAAGCAAATGGTGAAAAGAGTGTGCACTATTTCCCCCCTCCTAAACTGAATGCCATCACGCATGCTTCCCAATCATCATTATAGCATATCGAAAGGGCGTTAGCAATAAACTCTCATAATTTAGGAAAATCCATCAGTAAACTATCCGCTTCATACAGAGTAATATAAGGGATGTCATGCTGATTTGCAGTCAAATGCGCCCATTTTTGAGCTTGAAAGTAAAAGCTCCAAAATCTGTTCTAAAATCAGAGAATTCGTCTGCGCATAGAGGCATTAGGAAAGAGCATGTACTCTCAGAATAGGCAAACACAAGAATAAACCGCAGACTCGTTGAATAAAGTTAAATATAGCGTTACGCAATCCGGCTCACCTACTCAGGATTGCTTGCAATACCCTTGCCTGGGATGCGCTTTAGGCAAAAAGAGATGAAACTTTAATAGTCTTTGCAACGCATCGCTAAAACATAGGATATGTTGTAAAACTGCGCCTATTCCCAGTCAAATGAATCTATTTTAGCTTGATTATCATCTTTCAAGGCGCTTATTTTGAGATCAGGCATTTCACACTCGCTATACAGTCTATCTCAAAATAAGCGGTTTCAAAGGCAAATCAGCATACATAGCGCTTCTGCACAAAAAGCTTTGGCTTAAAACTTTCACCTTAGAAGAACAAACGCTTATTATATGCCCATGAGCACCTAGACATAACGATTCAGCGCAGGATTTTCCACTTCGAGGTGCGAAATGGCGATATCGGCATTTATGCTGATTTACACTAACCGTATCGATTTTTTCGCCTGATTATGCAATGCGAACGTGCATAATCAGGCGAAAAAAACGGTACGGTTGAAACTCAGTATATGATTTGCATATGAAAGTTCCTATTTGGGACATAATTCTAAGAGTCTCAATAGATCAATGGATAATCAAGCTCTAAAATATGGACTTCTGATTGCAAATCTGTATATGCCGCTATGCATGACTAGCTTTATTAGCTTGCCTTCCACCAAGCCCCAAGCAAGCTTATGCCCCCAACACCGAGCCTTCGCCTTTGGCAAGCGAAGCAAACCCGGGATTTTGCTTCCATCAATCCCATTGAACGCGAAATGCGCCGACGCGAGGTCGAATTAACCGAATAGAAAAGGATTATCCTAGCATAGCACTATAATCCAACTCCAAAACCAGGGCTTTCCAATTCATGCAGGCGTATATGCCTGATGCGAATCGCCCTTTGCCGGTTTAGCGCCAGTTCATCCTCTGTTCCGCTGGGAGCTAGTGACAATCAAAAGACTCAATTCCTCAAGCAGCACAGCCATGAAAATACATCCATGAAGATCGCGGCATATTAAGAATTTGAATCCAATTATACTTGGTTCAATGGATAGCCAGGCTGCACAATAGCAGCGATTGTTTAATAATCGCCATATTGTCGCGGATGGATGGGCAATCCACCATAAATTGCCCTCGATTTCTTTTTGCCCGTTGAACTGCCAATTAAGGCGCTTCACGCTTTACGCCGCACTTTTCTTTGCTTGCTTTACATGCCAGAGGGAGAAGACGACCTCAGGCAACATTTCGTTTTGACGCGGAGGAACTCTATGAAAGTCATAAGCATAACCAAGGAGAATATATTGATAGTTATCTATATGCTCGCAATTGCCACCGGGCTGGCGCTAACTATGCGGTTGCAAACAGTTCCGACTTCGTCGTTTGCCATGCCGCTCTCAAAGAAGATAATTCTCATAGATGCAGGGCACGGCGGCTATGATCCCGGCAAAGTCAGCGGAAAAAGCAATGAAAAGGACATCAATTTGGAAATTGCCAAAAAGTTGCAAGCTTATTTGGAGCAGAGCGACGCGATTGTCTTTATGACCCGCATAGATGACTCTGAGCTTGCGACTACAAAAAAATCTGACATGTACAGTAGAAAACTCACCGCCAACACCAGCAAGGCGGATATCTTCGTCAGCATACACCAGAACTCCTTCCCCAATTCCAGCGTGCACGGAGCTCAGGTATTCTACTTCAACAGCTCAGACAACTCCAAGAAGCTTGCGGAAAGCATCCAAAAAGAAGTCAAGGAGTTTGTAGACTACACGAACAAATTTGAAGCTAAAGAAAATTCTAACTACTATGTCTTAAAACAGACTACCATGCCTGCTGTAATAGTTGAATGCGGCTTCCTCACAAATTATAGCGAGAAGCAGAAGCTTCTGGATCCAGACTATCAAGATCGATTGGCATGGGCCATATATATGGGCATTTTGGATTATTTCAATGCCTCCGCATAAAAACGGCCGCCCTGACGGGCGGCTGCCTTCATATGCTGACGCGCTGTCAAATGCATCTATACCGTTTTTCATCAAGCGTCCCTTTTTTGGAGCTTGATTATCCATTGAATGGTGCGATTGAAATCGGCATTTTGCGCTCTCTGTATAATCAAGCTTCAAAAAAGGTAATTCTATATAAAAGCAGTATATTATGGAACAGGTTTATACAGTAAGGAGTCGTGCAATTCAGCCCCCTGAAGAGAATTTTCAATGAGTTTTAATAATAGCATAAAAATGTAAAGTACTTGATGAGCGTGTGAGGAAATGCAATGCTCGTATACCGATTTGGCCCTAAGACGCTACGCTTCTAATGATGAAGCCCGCTGTTGAACCCAACGCTTCTCTGCGATTCTTGACAATCAAAGCGATATATAATAATATAAGCAATGCTGACTGGGCTTTTGAAGCTAAATCCAAACACAAGCGCTCTTAAAATTCATACAGGCATTATACTGTCATTGCGCATCCTGCAACGCAATGCTTTTTTGATTTTCCGAAAATACTCGCCTTATATTCCCTTAGCTAAAGCATGAGCATCTTTTATATAAGCTGATTTGCTTGTGAAGTCATGACTATACCGCTTTTCATCAAATGTTACTTTTTTGGAGCTTGATTATCCATTGAGTGGTGCGAAATGCCGATCTCGGCATTTTGCACTCGCTGTATAATCAAGCTCCAAAAAAAGTAATTTAGTACGAAAATACATTTTATGGACATTTGTACATGCCTCAAACACACAA